>CAUTTP010000004.1:0-94278 GCA_963541305.1 uncultured Prevotella sp.
AGGAGGGGGGAGAGAGGAGAGAGAAATGTCTTGCGGGTGTTTAGGCAAAATAAGGTAGGAGGAGAGAGGAGTGGGGAGAGAGGAGAGAGAAATGTTTTGCGGATGTTTAGGCAAACAACTGCCGGAGTGTTCTCTCTCCTCTCTCCCCTCTCCTCTCTCCCCTTTTTCAGAGGCCAAAACCTCTGAAAAAACACGACAAACACCCTCTGTAGAATCGCGTGTAGCAAAATTGAAAATCTTTTGTCCGAAATACGCGAAAATTGGAGGGGTTTACGTAAACATCGGAGCATCAGCGAGTTACGCGCAAAAAGTAAGAATATGCCATAGATATTCATCTTTTCGTCTTGCGATAGCATAGCTTTCGCATCGCGAAAGCATAGTTATCGCGATGCGAGAACATTGAGATCGCACTGCAATTAGGCCGTTATCGTGATGCGAAAGCTATGCTATCGCAGCCCTACCTCAAAAATTTCGACCTTCCGCGACCTGAATCTTGCCCAGCCGCCCCTATTTTTCGCTCTAGAATGAACGAAAATCTGAACGAAAAAACTGTAATGAATTCTTAACAAAGTTTGGGGGAGAGGGGAGGGAGGAGAGAGGAGAGAGAAATGTCTGTCTGTTATTTGGGAGTTAAAGGGAGTTAAGGGAGTTAGAGAAGTTAAAGGACGATAGCTTGATAAACATCTGCCGGGCATTTGTCTTTAACTCCTTAGCGAGCGGGGCGAGCGATAACTCCTTTTAACTCCTCTAACTCCTCCTTATCTGTCGGGAATATTATGAACGAATAATCAGTAGATGTTTCTTAAATATCAAAAATTAGATAGAATTCGTCCTATCTTGTTTTGAAAATTTCCGATTATATATTATCTTTGCATATTATTTGTAATGTAGTAACGATCATTGATGTAAATAAAGTAAATAGAAGAGAAGAATGGAAATGAATAAAGAGGCATACGATCGGTTGGTGAGATGTGGAATCCGTCCGTCTATGCAGCGTATAGCGATTATGGACTTTTTGATGACCCACCGTATCCATCCTACCGTAGAAGAGGTGTATCAGGGCACCGTAAGTTATATTCCAACAATGAGTCGCACCACTGTCTACAACACTTTGAGAATGTTCTCGGAGCACAATGCGGCTCAAATGATCACGATAGATGATCACCGGGTTTGCTATGACGGTGATGTAGAACCACATGTCCACTTCTATTGTCGTCAGTGTGGCCGCGTGTTCGACCTAATGGAAGAGCAAGCGCCGTCATTGGCACAGCCTAAGATAGTGGAGGGGCATGTGGTTGATACGGTGCAGCTTTATTATAAAGGTATATGTAGTGATTGCGCTAAGCACGGACATTAGGAATAGCACATATCGTATAATGAAAAACAGCGAGCGGTCATCGGATGACCTCTCGCTGTTTTTCTGTTTATATGCCTATGTGGTGGCACAAGGCTTTCAGTCCATACGGCTCTTGTAATCCTCGTATGTATATTCGCGCAGCATCTCTAATTCGCCGTCAGAATAGGCCAGAGCTATGGCAGGGTGGGATATGCCGTTGAACATGGTTGTCTTGACCGTAGTGTAGTGGAGCATGTCCTCGAAGATGATATTTTCGCCAATCTGCAACTCGTGGTCAAACTGCCAGAACCCCAAGAAGTCGCCACTCAAGCATGAATTAGCCCCCAGCCGATACACATGGTCAAGATGTTGCTCCGCCAGGTATCCTTCTTCGTTAGCCTCAATGGTGCGCGCATTGCGCACGGCCGGCCAATAGGGCATCTCCAGACAGTCGGGCATGTGGCACGAAAAACTGACGTTGAGGATGGCTGTGCGTATGCCTTTGTTTTCAACCACGTCAACCACTTGGCTGACCAAAGACCCTGCCTGCCAAGCAAAAGCGCTGCCGGGTTCGAGGATGACCTTGAGGTGGGGGTAGCGGTGGCGGAAGTCTTTGAGAATCTTGAGCATGAGTTTCACATCATAATCCTTACGTGTCATCAGATGACCGCCGCCGAAGTTGATCCACCTGATCTGTGGAAACCACTTGGCAAACTTATCTTCGATATGGGCAAGGGTGCGCAGAAACGCTTCCGAACCGCTCTCACAGTGGCAGTGACAATGGAATCCCTCAATGCCTGCAGGCAGATTCTCGGGTAACTTGTCAGCCGTGATGCCGAACCGTGTCCCCGGTGCGCAGGGATTGTATATGAGAGTTTCCACTTCGCTATATTCGGGATTGATGCGCAGGCCTAAGCTAATGCTCGGGTTGACATCTTTTGCCCTTTCTGCAAGATGGCTTGTCTGCAAGAGTGAATTGAATGTGAGATGGCTGGAATAGCGGGCAATGTCGTCGATCTCGTAATCGGTATAGCCCGGAGAGAAAGTGTGGACAGGACTACCGAACTCTTCGAATCCGAGACGCGCCTCATATAAGGAACTGGCCGTTGTGGCATGGATATATTCGCGAAAAATGCCGAATGTCTTCCATAGAGCGTATGCCTTGAAAGCAAGAATGATTTCAACATCGGCCTCTTCGGCCACCTGCGCAATCAACTCTAAGTTGCGACGGAGCCGAGATTTCTCCAAAACATACACAGGACGATGCAGCTCTTTAAATGTTTCCAGATCGACTTTCATGTCTTTCTTTTTTGTGCAAAGGTAAGTTTTATTTTGTAAATATATTGTTTATTCAAGGGAATTTTCCTACATTTGCATTCGGAAAACAACATCAGCGATGAAACTGGTAATCATGACTAAGTCCACATTTTTTGTGGAAGAAGACAAAATACTCACGGCACTTTTTGACGAGGGAATGGACTCTTTGCATCTTTTCAAGCCCGAATCTTCTCCTCTCTATGCAGAGCGCCTGCTTTCACTGATACCCGAAGATTATCACAGAAACATTACCTTGCACAATCATTACCACTTGAAAAGAGAGTATAATTTGGCGGGAATCCATTTGAATCGCCCGGAAGATGATGTTCCTATGGGGTATAAAGGTAATGTCAGTCGTACGTGCACCGACTTGTCGATGCTCAAGGAGATGCGGAAGAAATCAAAATATGTGTTTCTCAAAAATATCTTCAACTGCATTGAGTTCAAGGATGAGCTGTCGTCATTCACAATACCGCAACTGGAAGATGCGGCAAAGCGGGGGGTGATCAATAAGCATGTCTATGCTTTGGGCGGTATGGGTATTGATAATATAAGGATAGCAAAGGAGTTGGGCTTCGGCGGAGTGGTCGTGTGCGGAGACTTGTGGTGCCGGTTTGACATTCATAATCAGGCAGACTTCAAGCACCTGATGCAACACTATGAGAAGTTGCGACGAATCACAGATTAGCTAAAGAACATTTACACTTTTATAAAATAAAACGCAAACGAAATGAGTGAAAATAACTCTTTTTTGGTTTTCTCGGGTACAAAGACGAGATACCTTGCAGAAAAAATTTGTGCCAGCTTAGGTTGTCCATTGGGCAATTTGGTTTTCACCCAGTTTTCTGATGGTGAGTTCGCAGTTTCTTATGAGGAGTCTATTCGTGGACGCGACGTATTCCTTGTGCAGAGTACATTCCCAAACTCGGATAATCTGATGGAGCTGCTCCTGATGATCGATGCAGCCAAAAGAGCCTCGGCACGTAACATCATTGCGGTGATACCCTATTTCGGCTGGGCTCGCCAAGATCGCAAGGATAAGCCAAGAGTGAGCATCGGAGCCAAGTTGATAGCTGATCTTTTGGGTGTAGCCGGTGTTGACAGAGTAATCACAATGGATCTGCATGCCGATCAGATTCAGGGTTTCTTTGACGTACCCGTGGATCACCTATATGCGTCGGGTGTCATCCTGCCTTATCTTCAGAGTCTGCACCTCAAGGATTTGGTTATCGCTTCTCCCGATGTGGGTGGCTCAAAACGTGCCAACGCCTATGCCAAGTATTTGGGTTGTCCGCTCGTGCTTTGCAATAAGACTCGTGCAAGAGCCAATGTAATAGAAAGCATGCAGATCATCGGTGATGTGAAAGATAAGAACGTGGTGATCATAGACGACATGGTTGATACTGCCGGGACCATTACCAAGGCTGCCGATATTATGATGGAAGCCGGTGCCTTGAGCGTTAGAGCCTGTGCATCTCATTGTGTGATGAGTGGCCCCGCAAGCGAGCGCGTACAGAATTCCTCGCTGGAAGAAATTGTTTTCACAGACTCGATTCCTTATACTCAGCGCTGCTCTAAGGTGAAACAGCTAAGTGTAGCAGACATGTTTGCCGAGACTATTCGACGTGTGGTGAGCAACGAAAGTATCTCGTCTCAGTATTTAATTTAAAATGTTCAATCTGCCCTAATCTTTATCAGAGGTTGGGGCAGATGCCTTTAAGGCTATGATATAATTAAGGTGTAAGAAAGGTAAAAGTCTTTTTTTAGAAAAAAAACGTTCAAAAGTTTGCATGTTAAGAAAAAAGTAGTACCTTTGCACACGCATTAAGCGAAGTGCTTCCTGCTAAGGAATTGAATGCGGCAATAGCTCAGTTGGTAGAGCACAACCTTGCCAAGGTTGGGGTCGCGAGTTCGAGTCTCGTTTGCCGCTCAACATTTTGAATAATACCAAGAGAATCGGGAATTCTCAATGCCCAGGTGGCGGAATTGGTAGACGCGCACGTTTCAGGTGCGTGTGTTTCACGACGTGCAGGTTCGAGTCCTGTTCTGGGCACTTTTATTCAGAATGCTTTTACATGTTGGAGAGGTGGCGGAATTGGTAGACGCGCTACTTTGAGGGGGTAGTGTCAATTGTGACGTGGGAGTTCGAGTCTCCTCCTCTTCACTTGTAATTTTAGTCTTGTGCGGCAATAGCTCAGTTGGTAGAGCACAACCTTGCCAAGGTTGGGGTCGCGAGTTCGAGTCTCGTTTGCCGCTCTTTTTTGTATTTAGAGAAACATTTTTGTTCAATGAATTTATACTTACGCTATTTTGATAAGGAGGTATTAGTATCTAATGCCGACGAAGCAATTGATTTTTTACATTCCATCCAAGATATTGTTGTAACTCCGGATTTAGAGGACGACATTCGTAATTATGCAGCGAGTGATGTTTTCTTTCCTAAACGTTATAAGGTTCGTTCGCATGTTTACTTCATTGTTATCAAGACCACGGCAGCGACGATGCTTGATTTCAAGCAGAAGAAAGCAGTGCGCTCGGTCGGTCCACAGCAGGGAATGGATCGGCATGGCATGATGGACAACGTCTTGAACCGATTGGCGGAAATTAAGGTAGGATGGTATGAAGGTGAACTTGACTTTAAGCGCGTGGTGATGATTCCTGCGACAGGTAAACACGAGTATCGCGATACGAAGTTTGTGGCACGCTGTAAGGCGGAGTCGGGACAGGATTGTTATAATCGTATCGTGGATCATTTGCGTAGTCGTGTAGACGGCCGTAGTCAGTTTCCGTCCGCAAAGGGAAAGAACTTCCGCTTTAAGTATCTTGGAATGTGGAAGTAAGATCATAAGAATGATTTGACAATTTTTGAGGTCGATGATATGAACAAGGTCATGTTGATTGGCAATGTAGGTAAGGAGCCAGATGTGCGTTATTATGATGCAGATCAAGCTGTGGCTCGACTTTCGTTAGCAACAACAGAGCGTGGCTATACATTGAAGAATGGTACACAGGTTCCCGACCGCACCGATTGGCATACTCTTGTGTTCTATCGTCAGTTGGCAAAGATTGTAGAGCAGTATGTCCACAAGGGAGACAAGCTCTATATAGAAGGCCGTCTTCGCTATAATACTTATGATGATCAGCAAGGAAAAAGACATTATGTAACAGAAATCCAAGTTGAAAACATGGAGATGCTGACACCTAAAGTGAAGCCAACCATAGAAGGTTCGGACTCTTTAGCAGGACAAGAACAGCAAGGGCAAGATGATGGTCGCTTGCCTTTTTAGCAAGTTAATATAGATTTGGACATATCAATTGTACATCAACTTCGGGAGCTTGCCGTTATCCAACCCATAACAGCAGGAACGGTCTTGGCCGTTTTCTTGGCTGCTTTCCTGCTTCTATTATCCGGTTTTGCCAGTGGGGCAGAGATTGCTTTCTTCAGTTTGTCTCCACAAGATATTGACGAATTGAATCCTGAGAAGAACAATAGGGATGCAAGCATTCAGAGGCTGAGAGAAGATTCGGAGCGCACTTTAGCTACAATATTGATTACCAACAACTTTGTCAATGTAACGATTATTATGCTCTGTAATTATATATTCGGGTCAATCGTACATTTCAAGGCAGAGTGGTTGGAGTTTGTTTGCATCACTATACTTCTGACATTCCTTCTTCTTCTTTTTGGAGAAATTATGCCCAAGGTATATAGCCGGCAGGCTCCATTGGCTTTTTGCCGTAAGACAGTGAGCGGTATTATGTTCTTCCGAAAACTTTTCTGGCCTTTGGAGACGGTGTTGATCAAGAGTGGTATGATTGCAGAAAAGGCCGTTCCTAAGGAGAATAGGCAGTTGAGTGTGGATGATCTGGAGCAGGCCTTGGAGTTGACAGATAAAGATGATATCAAGGAGGAGAAAGGAATTCTTCAAGGTATTATTCGCTTTGGCGACGAAACGGCCAAGGAGGTGATGACGAGTCGGCAGGATATTGTGGCAATTGAGATTCACAGTAGCTATCAGGATGTGTTGAAGTGCATTGTGGATAACAATTATAGTCGTATTCCCGTGTATCAAGACAATGACGATAATATCCGTGGCGTGCTCTATATTAAAGATCTTTTGCCTCATCTTTCCAAGCCTTCCAACTTCAGATGGCAAAGTTTGATGCGTCCCCCTTACTTTGTTCCGGAGACTAAAAAGATTGACGATTTGCTCCGGGAGTTTCAAGAGAACAAGGTACACATTGCTATTGTAGTGGATGAGTTCGGTGGCACCAGTGGCTTGGTAACGTTGGAAGACATCCTCGAGGAAATTGTTGGAGAGATCAATGATGAGTACGACGAAGATGAGAAGACATATTCCAAACTGAACTATAACACTTATCTGTTTGAGGGAAAGACGCTTTTGAGCGACTTCTGTAAGATTCTTCAGATCGATGACGATGAGTTTTCAGAGGTTGAAGGCGATGCAGACTCTTTGGCAGGACTACTTCTTGAAATCAAGGGCGACTTCCTCAGTATGCACGAAAAGATAGATTTCAAGAACTATACCTTTGAGATAATGGCGCTGGAAGAAAGGCGTATTAGCCGTGTGAAGGTTATTGTACACGACGTGAAGAAAGATGCCGCTGATAAGGATTGAGCATATTGCCCCCGAAACACAAGTGGGTTTATGGCAAATGACCGAATCTTTAGATGAACTTTTTTGTCCTCCCCACATTGATTTGTCCTGCTATCATTCGGAAGTGAGAGTGCGGGAGATCCTTACGACGTATGAACTGTTGAGGGCTATGACGGGAAAAGACGCCGCCGTAATCACTCATTCAGACAGCGGTCGGCCATTGTTGGAAGGCTACCACATCAGCATAAGCCATACCCGAGGATGGGCGGCAGTGATTCTCTCTACAACAAATAAGGTGGCGATAGATATAGAATACTATTCCGATCGCGTAAGCAGGGTGGCTGAGCGCTTTATCCGGCCGGATGAAGATGGTGGCACTCTCCAGTGCCAACTTATCAATTGGAGTGCAAAGGAGACTGTCTATAAGTATTATTCCGAGGAAAACTTACAATATTTTGAGATGAAGTTGCAGCCTTTCATACCTCAATCTGCGGGGCAAGTAAAGGTAGAGGACTTGAAAATACCAAAGGCTGTGACAGTGAACTACTGTCTCAATCAAGATTTTGTACTGACTTATTGCCGGTAGTTTTTATTGTGCTGCCTCACACGCACTTGCTTAATCGTCACAGGGCTGCTTTCGCGTTTCTTCCATTCTTTCAGGTATTCAAACCATTCTTTCCCCGAATGATACCCGAAACTTTCATTTGCACTGGTGTAAGCCAGATTATAATGAATCTTGTTTCCGATGGGTCTGACAACAAATGTATAATTGTTTTTATCTGCTGCGATCTCTTTTAAATTATATTGGGATGGTATATAAATACCCAAGCCAACAGTCTCGCGTTTCCAATTGATGGTATCTGTTGCCGGCCAGTCGGTGCCCCAACAGCCTCGCAACCCTTCCTTGTCCGAGTATTCGGATGAGTTTTTCACATTGATCATACCTGTTGAAAACTCATGATTCGACATGTCGCGATTGAATGCAACATCTACGTCGAAGTCGCGATGTCCTGCATACAGGGTGTATCTTATCACCATATCGACAGGAGCAACAGAAGGTGATATTCTCCAACCGGCATCTTCTACCTCCACAATCGTACGCACCGGGCCATAACAGATGATACGTTGTGTGCGTTGCTCCACATCGTCCAGCATCGTGGGCTCGTGCCCGTTCCATCCACGTAGGGCGCCGAGCCCAAAGGTATTGCCTACCCACAGCACATCGTCGCCATATCCTTCTGCCTTCTGCTCCTTGCTGGTATAGAACTGTGTCTGCTCCAATTCAAGTCCTTTACGAAACTTACCATAGAGGTCGATGGTCTGGCGCTTGTCCATATAGATACGCATGGCAATCAGTTCGTTCTCAAAAGCCACGCCATGATGATGCAACACGTTGTAGGGATTGGCTGTTTTCCTATCAATCGTAATGCTGGAAAGATAGATGTCTTGCTTGTTTTTCTCTTTCACATTAGGGTTTCTGAGCACAAGTTCAGCAAAAGTACGCGCCTGATATTCACGCGGTTTTCCATTATCATATAAGGTGATGGTCGCCGCTTGCTGCCCTTTCTTCGTAAAATCGGTAACGAAAGCAAGCTCATCGAACTTCCCATCTTTATCCAAATCATCCAACTGGCAGGGTACTTCCTTGCCGTCAATCAATACTACTGCCGACTTGATGCTGCCATATTTTGCCAAGTCGATGACTACTGGTGCATCGTTTTGCAGCACATCTGAAGCCAATTGCAATAGCATCGTAGTTTGTGCAGATATGGCAGAACTTACCAGCAGCGATAGCAGAAACAGAGTCTTCCGGTTTACCATTTTTACTTGTTCTTATTTGTTTTAGTTTGTTATCAAAGTTACTAAAAGTTTTAAATCTATTGCCGATAAGTAGCTTCTAATTCATTGCTTTTTCAATTATTTAAGTTTTAGCGACCGGGGCTCAATATTGCTCCAAACGTTTCGAGAATACGCAAAAGCATCCCAACGACGCTCCCAGACCATTGCTTCGCCGCCGCCATCATGCTAAAACGGCGACGTACGTCGTCCGACGTACGTGCGTACGCCGTTCGGTGTGCATGCGTACGACGTTCGACGTACATGCGTACGGCGTTCGACGTACGCCACCGCCAGAGTGAAAAACGACGATGAACCGGGCATTAAGGAAGTGACATAAAGACGCTTACTGCCTGAAAAAGCGGGCATCAGCCTGACGGGCGCCTTGAAAGCGGTCAAGACGAGGCGCCCGCTCCATGATGCTTGACGAAAGCGCACGGAAAACATTTTGGGAAATATTGGGCAGCAATATGCAAATATTTGTTTTTTTTAGCAAATAAGTTGGTTATTTAAAATATATTTAGTAATTTTGCATTATTATTTAGTAACAGGGTATTATTATAACAGATAGGCTTATTTACTGATGAATAATAAATAGGGGTGTTGATTCGTAGGATATATTACATATTGCTTTCAGCATTGCTTCTTTGCACGTCTTGTGAATTCAAGTTGAAGCCAAATGATAATGAAGAAGACGCCGGCCGTATCCAAGTAGAACGATACGACAGGTTAGAGAGCCGTTATCTCATTACCGGCGACTTCTCGGCTCTGCAGCAGATGAATACCGAATATCCTATCGAAACGCGCACGTTGGTAGAAAAGATACTCCAGATAGGCTCGGTAGATGAGCATAATATCAACGAGAAGTTTCTTCGTTTCTATCAAGACTCAACCCTTCAGGTGATCATCAATGATGCAGAATCGGAGTATGCCAATATGGATGATCTGAATCAGGAGTTTCAGAAGGCATTCGTTAAACTCAAGGAATGGCTGCCCGACATGCCCCTTCCCCGTATCTACGCACAGATTGGCGCCCTCAACCAGAGTATTGTTGTGGGTGATAAGATGATAGGAATATCATTGGATAAGTATATGGGTGCCAAGTATCCCATATATCAGCGTTTCAACTACACGGCAGAACAGCTCCGCACCATGGGGCGTCCGTATATCGTTCCGGAAGCGCTTAGTTTTTATCTGCTTAGTCTTTATCCGATGGATAACAGCGATTCACGCCCGCAATTGGAGCGCGATCTCCACATGGCAAAAGTGATGTGGGTTGTCAATGAGGCTTTGGGGCGTCAGGCTTTCGATACAGATTTTCTGAATATGGTGAGCCGTTATATGAAGAAAAATCCGTCTGTCACAGTGGCGCAGCTGCTTGAAGATGATGATTACAGCAAGCTCTATTGATGCCGTGATTACCTGATTTCTCGTAGCCTTTTGTTGAAAAGATTCGTAAACTCATGATTCTTCAATCCCCATTTGGGTGCGATGAGCAGTTTTTTCGGGCTCTGACTTACGAAGCGTTCAAGCACAAAGTCCTTTCTCAATCGTGAAATATATTGGACGAGCAGTTCGATGTATTCATCCACAGTGTAGAGAGGGAAAGGGTGTTTGGCGTATTCTCTTGCCAAAGCTGTACCCTTTATCACTTGCAACTGATGGATTTTCAGAATATCTAAGGGTAGGGAAGAGATGATGGAAGCCTGCCGCAAGCTCTCCTCGGCATCTTCACCCGGAAGACCTAAGATGACATGTGCACCGACAAGGATGCCATGCTCATGCGTTTTGCAGATGGTTTCCCGACTACATTCAAAGGTATGTCCGCGGTTAATACGCAGCAAAGTCTGCTCGTTGGCCGATTCTATTCCGTATTCCACGATAAGAAATGTACGTTTGTTCAGTTCCTTTAGATATTTGAGCAGTTCGTCGCTCATGCAGTCGGGACGTGTTCCGATTACGAGGCCAACCACATCCTCTACCACCAATGCCTCTTCATACATATCTCTCAGGCTTTCAACTGATGCGTAAGTGTTGGTATATGCCTGAAAATAAGCGAGATATTTCATGTCCGGATATTTGCGGGCAAAGAACGTTTTGCCCTCTTCCAGTTGCTCGGAAATGCTTTTCTGGCTATTGCAATAAGTGGGATTAAAGGTCTGATTGTCACAAAACGTGCACCCTCCCCATGAGATACGTCCATCTCTGTTGGGGCAGGTAAAGCCTGCGTCGATGGAAATCTTCTGTACCTTATAAGGAAACCGTTGCCGAATCCACGTTCCAAAGTCGTTGTATGTCATCTTGTCGATAATCAGAAATCAGGGTGGCATAATTGCAAGAAACCTTTTGCAAATTTACCAAAATTGCCTAACTTTGCAATGATAAGAATTGAAAATCATATAGGATATGAAGAAAATCATCATCATGTGTGCAGCTATGCTCATGGCGTCGGCAGATGCTTTCAGTAGTGACAAGATAGATCTGAAGTCGATCACACAAGGAGAATTTGCGGCAAAACGTATCTCGGCTATCGACCCTTTGGATGGCACCGATCAGTATGCCCAGATATCAGAAGATGGAAAACAAATTGTGCAGTATTCCTTTAAGACCGGAAAGCAGACGGCTGTCCTCTTTGATGTGGATAACACTCAGGGCGAAAAGATCGACAAATTTGATGGTTACACCATGTCGCCCGATGGTAAGCGCATGCTGATTCGAACACAGACGAAAGCCGTTTACCGTCGCTCACACAAGGCTGTTTACTACCTTTACAATATCCAGTCGCGTAAATTGGAGCGTCTGTCTGACGGCGGTTCACAGCAGGCTCCCGTGTGGTCGCCCGATGGTAACCAAGTAGCGTTTGTCCGTGACAATAATATATACCTTGTCAAGCTCCTGTATGACAACAGTGAGAGCCAGATTACCAAAGACGGAAAGTTCAATGAGGTTATCAATGGCATTCCCGATTGGGTTTACGAGGAGGAGTTCTCGTTCAACAGGGCACTGACTTTCAATGCCGATGGCACCATGTTATGTTGGATTCGTTTTGATGAGACAGCTGTAAAAGAGGCTTCGCTCCAGCTCTTCAGGGGAATGGATCCGGAGAGAACGGAGTATGACCCTTATCCCGGCCTCTATACTTACAAATATCCTAAGGCAGGAGAAGACAACTCCAAAGTGTCGGCATGGAGTTTCGATATCAAGAGTCATCGCACGCAAAAACTCGATATCCCTTTGGATGCCGATGGCTATATGCCACGTATTCTGGCTACGGAGGATGCCGATAAGATTATAGTTTATACGATGAACCGCCATCAAGACGTCCTGAATCTATATGCTGTCAATCCTCGTAGCACGGTATCGCAGTTGCTTATCAAGGAGAACGTACCTAAATATGTCAAGGAAGAGGCGATGGAAGCTATTCGCATTGGCAAGGATTATATTCTTATGCCGTCTGACCGTGATGGCTTCATGCGGCTCTATCTGTACGATCACAATGGCCAGTTGCTCCGCAAGATTGGAGATGGCAATTATGACATCACTTCGGTTTATGGTTATGACATAGCCTCTGGCGATGTGTATTATCAAGCTGCCGCCTTGAATGCCCATGACCGGCAGGTGTATGTCACCCATAAGAATGGTAAGACCGAACGCCTTACCGATCAGGAAGGATGGAACGCAGCAACTTTCTCCGGTGATTTTAAGTATTTTGTGAACAATTGGAGCGATTACAACACACCCTTTGTTTATACAACCCGCGACCAGCGGGGTAAGGTGATCGCTACCCATATCGACAATAAGGCTCTCAAGATGAAGACACAGCAGTATGGCTGGGTGAATAAAGAAGTATTCTCTTTCACTACGTCGGATGGTGTGAAACTCGATGGATGGATGGTAAAACCGGCCGATTTCAATGCCAATAAGAAATACCCCGTCATCATGTTTCAATACGGCGGACCGGGTAGCCAGCAAGTGGTGAATTCATGGAATGCCGGCTCAATGGGGCAGGGGGGAGCTTTTGACCAGTATCTCGCGCAGCAGGGATTCATCGTAGTTTGTGTAGACGGCCGAGGCACGGGAGGCCGCGGAGCCGAGTTCGAGAAATGCATTTACCTTAAACTTGGCCAGCTTGAATCCAAAGATCAGGTAGAGACTGCCCGCTATTTGGGCAGTTTGCCATACGTGGATAAGGATAATATTGGTATTTGGGGATGGTCATACGGTGGTTTCAACACGTTGATGAGCATGAGTGATGGCAGCAATGTGTTCAAGGCCGGAGTGGCTGTCGCTCCTCCTACAGACCTGCGTTTCTACGACACAGTATATACCGAGCGTTACATGCGCACCCCAAAAGAGAATCCGGACGGTTATGGCGACAATGCCATTTCACGTGCCGGACAGTTTCACGGCGCACTGCTGATCTGTCACGGTACGGCTGACGACAATGTGCACCCACAGAATACCTTTGAGTATAGTGAAGCGCTCGTTCAGGCTGATAAGGACTTTAAGGAGAATTTCTATACCAACCGAAACCATGGCATCTTTGGCGGAAACACCCGAAACCACCTGCTCCGTCAGATTGCCAATTGGTTTACAGTGCATCTGAAATAAAGAATATGGCCGTTCGGCCGTATTGTTCGTATATGGTATTAGTGGTAATCATAGGTTAATACATCCCAATACTACAAAACGATAAGGCTCCAAACCTGAATGATTCGGGTTTGGAGCCTTATCGTTTCCGTCGTTTCCTTACTCTACGATCTCTGCCTGTATCCACTGGTCGAGCACAGCCTGTGCATCTTTCAGCGCCTGTTCTATAGGCAATGGCGTGTTCTCGTCAATCTCATAGTTGTCTGTCAAGAGCCGGGCAAGGTCGTCTACGGAGAACTCTTTGCCTTGAATCTCTTCCCAGAGAAAGGCTGACGACTCATTCATGCTGATGATATTGCTGAAGTCCATGTTCTCTTTGCCTTCTGCAACAATGATGTTCTGACCACAAACCTGACGTAAGTTGAATCCTGTTTTTGCTTTCATTCTCTATTTATTTTGTATTTGCTTGTTAATATTTCATTTTTTTACATCACACCAAATATCGGTATCCATATTCTGCGATAGGCCGCCAAGAGATACCTCCTGATTGGCATGGCATGCATCCAAATCCATGAATAGATACGCCATTTGCGTCCGTCGACCCGGTCGAGCGTTTCGCGCCCTTTACGATAGAATCCGATTACGGCACCTTTCACGTCATCCAATCTGCAATGTTCTACGCCCAAGTTGCCATCTCCACGTAAGGTGATGTTCGCGCCATCAATCTTCACAATGCGGTGGAGCACAAAATGTTTCGGCTCAATCTCAGCCAACACAGGATCTCCCACTTTGGGATTTACCGCCTTCGTGAGCAGAGCCTTATCTCTGTTGTCCTCTAAAAAGGGACGCATGGAGAATCCGCGGAGCCTGAGTGTCACCGTATGGCCTTCGTTCAGAAAGTCTACAACCTCGGGCAGCAGCACAGCGTTGGGAAACTGTACCTCCCTCACCGGAGTTAAATTGCCGGTTTGTCCGGCGGTTCTTTCTATCGGTTGATGTTGCAAGTCGGCCATAAGTCCTTATTCTTTCCTGATGGTTTGGTTGCAAACCACCG
Source organism: uncultured Prevotella sp. (assembly GCA_963541305.1). Classification (GTDB taxonomy): domain Bacteria; phylum Bacteroidota; class Bacteroidia; order Bacteroidales; family Bacteroidaceae; genus Prevotella. Next base: position 14,753 of record CAUTTP010000004.1, read on the forward strand.
CTGCCTCTTCGTTGGGCAGACAATGCAGGATGTAGATGCCCGTTGTCTCCACCACCTTGGCAATGGTATCACAGATCTTGTTGAAGATAGCCGAATCCCACTTCATAGATGAACATGAGGGGAGGAGTGAGGCAAAGGCCTCTATGGGGGCGAGCTTTTCCACCGAGTTTGCCGTAGCGCGGTCGATACGTGTGATAGCACCCAACTTGGTCTTCACGTTGCGATAGCAAGGTGTCTTGCCACTCCATGGACTGCCGTAGATAAAGGTCTTGCCATCGATGATACGCACAATGGGGTTATCATCATTCATCAGGTCACAGTCAGGAATATATCTCAGCCACATGCTCACCTGCGTAGATTTCCCTGTGCCGCTCTTAGCTATGAAAGCATACCCATAGCCATTCTGTCGAACCAGCGAGGCATGGATGAGCAACGTCTGCATGCGACTGCCTGCAAAAGCGAAGATCAGCATCAGCGCATTGTTCAGTCCGAAGCACCGCATGTTGTAGTTGCCGTTGAGTGCGCAGCGGCAATTATCAAAGTCTTTGTTGGTCTGAAGCAATGCACAGTCGGCTCCGTTGATATCCTTGATGATGTATTGATAACCGCCGTCGGCCAACTGATCCACCACGGTGTCTCCATTACCTGTGTCGAATGTACGGACCCGTTCGCGTTCCATCTTGGCTTTGGGTTTCAACGTATCGTCCACGGTAAGCTGGAAAAACAACTCGCCGTCATCGAAACCGTCTACCCGAAATGGGGCAAATGACGGCAACAGGTGCATGCCGTTCCTGCCATCACCCTTGAAGATGATGCGCACATTGAGTTCGGCTATACGAAAGTGGTTGATATTCAACTCTCCCATTGACTCGTACAGTTTCAGTATTCAGCCTGAATGGGAAGATACCTGAAGTCTGACTCCTTCAGATATTTAATGTTATAACCGCTGTTTCCAAGATACTTCTTGCGTAGCGTGAGATACTTCTTCTCTGCCTCCTTGCGTGTCAATGCGTAAGAAGTTACACAAGTTGCATTCTTGTAGCCTTGTGCATCGAGGTAATCGCGCAACTGGTAAGAGTAGTTCTCTCTGCTGTAGAGGAACTTTGTCTTCGAATCGATGTAGGCAGAATCTACCTGCTGAATCTCGGTGAAATATACCGTAGAGTCGTTGAACGATGCAGCAAAGCCATACATATAAACCGTTTCGCGCTTGTTTTCTGCCATTGCGTTCATGCTGATAACGGCCGCAATGGCTACAAGTATGTATTTTCCAAATCTCATGTGCGATTCCTATGTAGAATAATATTGGCTGCAAAGTTACTTAAAATAGTCGTAATATTTGCAGTAATTTGAAAGTTTAACGCAATTCGGCTTGATTATAGACAATAATATGATGAAAATCGATGAATTGGCCTTACCTGCTGAAAGTGGCAGGCAAGAGATTTTATATTTTGAAAAGATCAGACAAACACCCTCTGGAGAATTGCGTGTAGCAAAATTGAAAATCTTTTGTCCGAAATACGCGAAAATCAGAGGGGGTTACGTAAACCTCAAAGCATCAGTGAGTTACGGACGAAAAGTAAGAATATACTATAGATATTCATCTTTTCGTCTTGCGATAGCACCCTTTTCGCATCGCGAAAGCATAGTTATCGCGATGCGAGAACATTGAGATCGCACCGCGATAAGGCCGTTATCGTGATGCGAAAGCTATGCTATCGCAACCCTATCTCAAAATTTTCGACCTCCCGCGACCAGAATCTTGCCCAACCGCCCCGATTTTTCGCTCTAGAATGAACAAAAATCTGAACGAAAAAACTGTAATGAAATCTTGACAGATGGAGACAAAAAGAGAACAGACAGAAAGACAAAAAACAATATTTCGGCAAGTGTCTGTTTCAGGCATAGTAATTCACGTTTGTGATTCCCAAGTGTTCTCGTTATGCCCAATACGATTGTGATTGGTGTCGGCTGCTATCATCTGCATATCTTTATATGGATGAAAGCAGAAAACATAGGCGCTTAATTTTGCTCCTACACTTGACACTTACCGGACGCTATTGATTTTGTCGCAACATCCTTGTATCATCTTATGAATCTGTGTTATGCGAGCTTTCTCGTTAGGACGGAGTTGCTTGTAATAAACCAATGAGTTTTGATAGTTATCGAGAGCCGCTATCCATTCTTCACGAAACGAATGGATAAAGCCAATCTTGTAATAGGCATCCGGCTTTTCGTTCTCCTTGCAAAGTGCAATCATGGCCTCATAAAGGGGTAGGGCTTGGTCATATTGTTCGAGGTAGAAATGGCTTTCGGCATCGGCAAAATAGTAGAATGAACGCTCCTGCGGAGAGAAAGCTGCCAGTTTGGGAATCACAGAATCCAGATAGCGTGTGGCAAGTTTGTATTCCCATTCATAGTAATAGCATACGCCGATGTAGGCTTGGAAGCGCGGATTGAGATTATACGACTTGTCCAACTTTTGGAAAATCAGCAATGCCTCGTGATACTTGCCACTCTGAAAATAATCCAGTGCCATACCCAATCGTTCGCTATCCGACTGTTGTGCAGAGGCAGGAAGGGTGGGGGAGATGAGCAGCGCAAGCATCAAGATGATGCCCGTGAGAATGTGGCGTAGGCGTGGAATGGCCATGCTGATTTGCTATTCGGTATAAAATTCTATCAGTTCTTTGATAGCCTTTTGGCAGGCCGGACAGAACTCGGGAATCTGATTGGTACGCATTCGGCAATCGTCGAAGCCACGATACACGCCCTTGAGCTTGTATCCCGCACCCTCATAGAATCCTGCCCGTTTGTCTTTGCCAATCATATCTTCCCATTTTCCGTGGAAATCGACCTTAGTGGTGATATTCTTCTCCCACGGCTCCACATCGAGCGGGTACATGTCGATCTCATCGCCCTCGTAGGCATATTCGTCAGCCAATCCCCCGAAGCTATGCCCAAACTCATGCACCACCACAGGCTTTGCCCAGCGATTGTGGGCGGTTGCAAGGACATAGGAATTGAGAATACCGCCTCCGCCATAACGGTCGGAGTTGACCAATATGAGGACGTGCTCGTAGGGCGTACCCGCCAAGAGATTGTGAACATCTTTCAGATGTGTCGTGGTGAGGTATCGCTCACTGTAATTGGTGTCCCAGTGAGAGTTGAGAGCGGTGTTGCGCCAGATACCCTTACCGGGTTCGCTGGCGCCGCTTTCCAATGATGGCGACTTCACAGCCACAATGTGGAAGCGGCTGCGCATGGACTTGAATGGTTCGTGGGCAAACAATGCCTCCATCGATTGCAAGGCGTCATTGATAAAAATCCCCATCTCATCAGGCCGATAACCCTCTGCCAAGAATGCCAAGTGGATACAGGTGGCGGTGTCGGCAGCCTGCTGTAGTGTCTCGTATGGTGTGACATGCTGGTAGCCCATCCGACGAATAAGAATGTCGGACGGTACCACCTGATGTGTGAGCCGGGCGCTGACTTGCCTACGATTATCTCTCAGCTCTATGGTAACATCTATGGTATCTTTGGGCATGGGGATGAGAAACACATTCTCAAACGACCGTTCTGTGTGGCGCGCCTCATCCTCCTGTTGCCACTCCTGAAAGAGTGTAGAGAACGAATTGCGATAAATCATCTGCCCGCTCTTATGGTCTCTCACCGTAATCTGTCCGTTTCCCTCCACCGGCACCTCTGTCAAGCGCTTACGCTTGCCATACCATCGAGGCTCCATAAGGAGTTCGTCCAATGCAATGTGCTGCGTGTTGTATGTCCCCGAAAAGATATAATCCAATCTTAAAGTGTTATCCTGAAAATACTGATCAAAGTTCTGTGCCCATGCTGCCGCACAAGTGCACAATAGGATAACCATGGCGCTTATGATTCTTTTTGTCATGATGAGTATAAGAGTGAATGAGTTAATACACACGAAGTTGCTCGCCCACACGTATCTGATGAGTGGGGGGCAGGTTGTTCATCTGGTACAGGCTCTTCAGTCGGATGCCATATCTTTGGGCGATAGAATACATGCTCTCGCCCGGCTGTACAACGTGTGGCCGATTCTTGTATTCCTTTGGTGCATGCTTCTGCTTCTTCTTCAGATAGATGATGTCACCTTCATGAAGCACCTCGTTCTTGTCGCGCTCGTTATATTTGGCTAACCTCTTCCACGGAAGTTCCGTCTCTTTGCCCAACGATCTGAAAGTGTCGCCTTCGCGAGCTATGAGATAATAATTCTTGTTGAATAACTTAATAGGGTGAAGCAGATCGCCGCGGCGAGCAGGTTGATCCTTGGCCGAGCGTTGAGCCATAAACTTGTCATAGCTCGTGGCTGTGTCATACACATAAAGACTATAAAGCTCGATAATCTCAATGAGTTTGTGCGCATACTGCGGATTGGTGGCATAGCCACATTCCTTCAATCCTCTGGCCCAGCCACGATAGTCCGTCTGGCTTAATCTGAAGAGCCGGGCATAGCGTTGGCTCTGTGCCAAGAACTTGCTATGATCCTCATAGCTCTGCTTCACATTGTCATAAACCCGGAAACATTCATCACGGGCATCATCGTCATGCTTCATGCTCCGCCCCGTCCAATTGTGACACTTAATGCCGAAATGGTTGTTGCTCTGCGTGGCAAGCCGACTCAAGCCGGCACCACTTTCAAAGACTCCCTGTGCCAACGTGATACTTGCAGGAATACGATATTTCAGCATCTCCTCAATGGCGAGATCCTTATATTGGTCGAAATAAATCTGATATTGTGCATTCTTTCTCATCTGTGCCTGCAATGGCAGTAAGGCAAAGATAAGAAGTGCAATAGCAATAATTCTTTTATGATGAAACATTTATCCTCAATTAACAATGTCTTGCAAAGATACTAAATCGAGGTAAGAAATGGAGATAAATGCCTATTATTTAACGTTTTTCTTTCTTTTATTCAGATACCATCTGCCAGCAAAGTAGAAAGCAACGGCAATTACGATGGCCAATAGACCGATTTTGATATATTCGCCATATTCCATGATCTTGCCATTCAGCTGATCTTCGGGTACGATGGAGTGAAGAAACCATCCCAACGCAGCCAAGATGCAGTTCCAGCAGCATGCACCTAAAGTGGTATAGAGTAGGAATTTCCAATACGTCATCTTTGCAAGTCCGGCAGGAATGGATATCAAATGACGGATTCCGGGAAGCAGGCGGCCTGTGATGGTGGCTGCCATACCATAGTTGTTGAAGTATTTTTCACTCTTCTCCACCTTTTCTTGATTGAGCAAGCACATATGTCCCCAGCGACTATTGGCAAACTTATAGATAATCGGTCGGCCGAGGTAATATCCGGCAAAGTAATTGATGGTGGCACCGAGGTCGGCTCCTATAGTTGCAAACAGGATAACAAGCCATACATTGAGATTGCCGGCGGCAGCATGATAGGCCGCCGGAGCAACGACAAGCTCTGATGGTACGGGGACAACGGTGCTTTCAAGAAGCATCAGAAACATGATTGTACTATAGTTCAGATTGCTGAGAAGTGTTGAGAATATAGTCATTCTTTTAATTCAATATTTATTTTATAACCAATTGCTGTTTAGTCTTTTATCCCCTCTTTAGGGGATGCTCCCATCTCTATGTGGGTACAGGCATAATGATAATAATCGTTCACATCGAGATATGAGGGAAATAATTGTGCCATCATCTGCTTGGTTTCCTGCGGGCAGAGTGTTGCCGCTTTCTCCAAATAGGACAAAAACGCCTCCCGTCGCCCTAAGTCAAAATTGCACAAAGCAAGAAAAATAGATGCTTCCTTCCATTCGTATTCCTCTTCGGCAATCAGCTCTACAAACAGCTGATGAGCCATGTTGATGTAGCCACTGTCGTATGCCGAGTAGGCAATCAGCATCTTGGTACGTGCTCTGTCATCTTCCGAGAGCTCCAAAGCCTTATGCTGAAACTCTTGTGCCCGTCTCTTGTCGCCTTGCAACATATAAAGATAGCCATAGAGAATAAATAGGTCAGAACTTTCTGCCTCAACTGCCTCCTTGAGCTTGTCTGCATAAGAAAAAGCGGAAGTCAACTGTCCAAGATTGGCATGAATCAAGCAAAGCTGCCGGTAAATCTCAAAGATATTGACCGACTGAGGTGCACACAACTGTTCCGCACGCTGATAATGCATGAGAGCTTCCTGCAATCTATTCTGACTGGTAAGTATGCTTCCAATTCCCATATCGGCTATTTCGCTGTGCGGCTGCAACTTCTGAAAACGGCGATAATACTTAATCGCCTCATCAAAGTTGTTGAGTAGGGTCAGTCCGTTGGCCTTGTTAATCACGGCATCCGCGTCATCCGGATTGATGGCGAGTGAGAAATCGCTGCTCTCAATACTTGCTTCGGGTTTATTGTGCATATATTGCGAAGAGGCCAGTTGATTCCAATAAGGCACAGAGTAAGGGTTCTCATCTATGAGGGTATTAAAGATTCGTTCGCTTTCCTCATAGTTTCCCTCACTCATAGCGATACGTCCTTGCAGTTCTTTATAGTCTGGCTCATCCTTGTCGTTGCTCTTGCCGAGCCACAACTGCGCCAAGTCCATACAATCGTAATCGGCAAAGAGGGTAGCCACATCAAGCACATAGTCGTCAATATCCTCCTCGTCAATGGTGCTTTCCTTGCTTTCCAGAAAATCCTCCGCCTCGTCCACACGGTTATCGGCAATCATAATCTCTGCCACGATGTAGAGATAATCCAAGTCTTGCTTGTCTTCTATCATCTCGGCATAGTGCATGGCATCCTTGGCGTCGCCTTCGATAAGGATGGCGATACGTGCACGGAAGGCCAGAGGTTGCGTAGCTCCCGGAAACATCTTCATACCCATTTCGATGGCATCAAGCGCATCTGTGAGCCGGCCATGCAGATGATAGTATTCGGCTATGCTCATCAGTTCGTCTGGCTCCATATAAACGGAGCCACCCGCAGTGCGGGCAGCTTCGTATCTATCGAGATTCGCTTTGAACTCTCTACTTTGATAAATATTATCGCTCAATGTTTATCCTTATATGTGTTCTTATTACTTATTCTGCTTTGCCCACGTATCCTTCAAACCAACGGTTTTGTTGAATACGGGAGCGGAATCTGTCGTATCGGGGTCGGCCATAAAGTAACCGATGCGCTGAAACTGCAGATACTCTCCGGGCTTACGGGCAGTTGCATACTCCTCCACATAGCAGTTGACATCCACATGGAGTGAGTCGGGATTGAGTAGTTCGTGGAAATCGCGCTCGTCAGCTGATGGATTTTCCACATAAAACAAGCGGTCATACTCGCGAACTTCGGCCTTCACGCTGTGGTCGGCACTCACCCAGTGGAGCGTGCCTTTCACCTTGCGGTCGGCTCCCGGCATGCCGCTCTTGCTGTCAGGGTCATATTCGGCCTGAATCTCGATGATGTTGCCCTCGGCATCTTTGGTGCATCCTGTACATTTCACGATGTAGGCATTCTTCAGGCGCACCTCCTTACCCGGAGCCATACGGAAGAATTTCTTCGGTGCATCCTCCATGAAGTCGGCACGTTCAATCCACAGATTTTTAGTGAAAGTAATGGTATGCGTGGCACTGTTTTCATCTTCCGGGTTATTGATAGCCTCCATATCTTCGCTCTGACCGTCGGGATAATTGGTGATGACGAGCTTCACAGGGTCGAGAACAGCCGACACACGAACAGCCTTTTTGTTCAAATCGTCACGCACGGCAGCCTCTAACAGGGCTACATCGTTGAGCGCATCGAACTTAGTATAGCCTATCGATTTGATGAAGTTCTTGATGGATTCGGGGGAGTATCCACGACGGCGCATACCGCAGAGAGTCGGCATACGCGGGTCATCCCATCCCATCACGCGCCCCTCGTCCACGAGGGTGTGGAGCTTGCGCTTTGACATCACGGTGTAGGTGAGATTCAGCCGGTTGAACTCAATCTGGCGAGGCCGGAAGTCGTCCAATCCTTTCTCTGCTGTGCCATCACATTCTTTCAGATAGTCAACAAACTTATCATACAAAGGACGGTGAGGAACGAACTCCAGTGTACAGATAGAGTGGGTTACACCTTCGAAGTAGTCGCTCTGTCCGTGCGCAAAGTCGTACATAGGGTAAGCATTCCACGTCGTTCCCGTGCGATGATGGGGCGTATGGATAATGCGATACATGATAGGATCGCGAAAATGCATGTTAGGATTGGCCATATCGAGCTTGGCGCGCAGCACCATAGACCCCTCTACGGCTTCCGGCGTATTCATCTTTGCAAACAGGTCAAGATTTTCTGCTACAGGGCGGTCACGGTACGGACTGTTGGTGCCGGGAATGGTCGGCGTGCCCTTTTGCTCGGCAATCTTGTCAGCGCTCTGCTCATCAATGTAAGCATGCCCTTTCTTGATCATCCATACGGCAAAGTCCCACAATTTCTGGAAATAGTCGGAGGCATAGAATACCTCTCCCCATTCGAAACCAAGCCATTTAATATCATTGAGAATGTTTTCCACATACTCATTGTTCTCTTTTGAAGGGTTGGTATCGTCGAAACGCAGATTGCAAACACCATTATATTTTGCAGCAATGCCAAAGTCCATACATATAGCCTTGGCATGGCCGATATGGAGATAACCATTTGGTTCTGGAGGGAAACGAGTTTGGATGCGTCTTCCGTTTTTGCCCGCTGCAAGATCTTCCTCTACAAGTTGTTCTACGAAACTCAAACTGTGTTTCTCTTCATTTACGCTGTTCTCGTTGATTGCCATATATACCTTATTTAATATGATGCAAAGTTAATCAATTTCTATCAAATAATATAAGCGTAAAATAAAAATTGTATTGATAAATATTAAAAATTATTTGCAAATATCATAATTAACCTTTACCTTTGCAACTGTTATCCTGAATACAATCTTTTTACCTTAAGGAAAGACTAATACCTATTGAGAATGAATGGCGCCAGCTGAGAAGCTAACGCCATTTTTAATTGTTGGCGGATGACGGTCGTGGATGTGAAGTTGTGCCGTCATGCCCGGGCAAAAGGTTCTCCAAGTGCTTAACATACCCTCTCGCTGCACGTTTCGTCACCGCTTATCACACTGATGGGCACGTGCGGCGTACGGTGTACGTGCGTACGGCGTACGGTGTACGTGCGTACGTCGGTCGGTGTACGTGTATACGGCGTTCGATGCACGTCGGCATCGCAATGAGATCGGCATGCCGTTTGGCATATACGCCGCTCAGACAAGCCCCTTTGCGGCAAAGGCGCTTGTAGAAATGATGCAAAAAGAATTTCCGATACGGCTATCTGTCTTTAGTGGACAGTAATCCATTTTCTCTCTCCCTTGTTGTGAGGTATGGTTGTGTTTCTTTGCCTATCGCCATTGTCTCGCTGCTCTTTGTCTGACTGCTTCAAAGAGTAAGATAGCGGCACTTACCGACACGTTGAGTGAGTCGAGACGTCCCAGCATGGGGATGCGGATGTGAGCGTCGGCGGCCTGTCGCCAAACCTGTGTGAGGCCGGTGGCTTCAGTGCCCATTACGATTGCCGTGCCACGGCACATATCCGTGTCGTAATAAAGGTGGGAGTCTTGCAGTTGGGCTGTGAGGATGGTGATACCGCGTGCTTTCAGAAAGCAGATGCACTCCTCAGAACTGGATGCCACGGTAGGCACGGTGAAGACGGCACCGATGCTGCTGCGTATGAGGTTGGGGTTAAAGAGGTCGGTCAGCGGATCGCACACAATGACGGCATCGGCATGAGCAGCATCGGCACTTCTGAGAACGGCTCCTAAGTTTCCGGGTTTCTCTACGCTTTCCAATACCATTATCAGCGGATTCTCAGGCAGATTGAGGTCGGCAAGCGTTTTCTTTTGGGCACGAATCTCAGCCATCACGCCCTCCGTACCACCTCGGTATGCCATCTTTCCATACACCTCCTTAGTCACCTCATAGCTCTGTATGCTGCCCAACATGTCGTATAGCGATTGTGTCTCGGCGGCATTTGTAAGAATTTCCGGACAATAGAACAGGGCTTCTACCACATATCCTGCATTCACGCAATGGTAAAACTCCCGCAGTCCTTCCACTACAAAGAGGCCATTTGCCCTTCGCGCGGATGACTTCTGCTGGAGCGTGATGAGGTGTTTGACCTTTGAATTCTGCAAACTGGTGATGCGGTTATCGCCCAATGGGGATAGGTTGTGATTGGTGAGCATTGGTACTTGGCATTTCAGAAGTGATAGGTGAGACCTATGCGCACTTCAAAAGTCTTGGCTTTCACGTCATTGTAATACTTGTAGTGTGTGGAGCGATAGAACATCGAGCCACTGGCCAACGCGCTGAGCGGGCCTTTAAAATCAAACTCCCACAGCGGGTTGATCTCCAGCAACGCGGCATCGCTTCTGTCTCCCTGCGCATTGAGGTAAAGGGGATCGACGGTCGTGAGGTCGGTATTCTCATAGCCCTTCCATGTATATATATGGAAATAGTTGGCGTGGAGGATGAAACGGCCGAAGCTGCGAAACTCCATGTGGGTCTTAGTCTTTACGGAGAATCCCGACCCCATGTTGTAATCGCGGTCAATGACGTTATAATAGTCGCTCTTCGTGCCACCCAACAATATTCCGCTCAAGAAGAGACGCTGTTCCAATTTGGTTAAAGCGCCTGCTTGGGGGAAGCGCATGATAATACCCGGCCCCACTGATGCCGCTTCGGAGATGCGGTAGGGGGTAAGCGTCGAACCGTCTTTCACGGGTTTAGAATCATAATAATTGAAGTGCTGATAAATGCCTATCTCCGTATCTCTGCTTCTGGTTTCCAAGTGTTTACCCCATATCCGTCCCAAGAGATGAAGGCGGTTGATGAGCGGTTGATTGGCCGACATACCGAAAGTAGCCTCCAATGAGAAGAAGTCATACGGATTGTTGTTATCCTCACTCAACGGGTCGCCATATTCGAGATATATATTCAAGTACGGGTTGAACTCTCCGCGAAACAGTGCGCCGTCATCGCTGAGATAACGTATACCGGTGGAAATGGAGAAGTCGATCGGCAGTTTGTCTCTATCATAATACAGGTATTCTTTCTCTTTCACTCGCCATGCATCACCGTCCATGATGCGGGTCAACCCTCCCATGGGGTTGACAATCGTAGCTGCAGCCTCACGCATGAAGCGGCGGAAGCCTCGCTGACTATCGTTGAGAATGAGGGAGCTGACGCGATGCATTACCTCTCCAATAGCTATTCCACCCATTGTGGTGGCTATCAAGTCATTAATAGCTGGTGGCTCAACTTCTCCGGCAAACTCCCACATCAGGCTTCCCCCCAATGCGTAGGGGGCACTCTCCCAAAAGTTCAGGCCGTTGCTTCTGGCGCTGTTGTAATAAAGATTGCCATGATAAGGGTGAGAAAAAAGGTTGGTAGAAAACTGGTCGTTGTCCCAAACGAAAGCATGGCGGAAGTTATGTCCTATGCTCTTGAAATTCACCTTGGCAAAATCCTCCTGCAACACAAAGCGATCGAAGAGATGCACAAACACGTTGATACCTGCCGCCTCGGCTACTCCGCGCCAATAATTCTTCTCGCCGTTGTTCCAATGGGCTAACGAATCGGAGAAGCTGGTATGGCTTTTCTTGAGTCGGCGTGGGTCGGGAAGGCCGGAATCTCTATTGTGAGACCACCGGATGGATAGGCCGGCCTGCGCTAACAACTCGCTTTTGTATTTCCAACGATGGGCGTAATATCGTGTGTCACCATAGCCCACGGAGGCGAATGCGCCAAGCGTGCGGTTGATTTGATAATCAAGATTGAGATGTGCTTGCAGGGAATAGAGACGCTCCGGCTTTGTGACACTGTTTTCTTGGAATGTCTCTATGTGATAATAACCCACATCACCGCTGATACTCCACTTGGGAGTGAGTTGAAAATATTGCCCGATACGATAAAAAAGCGTACCGGAGAATTTCTCGTTGATACCCATATAATGGGTTCCGGCGCCGAGTATATTATAAGTAGAGCGATTGCGGAAGCGCAAGGCTACATTGAACAAAGAGGTCGTCCCGGCAAAGGCAAGGATATCGATCGTGGTTTTGGGATTGATATTCACCAGTCCGATTTTATGGGCAATGGTATCAGTGGTATAGTTGAACACGCCAACCTGCCATCCCTTCGGATGGTTGCGCGACACGTTCACCAGTCCAATCTGGGTGCCGGTCAGGGTGTCTGCAAAGTTGTATCCACTCAATTGGAGGCCACGCATGCGCGACGATACGATGTTGGCAAACGCAGATACCTGTATGCCCTTCTTGATGCCTGTCGCAATGTTGGTGATTCCTGCAATCTGAATGCCTTCGAATGGTTCTTCCACCACATTAGAGAAGCCCGCCAACTGGAACCCATGAAGCCGATGGGTTACATTGGATATGCCCGACAACTGAATGCCATGCATCGTTCCCCCAACATGATTGACGGCCAGTGAGGCCTGTAGTCCGCGAACATTATAAGCCGATGCTGCAAGTAATCCACCAATACTCACACCACGCATATCCTTTAATGTCGTAGCCGAAATCAGTCCGAGCTGAAATCCATGCAGCGAATCCATATTATTGAATATGCCTAAATTCAGACTGCCGGTGAGCGATGAATCCGGTGTATGACGGGTTGCACCGATAGCTATATTCTTCGGTCTCGGGCGCCTATCTTGCTGGGCGTTGGCGGATAATACTGCCGCTAAACAAAGAGAGAAAGCAAGAGCAGCTTTCTGTGCAATGGAATACTTATTAAATAATTGTACCATAGGATGTTATAATAATCAACAAGACAATTGCTTTAATCTGTAACGATGCGATTAAAGTTGTCTTTTGCCCATGCTATCAGACTGTTGATGCTTGGCATCAATGACTTACCCAAATCCGTCAGCGAATATTCCACTTTAGGCGGAACCACAGGATAGACTTTACGTTTGACCAGATGGTTGGCCTCAAGACCTTTCAACGTCTGTGAAAGCATCTTTTGTGAACAATCGGTCATGTGCTTATGAATTTCGCTATAACGCATTACGACAACTTCACTCTTGTCTAACGTGAATAGAATCAGCATCGACCACTTATCACCACTGATAACCTGACGGATAGGGCAGGCCAGATAGTTGGCATTATCTATATTCTGCATCTGTTCTTATTGATTGTTTGATGCAAAAATAGGTATTTTTGGTGACATTTATGCTTTTCCCTTATAAAAATGTAATAGAAAAGCCCATTGACGACATCAGCAGGATGTTTTCTGACGACAGGACAACTGGAACATTTTAGATATTATCTGTCAAGATTTCATTACAGTTTTTTCGTTCAGATTTTTGTTCATTCTAGAGCGAAAAATCGGGGTGGTTGGGCAAGATTCCGGTCGCGGGAGGTCGAAAATTTTAAGATAGGGTTGCGATAGCATAGCTTTCGCATCGCGATAACGGCCTAATCGCGATACGATCTCAATGTTTTCGCATCGCGATAACTATGCTTTCGCGATGCGAAAACTATGCTATCGCAAGACGAAAAGATGAATATCTATGGCATATTCTTACTTTTCGCCCGTAACTCACTGATGCTCTGTGGTTTACTTAAACCCCTCTAATTTTCGCGTATTTCGGACAAAAGATTTTCAATTTTGCTACACGCAAATCTACAGAGGGTGTTTGTCAAGATAATTCTGAAATCATTTACGCCATTTCTGCGAATGGAATGATAGTGTCATGTTGAGCTGTTGCAGGTGTGTTTTTGAAAAAATCACAATAGCTCTCCAATATTACCATAATGTAGATTATGATAAATAACGTATAATAAAGCATACAAAACTAACCCATCTGAACCATAGAAATGGAATCTATAGACAGATGGGCATAATAAAACTCTACTGTCTGCTTATGCAGCTTTTTTAGTAGCAGCCTTCTTCTTAGTTGTTGTCTTGGTTTCGTCAGCCTTTTGAGTTTCGGCTTTTTTCTTAGTTGTTGCCTTGGTTTCGTCAGTCTTTTGCGCTTCAGCTTTCTTCTTAGCTGTTGTTTTGGTATCAGCTTTCTTAGCTACGGCCGTTTTATTCTCGGTGTCAGGTGCAGCCTTTTTAGCCACCGTCTTCTTAACTGTGCCTGTAGAAGTCGGCTCCTCTGCCTCCGGTTTCTTTGCTGTGGCTGTTTTCTTTGTTGCGCTTGCGGGTTTCCTTTCCGTGGTTGTCACCTTCTTAGATGCTGCGGGTGCCGCCTTCTTGTCTGAACCATAACATGCTGTGCATGCATGACGCCCCATATTTTTTGCCTCTGCTAAAGAGACACTCCTCACCTCCTTGCTGTTTCTAAGATATCCGCAATCTCTACTCTTGTGATAAGCCACTGCACTGTTGCTTGCTGCAATGTAAACAGTTTGTGCGTTCGCTGTTACAGATAATGTAAGCAAAGCGAACATAATGAACATGATTTTTTTCATAAACTTCTAATTAAAATTAAATAACTCACTGCGTGCAAATTTACAGAAATAATCTGAATACGTAATGTATTGAGAAAGAAAAAAACATCAAATCCACATTAAATTTGCCATTAAAGCATTTCGTCGTTTGTCATATCTATGTGGCAATCAAAAACGTGGTGCGTGAAAAATATGAAAAACTCCAACTGCCTTTGATATGTTTCCTATAATTTTAGTATCTTTGCAAGAAACAAAGTTATCAATTTCTAACTATAAATAATAAGGTAAAAATGACAATCGATCAATTCAACTTTGCCGGCAAGAAGGCAATCGTTCGTGTAGATTTCAATGTGCCATTGGATGAAAATGGCAACGTAACTGACGAGACTCGTATCAAGGGCGCGCTCCCTACGCTGAAAAAGATATTGGCAGACGGTGGTGCTGTGATTATGATGAGCCACATGGGTAAACCTAAAGGCAAGGTGAAGGCAGAACTGTCTTTGGGGCAGATCGTGAAGAACGTGAGCGCTAATCTTGGCGTTGATGTGAAGTTTGCACCCGACTGTGCCAATGCTGACGCCGAGGTTGCCGCTTTGAAACCGGGTGAGGCTTTGCTGCTGGAGAACCTTCGCTTCTATGCCGAGGAAGAGGGTAAGCCGGTGGATGTGGAGAAAGGCACGCCCGAGTTTGACGAAGCAAAGAAGGCTATGAAGGTGAAGCAGAAGGAGTTTGCCAAGAAGTTGGCTTCTTATGCTGATGTCTATGTGATGGATGCCTTTGGTACGGCTCACCGCAAGCATGCTTCAACGGCAGTGATCGATGAGTTTTTCGATGCCGATCACAAAATGCTGGGTTATCTCATGGAGAAGGAAGTGAAAGCTGTGGACAGCGTGCTGAACAACATCAAGCGTCCATTTGTAGCTATCATGGGCGGCTCTAAGGTTTCTTCTAAAATCGGAATCATTGAGAATCTGCTCGGTAAGGTTGACAAGCTCATCCTCTGTGGTGGTATGACCTATACATTCTCTAAGGCTCACGGCGGTGAGATCGGCAATTCAATCGTAGAGCTCGACAAGCTGGATGTGGCTCTTGGCGTTGAGGAACTGGCTAAGAAGAATGGTGTAGAGCTTGTGCTCGGTAGCGATTCTGTGTGTGGTGACTCTTTCTCCAACGATGCCAACCGCAAGATTTTTCCTTCTGACGCTATTCCCGCCGGTTGGGAAGGCATGGACGCAGGTCCCGAGACGCGGAAGGCATTTGTTGAGGCTATCAAGGGTGCCAAAACCATCCTATGGAATGGTCCTGCAGGCGTATTTGAGTTTGACAACTTCACCGCCGGTTCGCGTGCCATCGGTGAGGCTGTTGCTGAAGCAACAGCTGAGGGCGCATTCTCGCTCATCGGCGGCGGCGACTCTGTGGCATGTGTAAACAAATTCGGACTGGCAGACAAGGTGTCTTACATCTCTACCGGTGGTGGCGCTTTGCTTGAGGCTATCGAGGGTAAGGAGCTTCCCGGTGTAGCTGCTATCAAGGCTTAAATTAATAAAAACATACATGCGAGCGTCTTTCTCATGATGAGAGAGGCGCTTTTTATTTTGTGCTCTCAGGATTTTTACTTATTTTTGTGAGTATTAAATGCAAAAAACTCATGAGCAAATATCTGGTTACATTATTACTGGCACTTAATATCATCCATGCCTCGGCACAACGGCATGAGATATTGGACAGGCGTATTGCGACGTTGCAGGTGATGGCAGGTGACAACTGGCTGTCGCTACCCGTTATTACTTTAGGGCAGTCAACACCAATCAATATCGCATTTGATGATCTCACGCATGAATACCGCCGTTATTGTTATAAACTGGAGCATTGTGAAGTAGACTGGACGACTTCGGAGGAGCTTTTCACGAGTGATTACTGCGACGGATTCGCAGAGGGCAATACGATTGACAATGTGGAGGAATCGCTGAACACGAATCAGCTCTACACGCATTATAGCTTCCGGCTGCCCAACGATAGATGCAGAATGAAGATGAGCGGCAACTACCGGGTGACGGTCTATGATGAGAATGACAATAACAGGAAGGTGCTGACGGCATGCTTTATGGTTGTGGAGCCACTGATGGGCGTTGGGCTGAAGATGACGACCAATACTGATATTGATATCAATAACCGTTATCAACAGATTGAGATGGACTTGAATTATGCCGGCGTGAATGTGACGGATCCAGCCACGCAGATCAAGACGGTGGTGATGCAGAACATGCGGTGGGATAATGCAGTGGTCAATGCCAAGCCGCAATATGTGATGAACGACGGGCTGCGCTGGTTCCATTGTCGTGACCTTATCTTTAATGGCGGTAACGAATATCGCAAGTTTGAGATGCTGGATGTGAATCACACCACAATGGGCTTGGAGATGATGGATTGGGATGGTGGTAGCTATCATGCCTATATCTGGATGGATGAGCCTCGCCCTAATTATCTCTATGATGAGGATGCTAATGGTGCTTTCTATATCCGTAATTCTGATAATAATGAAATTGATTACACCTGTGAATATCTCATGATACACTTCCGCCTAAAGTCACCACGCCAGTCAGGCGATGTGTATATCAATGGTGTATGGACTAATGACCAGTTCCTACCCGAATACAAAATGATTTGGAACGAAACGGCACAAATCTATGAGGCACAGGTGTGGCTCAAGCAAGGGTATTACAGTTATCAGTATCTGCTGCAACGCAGTGACGGTACGATGGTGCCGGTGCCTTCGGAGGGCAATTTCTACCAAACGAAAAACAGTTATCAAGCATTGGTATATTACCGTCCGAACGGTTCACGTACTGACAGGCTGGTAGCATATCAGGATTACCGATAAGGAATTATAAAAGAGGGTGTATCAAAATAGAATAATAAAATAAGAGTATAAAAGAATAATCGCTTCGCTCTGTATAAGACAAAACACCGGATAAACATCTGTTTATATGGTTCTATTTGTACATAAAGTAATGGCTTTTATTCTTTTATACTCTTATTCTTTCATTCTGATACACCCTCTTAATCTGTTAATGCAATTTATTCCTTATGTTTCTGTTGTAAGAAAATACAAAGGGCTAATGCTTAGTTGTTCACACTACCGCCGACAATATCGAGCAATTCATTGGTAATAGCAGCCTGACGATTCTTGTTATACTGCAAACTGAGGTCATGAAGCAACGCGTCAGCATTATCGGTAGCAGTCTGCATGGCGACCATGCGGGATGCATGTTCGGATGCTACACTATCAAGAAGGGCGGTATAGACCATCAGATTGAGCATCTTCGGGATTAGAACCGACAGCACGGTGTCAAGGTCTGGCTCCACAATGAAGTCATCATTGAGAGGCTTGGCCTCTTCCTGCCTACGCTTGCTATCCTCCTCTCTCTTCTTACGTAGATATTCTTGAGTCTTGGCAGTAGCCAAAGTAGAGGTTAGGTCACGGTCATTATCCGTTCCAATCAGCTCTGTGGAGAGATCGATGGGCAGGAAAGTCTTGCGTGTGAGAATCTGTGAGCCGGCACTTTTGAAATGATGATAAATAAGCTCTACCCTATCATATTCGTGAGAAGCAAACTTCTCCGCCACCTCTTGTGCTATCTCACTGCATCCACGTGCGTGAGGTTTGTCTATAAGATTCACATAATCGCCAGCTGACTTACAGCCGAACTTTGCTACCCTCTCTGCCACCTTACGACCGATGGGATACACCGTGATGTCACTGATACCTTGTGTCTTATACCCCTCGATAGCCTGTTGCATCAAACGAATAATATTACCGTTGAATCCACCACACAGCGAACTGTTGGATGAATAGACAATCAGTGCCACACGTTTCACATCTGAACGCTCCTCGTCGAACCTGCTTTGTGCATTGGGCATAGACACAAGGAATGATTTCAGAATATGCTCCAGCTGATTGGAATAGGGCAACATATTCTGAATGGCGGTCTGTGCATGATGTAACTTTGATGAGGCCACCATCTTCATTGCACTTGTAATCTTACGCGTGCTCTGAACAGATGCTATACGGTTTTTTATCTCTTTTAATGAAGGCATAAGCTATCCTCCTTCTATTTCTTGAACTGCCCGGTAATATTTACCATGACGTCTTTGATAGTGTTGATGCTTTCATCCTCCAACTTTCCGTCGGCAAGATCCTTGAGAACACCCTGATGCTGTGAACGCATTTGTTCCAAGAACTGCTCCTGACATGTGCGAACCTGATCGACAGGTACATCCTGCATCAAGCCATTCACGCCACAATAGAGGATAGCAATCTGCTCGCCTACTGGCATTGGGCTGTATTGAGGCTGAATAAGCAACTGGTTGTTTTTACGACCTCGATCGATCGTCATGGCAGTTACAGGATCCATATCGCTTGAGAACTTAGAGAAAGCCTCCAATTCACGATACTGTGCCATATCAATTTTCAATGTACCGGCCACCTTTTTCATGCTCTTCACCTGTGCAGAGCCACCCACACGAGATACAGAAATACCTACGTTTATAGCAGGACGGAATCCTTGGTTAAAGAGACTGGAATCCAAATATATCTGTCCATCGGTAATAGAGATCACGTTGGTAGGGATGTATGCCGACACATCACCGGCCTGCGTTTCGATGATAGGCAATGCGGTGAGCGAGCCGCCACCGCGCACATGTCCTTTGAGGCACTCGGGCAAATCGTTCATTTGCTCTGCTACCTCTTGCTGGTTGTTGATTCGTGCTGCACGCTCCAATAACCGAGAGTGGAGGTAGAACACGTCACCGGGATAGGCTTCACGTCCAGAAGGACGACGAAGAATCAGAGATACCTCACGATAAGCTACAGCCTGCTTTGACAGGTCATCATAGACGACAAGTGCGTGTTCGCCACGATCGCGGAAGAACTCACCGATAGCAGCACCTGTAAATGGTGCATAGTATTGCATGGCAGCAGGGTCGGCTGCCGTCGCACTCACGATGATGGTGTAAGGCAGAGCACCGTACTCTTTCAATGTTTGTACGAGTGCAGCCACAGTACTGGCTTTCTGACCTATGGCTACATAGATGCAATATACGGGTTTACCAGCATCATAATTGCCTTTCTGATTGATAATTGTATCTATGGCTATGGCTGTCTTACCTGTCTGGCGGTCACCAATAATCAACTCACGCTGACCTCGGCCAATAGGAATCATGGAATCAACGGATTTCAAACCGGTCTGCAATGGTTCTTTTACCGGCTGACGATAAATTACACCCGGTGCCTTGCGGTCAAGCGGCATTTCGAAAGAATCAGAAAGGTCTATGTCACCCTGACCGTCGATAGGTTCGCCGAGAGGATTGACAACGCGCCCCAAGAACTTGTCACTCACACGGATAGAAGCGATGCGATGCGTACGCTTAACCTTCTGCCCCTCTTTGATACCAACCGTAGGACCAAGAAGAATGCAGCCTACATTGTCTTCCTCAAGATTCATGACGATAGCCATGGTGCCATTCTCAAACTCAAGTAACTCATTGGCCTCTGCATTACGAAGTCCGTATATACGAGCCACACCGTCGCTGACTGTCAGCACAGTGCCTACCTCATCGAACTTCTCGTCAGAGTTAATGCCTTCAAGTTGCTTCAGCAATATCTCGGACACTTCGCTTGGTTTAATTTTATCTGACATTATTATTCTTTAAAAGTTTACTTTAAAAGTGGAGTTTCAAATCCAACCTTTACTTCTTTAATTGTACAAGTATGCTGTTTAACTTCGACTTGACACTGGCATCCATACGATAAGTGTCGTATTCGAGAATAAATCCGCCCAATATTTCGGGTTCTACCTCGGTGTTAAACTCTACTGTACCATGAGTTCTACTCTCCACCATTTGCTTCATTTTACCCTCTGTCTCGGGTGAGACGGCAACGGCAGTGATTAGTTTACCACGGGTGATATTATTCTGCTGGCGATAAAGCGTGATATAAGAAGCAGCCATAAATTGCAGGGTATCCTCCCTACCCTCCTTCAAGACAAGTGCAAGGAACCTTTTGGTCAGCTCAGAGATATTGTCTCCACATGCTGTTTCAAGAACCGACTGCTTCTTATCTTTAGCGAGCATAGGGTTGTCTATCGTGAAGCGCAACTGTGGTACTTGGAGATAACTTTGCGAAAGCCTCTGCATCTCCTTATAAACTTCAGTCTCTTGCTTCTGGCCTGTAGCACTTTTCAGTAGAGCCCGGGCATATCTAACCGATATTACACCTAAATCCATAAGCTACACGTTTATTATTCACCTTTATTACTAACAGCCTCATCCAGCAGTCTGTCAATCAGCTCCATCTGCTTATCGTTGGAGGAAAGCTGATACTTCACTATCTTCTCCGCAATCTTCACGGAGAGCTCTGCTACCTGAGAGCGAATATCGCGAATAGCATTCTGCTTCTCTGCCTCAATCTGTGCCTTAGCATCAGCAATGAGTCGAGCGCTTTCTTCTTTCGCCTTTTCCTGTGCTTTCTCAACAATGGCCTCGCGAGTATCGGTCGCTTCTTTCAAAAGCTGAGCCTGCTTCTCACGTGCTTCCTGCAACATGGACTCGCCCTCCTGCTTGATATTCTCAAGTCGTTCTGAGGCTTCATGTGCCTTGCGCAAACTATCGTCGATATATTTTTTTCGGTTTTCCACCATATTGACGATGGCGGGAAAACCAAACCTGGCAAGAACAATAAAGACCACCAAGAACGCCAGAAGCATCCAAAACAGAAGTCCTAAATCAGGCGTTAATATTGATGGTAAATTATCCATTCGATATTCTTTTATTAGATCAAGAATGCACAGGCAGCGATAGCAAACAGAGCACAACCCTCAACGAATGCTGAAGTAAGGATCATGTTGGTCTGAATCTTGCCGGAAGCTTCCGGCTGACGGGCAATGGCGTCCATTGCCTGCCCTCCAATCTTACCTATACCAATACCCGCACCAATTGTTGCAATACCTGCACCAAGACCACAACCCAGCTGTGCTAAGCCTTCAGCAGCCAATAATGTTGAAATAATCATAATTTAATTTTTTAAAGTTGTTATTTTATAATTTTAATTTATCATTTATTCTGAGCAGAAGATTTTGTATATTCATCTTATTTTCTCTATGGTAATGACAGTAGATTAGTCTACAACATGCTCCTGATGGGCCAAGCCGATGAACACCGCACTCAATAATGTAAACACGTATGCCTGTACAAAGGCTACCAGTATCTCCAGCATATTCATAAACAACAGCATGATACTGCTAAAGATATTCAAACCGATACCGAAGCCCACGCCCATTGACCATCCCAAGAAAATCACACAAGTGAAACTTAGAATAACAGCATGCCCTGCCATCATATTGGCAAAAAGACGAATCATCAGTGCAAACGGCTTGGTAAATACGCCAAACAGTTCTATCACAGGCATCAATGGAACCGGAGCCTTCAGGAATACAGGCACATGAGGCCAAAAAATATCCTTCCAATATTCCTTGTTGCCAAAGATATTGATTGCAAGCATCGTACAAACTGCGAGAAAAAGTGTTACATTGATATTGCCCGTAATATTCGCACCGCCGGGGAAGATCGGAATCAAGCCTACCAGATTACAAGTGAGAATAAAAAAGAAGACTGTAAGCAGATATGGAGCAAACTTGCGGTAATGTTTCTCACCAATTGATGATTTGATCACATCGTCGTTGATATACATCACAAACATCTCCATCATCCCCACAAATCCCTTTGGGGCATCGCTCTTCTCATCGTGCTTCTTGTACCAGTGGGCACATGAGAGGAAGACGACGATCAGTACGATGACCACAATCCATATTTGGGCAACCGTCTTAGTAACACTCAAGTCGATAGGACGCACAGACGTACCATCAGCCAACTTCTCATATATCTTACCATGATGGGTCGCATCAAAATAAAACGGTTCAGGCAAGCTCCCTGCCGTACAGAAAGTCCACTCCCCCGTGGCATCACTGCGCACGATAATAGGCAATGGGATATGCAAGCTCTTGCCTTCATACGAAGCAATATGCCATTCATACGCATCCGAAAGGTGTTCGAGTACGATTTCTGGTATATTAAGCTCACCTCCATGCCCCTCATCTGCAGCATGCAGTTGCATCGGCAACAGCACTACCATCAAAAGGAAAAGCAATGATCTTATCTGTTTCATTATTATTTGTTTTACCTATTCGTTGATTGTTATATCAGTATGCTTGCGGAAGAATAGAATATGATGAATCAGTATTGCCACATAGAACACGGCAAACACGAAAAAGAATGTCAGCATCGTCTCGCGTCCGGTCACCAGATAATAGACTGTCATCATCACAATAGCCGATAGTATTCTGATACCTGAAACTGCTATAAAGAAATTAGGCAGGTTATCTGGCGAGTTCTTCGCAATACGTGTCCACACTACAGCCTCTGCAATTTCCAGCACCAAAGCATAGATGGTACAGATATATAGAGGTGTGAGCAATGTGTTGTAATAACTGATATTAACCGCCAGTAAGGCTATCAAGAAGAGAAAGCCTATAATGAAAAGTCCTTGCTTGCGATATAGCCATCCTATGTGTTCAATGTCTCTATGTGTCATTGCCCTAAATTCTTCCTATGAGAAGTCATACCTCCACACACAAACTGACTTCGTTCTTACGAACCTCAACGAATCCACCATTGATATTCAAAGATTGCTTCCCATCCTGCGTAACGTAATCCACAATGCCTGTCTCAAGTGAAGAGATAATCGGAGCGTGCCCCACCAGAATCTCGAAAGAGCCTAATGTGCCCGGCACCCTGACACTTTTAACCTGTCCATCAAAGACAATCTTTTCCAGAGAAACGATCTTAAGACTCAGCATAGACATTATCCTTTAGCTTGTTCAAGAAGTTTCTTACCTTTCTCAACGGCATCTTCAATCGTACCGACATTCAAGAAAGCTTGCTCTGGCAGATCGTCCACTTCGCCATTGAGAATAGCATTGAAGCCCTTTATGGTATCTTCGATACTCACCATCACACCTTTTACGCCTGTAAACTGCTCTGCTACGGCGAAAGGTTGAGACAGGAAACGTTGCACACGACGGGCACGATTCACCACGAGCTTGTCCTCGTCGGACAATTCGTCCATACCAAGAATAGCAATAATATCCTGCAACTCATTATAGTGCTGCAATGTTTCTTTCACGCGCTGGGCACACTCATAATGTTCCTTACCCACGATCAGCGGGTCAAGAATACGCGAGGTACTTGCCAAAGGGTCTACAGCAGGATAAATACCCAGCTCCGTAATCTTACGATCGAGCACCGTCGTGGCATCAAGGTGAGAGAACGTTGTAGCAGGTGCAGGGTCAGTCAAGTCATCGGCAGGCACATATACGGCCTGTACCGAAGTGATAGAGCCATTCTTTGTAGAAGTAATGCGCTCCTGCATCGTACCCATCTCCGATGCCAGCGTTGGTTGATACCCCACAGCTGAAGGCATACGCCCGAGAAGAGCCGATACCTCAGAACCTGCCTGAGTGAAACGGAAGATATTGTCGATAAAGAACATGATGTCTGCTGCTGCACCGTCTTTACCTCCATGATCACGGAACTCTTCGGCTACTGTCAAACCCGACAAGGCTACCGAAGCACGAGCTCCGGGCGGTTCGTTCATCTGACCATACACCAATGTAGCCTGCGATTTCTTCAATTCCTCGGGATCGACAAGCGAGAGATCCCACTTACCTTCATCCATAGCCTTGAGGAAAGCCTCGCCATAGCGGATGACACCGGATTCAAGCATGTCTCTAATCAGGTCGTTACCTTCGCGAGTACGCTCACCCACGCCGGCAAACACAGAGTAGCCGTCGTGACCTTTAGCAATATTGTTGATCAGCTCCATGATGAGCACCGTCTTACCTACACCAGCACCACCAAACAAACCAATCTTACCACCTTTCATATATGGTTCCAGCAAGTCTATCACCTTGATTCCTGTTGCAAGCATTTCCTTATGGGTTGATAGCTCATCAAACTTAGGTGCCTCACGGTGGATCGGGTAACTTCCCTCCATATCGAGTTGCTTCATACCATCAATAGGCTGTCCGATGACATTCATCATACGCCCTTTGATTTGCTCACCTGCAGGCATAGTGATAGGACTGCCCGTAGGGATAGCTTTCAGTCCACGCTGCAAGCCGTCGGTGTTGTCCATAGCCACGCAGCGCACGGTATCCTCACCGATATGCTGCTGTACCTCGATAATCAAATCACGACCATCGGAACGCTTCACCTGTAAAGCCTCGTAAATCTTAGGCAGCACCTTCTCCGGATCCTGTCCCTGCGTATCGAAATAAACATCAATAACAGGCCCGATGATCTGTGAGATGCGCCCATTTATTTGTGACATAAGCCTTATATTTTAATTAGTTAATGATTTTATTCTTGTAATTTGCTCTCGCAAAAATAGTGATTATTCCGCATGTCACCAAATATATTTAACAATCTTTAGACGGAATGTGACATATCAAACAGTGGATGCGACATATCCTTATTTAGATGCTCAACTCGTCTAAAACTTTAATCAGTTTACGGTCGAAAGGCTTATCGGAGCGAATGGCCTCACTTAGCGGAACATACACGATTTCATTATTTCTTACACCCACCATCACATTGCGCTGCCCCTGCAGTAAAGCCTCAATGGCACCAACACCTGTGCGACTGGCAAGAATACGGTCGTGAGCCGACGGACGGCCTCCACGTTGCAGGTGTCCAAGAATGGACACGCGCACATCATAACCGGGAAACTCCTTCTTCACGCGGTCGGCATAATAAAGCGCACCACATTTAGGACTTTCCGATACAATCACGATGCAACTCTTCTTCGACTTGCGAATACCACGTTCCATAAACTGTGCCAACTGATCCACGTCGGTAGAATCCTCGGGAATAATAGCTGCCTCGGCGCCACTGGCAATAGCTGCGTTCTGAGCCAAAAAACCTGCATCACGCCCCATCACCTCGACGAAGAAAATACGCTCGTGGCTCTGTGCCGTATCGCGAATGCGGTCTACACATTCGGTGATCGTATTTAATGTGGTATCATAACCAATAGTCGAATCTGTGCCATAAAGGTCATTGTCTATTGTGCCGGGCAATCCGATACAACGCACATCAAAATCATTGGCAAACTCCATCGCACCGGTGAGCGAACCATTACCACCAATCACTACTAAAGCATCGATTTCTTCTTTCTGCATCGTGGCGTATGCCTTCTCACGACCTTCTGGCGTCATAAACTCCGCGCTACGGGCTGTCTTTAACACCGTACCACCCTGCATGATAATACCCGACACATTCTCCGTAGTGAAAGGCTTTATATCTCCGTTGATCAAGCCGTCATAACCGCGGTATATACCCTTAATATCAAATCCGTTACAGATTCCGGCACGTGTCACTGCGCGTATCGCCGCATTCATCCCCGGGGCATCACCGCCCGAAGTGAGAATACCCACTGTTTTTATTTTCGCCATAATTATCGTTGTTCTTTTTTTAGTTTATTAGCTTTTTACATTATTATCAATAGTAGAACCAAAAATCCTGCTATACCTCCCACGGCAGCTTTCCATCCCACATTTTTGAAATACCACCCCACATGCATCCGCTCGGCTCGCATCAAGGCCAATCCGGCTATCGAACCCACGGTCAGCACATTTCCGCCTATCACCGTAGTATATGCCATGATTTTCCAATAACTGTCGTTGAGCTCCATTGAAGGATTCAGCGTTATAAAGGTAGCAGCAGTGGCAAAATTATCAAGCACAGTACTGATCAGCCCTGCCCCCAAGCCGAGCAGCCAGCTGTTGGCACCTTCGGCCTGCAAAAACTGCCAAAACGTTGCCACCACACCTGTTTCGCGTGCTACACCGAGCGACATCATCATACCCAGCACGAAGAGTATCATTTGGTGATTCCCATAAAACAATGCTCTCGGAACTCGTCGCTCGATCATAGCATCCATATTCATCAGCTTGCGGTTGAATATCTCATTCACGATCCAAAGCACGCTCAGTACGCATAGTGCACCGAGAAACGGACTGAGCTTCGTGATATTGTGAAAGGTTGGAATGAACCACAGGCCACCAATACCAACAAAGAGCATCAATAGGCGCTGCCATGTGTTCAGACGAGTGTCGTCGCCACGATAGGGCATCGTGATCCATTCCGTCTCTACTCGCTCCGGCAGGCTCTTGCCGATCCACCAAGTTGGGATGCTCCATGCCAACAGGCAAGGGACAAGCAACGTCATTGAAAAGTCGGATGCTTCCACAAGTCCGTTGCTCCACAGCATCAGACCCGTCGGTGCGCCGATCACCGTCAATGCGCCGCCGATGTTGGCTGCCAACATTATGGCAGCACCATATAACATGCGCTGCCTGCGGTTAGGCACTATCTTGTGCATGATGACAAGCATCATCACCGTTGTCGTGAGATCGTCGAGATTGGCGGAAATGAGGAACGTTACACTACCCAATATCCACAGCATCTTCTTGCTGCTACGGGTCTTCATCAACTGCGGTATGAAGTCAAAGCATCCATTATTATTCAGAATTTCCACTGTTGTCATTGTGGCCAGTAAGAACAACACCACCTCACATGCCCTGCCGATATACTTCAAAAAAACATTGGTAGCAATAAATTCCTTCACGGCAACGCTCGAAGGAGTCGCACCGTTAAGGAAAGCCATATATTCGGCCGGGTGCTGGCTCATCACGAAATCGGTGCCATAACTGATGTAGAGCACCCACCCCACCGTGCACATGAATACTGTCACTGCTGCCTTGTTCACACCAGTGACATTTTCTGTTGCAATGAGAATGTAGCCCACAAGCAGTATTCCAATGATAATCAGAGCCATTGACAAATAGTTTTACTTCCCGCAAAGTTAACGATTTATCTAATACCCAACAAGCAAAAATAAGTTTTTTATACTCGTTTAACGTAGAAAGAAGGCGAATATTCCTGCAATAATAATTGTTATAAATAGGCATTCAAAATTAAACGTATGTATTTTGGAGATTATTCTCCTTGTTAAATATAACGAAAAAAGGAAACTGCTTGAGCAGTTCCCCATCCCTTAAAACACTAATACAATTAGATACTATCCTTATTTCTTATTGCCTAAAATAAATATTACTTTAACTGAACGCTCCGTCGAGATAGCGCTTGGTAAGTTCGTGCTGAGGATTATCGAACACCTGCTTGGCATCGCCGGCCTCAATCACTTCGCCCAGATACATGAAGATTACATAATCGGCTATACGGTGTGCCTGACGTAGGGTGTGGGTCACCATCACGATGCTATAGTCTTGCTTCAGCTCCGTGAACAGTTGCTCCACCTTCTTGCTTGAGATGGGGTCGAGTGCGGAGGTGCTCTCGTCGGCAAGCAGATAGCTGGGTTCTACGGCCAAGCTGCGAGCCAGACAGAGACGCTGCTGCTGTCCGCCACTCAAGCGGGCAGCCGGAGTATGCAGGCGCTCTTTCACCTCATCCCAAAGTCCTACAGATCTGAGATAATGCTTCGCGATGGCATCAAGTTTCTTGCGGTTACGGATGCCATGAATGCGGCAGCCGTATGCCACGTTGTCGTAGATACTCATTGGCAGAGGGCATGGACGCTGAGGCACGAGGCCAATATTACGGCGAAGGTCTGACAGACTGCCGGCTCCGGCTTCAAGGATATTAGTATCGCCGAGATTTACCGAGCCCTCCATCCTCAAACCCTCGATACCATCATTCAGACGATTGAAAGTGCGAAGCAAGGTCGATTTTCCGCATCCCGAAG
The DNA here is from genome assembly GCA_963541305.1 of uncultured Prevotella sp. Taxonomy (GTDB): domain Bacteria; phylum Bacteroidota; class Bacteroidia; order Bacteroidales; family Bacteroidaceae; genus Prevotella. Next base: position 43,105 of record CAUTTP010000004.1, read on the forward strand.
GGCCGATGATACATGTAATCTTATTCTTGGGAATGTTCACGCAGACATCTTTCAAGATATGTGCTCTATTGATATATACGTTCAAATCCTTAGTCTCCAAACGGGCGTCCGTGGTATGCGCAAACTTCGCGTCTACCGTGAATGGTTCTGATTTAGACCACGTAAACTCACGATGTGCGATACCTGCTAATGTATTTGAAAGTGCCAATGCTATTGCGTTCATAATTTGCTGCTTTTATTTTACGATGCAAAGTTAGCATGAAAGGCTGTGCTATGGAATACCCAACATGGGGTAATCGCATACCTAACCTTTGGTATATTGCACACTTCGTGGTCATAAATTACCATAAATATGGTAGTTTATATCACATAAAACTACTATTTGCCGACGATATGGAAAGCCATAATTTTGCAGTAGAAACAACGGACACTCGGAAAGTGCAGACAGACAAGGCTACCGCCGTTGGCCGCTGAGCTTACCTTTCACAACTGAATACAGATACGTTATGGCTAAATTCATTCTGGCAGACAATCAAGATCTCACCCGCATCGGAGTGGAGAGCATCATCACAAAGGACAAGACACACTCTTGGCAGAGCGTATCAGACAAGGCTACGCTGATCGAACAGCTCAAGAAAGACGAGGAACGCATCATCATCCTCGACTATACACTGTTTGACTTTAGCGATGTCGACAGTCTCATCATCGCGAGTGAGCGCTTCCCGTTCTCACAATGGATACTGCTCTGCAACGATCTCACGGACAGCTTTATCCGCAAGATTATCTATTCGACCCATAACATTAGCATTGCCTTCAAAGACTCATCTGTCAAGGTGATTATCGAAGCCATCGACTCCGTGCTGCATGGCAAACGATTCATCTGCCAGCGAGCACTGGAGATTTTGCTGGAAAAAGAGCAGAAGATAAATGATGCACCTTCAAGACTGACGTCTACGGAAAAAGAAATCCTGAAAGTGATCGCACAAGGAAAAACAACTAAAGAGATTGCGGCAGAGCGTTTCTGCTCCATTCACACGGTCAATACCCACCGCAAGAATATCTTTAGCAAACTCGGTGTCAACACTGCCCACGAAGCTATCAAGTACGCGCTTCGGGCAGGCATTGTCGACACTGAGGATTTTTACATATAAGGATTAGATGTTGAACTTCACACCCAATGAGAAGTAGGCATCATCGCCGCCATCTACCCACTGGTACTTGGGCTCGACGAAGAAAGCCAGCTTGTTGTTGAAATCATACTTTACACCCACACCGAGGTCAATGCCAAACCTGTTGAAGTGATCGGCATGATAGTAGGTTGCACCAACGATTGGATAGAATGTGAAGTTCTTGCCGAGGTCGATGTTATAGTGGAAGTCTGCATCCATGTGGAAGAAACCACCATCAGCGAAGTAATAATTGAAACTTGGCGAAAACTCGAAACTGTTTCCAAGATCGATGGAAACACCTGCACCGATACCAAACTTATCACGAAGATTACATTTCACGTCGACACTTGTAAGTTCTTGTGCTGATGCACCAAGAGCTATTACAGACAGCAATGCTGCTACAATAAATTTTCTCATCTTATTTTTCCGTTTTAAATTAACAAAAACAAGCTATAGCTTGTAAATAGGTATCCTTTATCGGGCGCAAAGGTAATATAATATTGTTATATTGCCAACTAAAACATGTAAAATCTGTATGGGCACCAAAGATTTTGAGAGGAGAGAGGAGAGAGAACACTCCGATTAGTTGATTGCTTAAGCGTCTGCCAGAGTATTCTCTCTCCTCTCTCCTCTCTCCCCTTTTTCAGAGACCAAAGCCTCTGAAAAAACACGACAAACACCCTCTGTAGAATCGCGTGTAGCAAAATTGAAAATCTTTTGCCCGAAATACGCGAAAATTAGAGGGGTTTACGTAAATGTCAGAGCATCAGTGAGTTACGCGCGAAAAGTAAGAATATGCCATAGATATTCATATTTTCGTCTTGCGATAGCACCCTTTTCGCATCGCGATAACTATGCTTTCGCACTGCGATAACATTAAGATCGCACCGCGATTAGGCCGTTATCGTAATGCGAAAGCTATGCTATCGCAACCCTATCCCGAAAATTTTGACCTCCCGCGACCTGAATCTGGCCAAACCACCCCGATTTTTCGCTCTAGAATGAACGAAATTCTGAACGAAAAAACTGTAATGAATTCTTGACAAAGTTTGGGGGAGAGAGGAGAGGGGAAAGAGGAGAGAGAACTCTCCGGCAGTTGTTTTGCCTAAACACCTACAAGACATTTCTCTCTCCCCTCCCCTCTCTCCTCTTTCCCCCCAGACAGCCATAAGAACATATACCTAATGTTTGGTATGACATATACCCCGGCAAAGGTATTTCGTGAGAGGGTGAAAATGGCGACCTTTGCAACCATAATTCAATAAAGATTAAAACATATAGATTATGGCAAAGATTACTGTAGATGATAAGGAACAAGAAGTGACCCTTCCGCTGACGCTCAATGAGCTGATCAAACAGAACAATGTGTTCCAGTCTGAAATGGCTACCGTGCAGGTGAACGAAGAGTTTGTGGATAAAGACCAATACGACACGCTCCAGCTGAAAGATGGTGATACTATCGACTTCCTTTACTTTATGGGAGGCGGTTGCTGAGGAGTGACAAGCCTAAGTTTATGAAATCAAGACACAATAGAAGATGATAGATTTAACAGAAGAACAGATAGAGAGATACAGTCGCCACATCCTGTTGCAGGATGTGGGTATAGAAGGGCAGGAGAAATTGCTCAATGCTAAGGTGCTCATCGTGGGCGCTGGCGGGTTGGGTGCACCTGCGGCTCTCTATCTCGCCGCGGCCGGCGTGGGTCACATTGGCATTATCGATGCAGATGTGGTGGATTTGAGCAACCTGCAAAGACAAGTGATACACTTCACTAAGGACGTAGGTGTGCCCAAAGTAGAGAGTGCAAAGGAGAAGATGGAAGCCATCAACCCCGATGTGAAAGTGACAACCTACTATGAGTTTCTCGACTCGTCGAATGCCCGTCGTATCATTGAGCCGTGGGATTTTGTGATTGATGGCACTGATAATTTCCCCGTGAAATTTCTCATCAACGATGCCTGCGTGATGCTGAACAAGCCGTTCTCGCACGGCGGCATACTCCGTTTTAAGGGTCAGACGTTTACCCATGTTCCCGGTACGGCATGCTATCGCTGCTTCTTCAAGGAGCCGCCGCCAGCCGGATTGGTTCCCACCTGTTCGCAGGCCGGCGTGCTCGGCGCCATCGCAGGTATGCTGGGAACCATTCAGGCCGCCGAAGCGTTGAAATATTTCCTCGGCACCGGCGAGCTACTCACCAACCGCCTGCTTACGTTCGACGCCCTAACGATGAACTTCCGCACCGTGAAAGTGAAGCATCGTGACAGTTGCGAGGTGTGCGGCGAGAAGCCGACGATAGACCATCTCATCGATTACGAGCAAACAGCGTGCGACTTGCATTAAGCCTCTGACAGGGCAACTCCTCAACCCGAAAACAAGATGAAGATAAACAACAACGTGATACAAGCCCTGATCCAACAGGCAAAGAAAGACGCCCCACTCGAAACCTGCGGTTATCTGCTGGGCAATGACAATGTGGTGACGGAGAACTACTGGATGGAAAACATCGACCACTCGAGCGAACATTTCTCTTTTCGCCCCGAAGATCAGATGGCTGCATTGAAATATGCCCGTCGGAACGGACTTAGGATTCTGGCCAACTGGCACAGTCATCCGGCCTCACCAAGCCGTCCTTCCGAAGAGGACAAGCGGCTGGCATACGATCCTCGCATACGCTATGCCATCCTCTCACTCCATGAGGGTATCCACCTCAACTCATTCAAGATCATTCAAGGTGAGGTGATAGACAAGGAAGAGCACTACTCCGCAGAAAGTTAGAAGCGCCCATCAAATCAACATAAAAGGAAAAGTAGCACTCCACAAACACTGTGCGAAGATTTAGAAGCGAACAAAGACATGTATAGAATACCATCGACATTAAGCAGTGACCTCGATTATACCGAGTCGCTCATCAATAAATTTCATGCCGGAGAGATTACCGCCGGAGAGTTGAAGTCGAAGCGTGTGCCCATGGGCATATACGAACAGCGTAAGAACAAGCATCACATGTTGCGTGTGCGATGTGCCGGCGGACTGATTACACCCGAGCAACTGGCACAGGTAGCTTTCGTGGGCGAGAAGGTGTCGACCTCGCATCTCCATATCACCACCCGTCAGGAGATACAAATCCACAATGTCGACTTGTCGGATGCGGTGCCGGCACTGCGCAAGTTGCAGCATGTAGGACTAAGCACTGCCGGTGGCGGTGGCAACACCGTGCGCAACATGATGGTCAACGACCGCAGCGGACTGACCGCTGACCAAGAGTTCGACGTGTATCCGTACGTGGAGGAGCTGACCTCGCGTCTCATCGCCGAAAAGGATTCTTTCTCCATGCCCCGTAAGTATAAGGTAGCGATAGACTATAATGTGAAGGATGCCCGCTATTCATACGTGGCCGACCTCGGGCTACAGGCCAAGATTCAGGATGGCAAGCGCGGCTTCCGTGTGTTACTTGCCGGCAGCACCGCGCCAAGCCCCCACGTCGGTTGGGAGGTGTTCGACTTCCTGCCGGAGATAGACCTGCTGCGTGCCGCTAAGGCTCTGAAAAATTGGTTTAACAAATACGGCAATCGCCGTAATCGCCATAAGGCTCGCATGCGTTTTGTGTTCTACCGCTACGGTGAGGAAGAGGCCAAGCGCCTGTACCATGAGGAATTTGACGAGTTGAAGAAAGATGCAAGTCTCGATTTCTTTGTTCCTGCCCTGCCTTTGGAGCATCACAAACCCCATTTCGCACCCATTGAAGATACCCACGAGAATTTCCTCGTATGGAAAAAGCGCTATGCGCATCATCAAACAGCAGTGGGCGACAAGAAAGAGAATCCCGAAAACTTGTGGTATGCCTATATTCCTGTGCCCCATGGCAACAACTCCACGACATTCTTTGCCGAGGTAGCGGAATATCTGGGAGAATATGGCAATGACGTGATACGATTCACAAAGAAAGAGCAGATTCAGGTGCGCAACATCCCGGAAGAGTATCTGCCCAATATCTACCGCTTCTTTAAGAAGATGGGGCTCTATCATATCGACGAGCCGGTGATGGTGACCAACATCACTACCTGTACCGGAGCCGACACCTGCCGACTAGGTATCTGTCTGCCGAAAGGTGCGGCGGACGGCATCGCTAAGCGACTGCTGAAGAGCGATCTCAACCTCGATGCCATTCCAAACTTCGAGCTGAAGATGAACGGCTGTACCAACATCTGCGCCAACTCTACTTGGGCCGACCTTGGTTTCAGCGGTCGTGTGGGTCGTGTGGGTGACGATCCGTTTCCCGCCTATACCGTCTGGCTCCCCCTCAAAGGCAGAAACGAGATTGATTTGCAGGTGGGATATGTGCCGGCCAAATACATTCCTGCCTTCGTCGAGGATTATCTCCGCGACGTAATCGGCAGTCTGGACGACTACGCGGACTATTATGACTATGTGGTGAAGAGAGGTGCCGATGTCGTGAAAGAGCTGCTCCCGAAATACAAAGCCGTGTCATCTTACAACGAAGAACCCGATGTCTTCTATGATTTCGGTGATGATGAGAAATTCAGCCTTATCAAATATGGACAGGCCGAGTGCTCCGCCGGCCTCTTCGACATCATAGATATCGATCAAGACAACATACGCAACCGCCGTAAGGAGATAGAAGAGGGTAAGACAAAAGACGTCGAAAAAACGCTTCGCGATATTGTATTCTCGGAAAACAGAATGCTTCTCGTGACCCGCGGACTGGATCCTCGCAATGACGATGACGTGTACAATGGATTCGTCAAGGAGTTTATCGAGACGGGTATCGTACCTCAAAAGTTCAAGGTTCTCACCGACAAAGCACGCCACAATGAGTTGCTTGCGACCGATAAAAACCTGATTTTTGAGCTTGCTGACCTGCTTAACGAACTCTATAAGAATATGGACGACAGCCTGCAGTTCCACACAGATAAGAGCGAGGAGACCGCGGAAAGCGACGATTCCGTCAATGTGGTGCAGCCTGAAGAGCCAAAGACTGAACCCCTCAAAGCTACCAGCGTCTCTGCCCCCGACCTGAAAAAGGATTTTCGAGGTGTGCCCTGCCCCATGAACTTCGTGAAGACGAAGATCGCACTCGCCCCCATGTTAAGTGGACAGATACTAGAAATCCTCCTCGACGACGGCCAACCCATACAGAATGTGCCGGGCAGCGTGCGCAATGAAGGGCACATCGTGTTGGACGAAGAGAAGATAGAGAACTATTGGAAAGTAACAATCAAGAAAAAATAAACCATCATGGATCAGAAGACTATCACACACTTGCAAGAGCTTGAAGCCGAATCGATATATGTGTTGCGTGAAGTTGCCGCACAGTTTGAGCGCCCGTGCATCCTGTTTTCGGGCGGAAAGGACAGTATCGTCATTACTTATCTGGCTTACAAAGCGTTCTATCCGGCTAAGATTCCGTTCCCTCTCGTGCACATCGATACGGGTCATAACTTTGAAGAAACACTGCAATATCGTGACGACTTGGTGAAGCAGTTGGGCGCCGACCTTATTGTCGGCAGTGTGCAAGAGAGCATCGACAAAGGCCGCGTAAAGGAGGAGACCGGTTATTACGCCAGCCGTAACAAGCTGCAAACCACTACCCTCCTCGACATCATTGACGAATACAAGTTTGATGCCGCCATCGGCGGAGCACGTCGGGATGAGGAAAAGGCACGCGCTAAAGAGCGTTTCTTCAGTCATCGCGATGAGTTTGGGCAGTGGAATCCCAAAAATCAGCGTCCCGAATTGTGGAATATCTTCAACGGTCGCAAGAATATGGGCGAGCATTTCCGTGTATTCCCCATCAGCAACTGGACAGAAATGGATGTGTGGCAGTATATCTACTATGAGAATATACCCATGCCGAGCCTGTATTTCACCCATGAGCGCAAGGTGTTCAACCGCGACGGACAATGGCTCGCTGCTCTTCCCGCTATCCCGCGCAAGCCTACCGAGGAGGTCGTGCCGATGTTGGTGCGCTGCCGTACCATCGGCGACATCACCTGCACAGGCCTCACCGTGTCGAAAGCAACGACTGTTGCCGACATCATCGACGAGATTGCGTCTACTCGCGTGACCGAACGCGGGGGACGTGCCGATGACAAACGCAGTGAAACCGCAATGGAAGACCGCAAGAAAGCAGGATATTTCTAAAAAGTAAAAGGATAGAAAGGTAAAAGAATAAAACGGACGAGAAAAACCGTAAGACTCGCTCTACTTTCAAAATAACAGACAATTATGCCAGATACAAGAGGATATTTAGATATGGAATTGCTGCGCTTCTCTACAGCTGGGAGTGTAGACGACGGTAAGAGTACGCTCATCGGCCGACTGCTTTACGACAGTAAGTCGATCTTTGAAGACCAGCTGGAGGCCGTAGAGCAGGCCAGTAAGAGCCGTGGAAACGAGGAGGTAAACCTCGCCCTGCTCACCGACGGACTGCGTGCGGAGCGTGAACAGGGCATCACCATTGATGTGGCCTATCGCTATTTCGCCACGCCGAAGCGCAAGTTTATCATTGCCGACACCCCGGGGCACACCCAGTATACCCGCAACATGGTGACCGGCGCCAGCACTGCCGACCTCAGCATCATCCTCGTGGATGCGCGCCACGGCGTGTTGGAGCAGACCGTCCGCCACAGCTATATCTCCAGTCTACTGGGTATTCCCAATATTGTTGTCGCTATCAACAAGATGGATCTTGTGGGTTATTCGAAGGAGACATACAACAAGATAGTGGAAGATTACCAAGAAATGGCCAAGACCTTGCACATCAAAAATGCGGTCTTTATCCCCATCAGTGCACGCGATGGCGACAACGTGGTGAACAAGAGCGACAACATGGCATGGTATACCGGCAAGCCCTTGCTCGAATTTTTAGAAACGGTGCCCATAGGACACAAGACCGTCAGCGACTTCTTCCGTTTCCCCGTGCAGTATGTGATACGCCCCATCAGCAGCAAATTTCCCGACTATCGCGGCTATGCAGGGCGCGTAAGTGGCGGCGTGATTCGTCCCGGCGACCGGGTGCGCGTGTTGCCGTCGGGTCAGGAGTCTACCGTGAGGACACTCGACTTCGCTGCCAAGCGGCTTGATGAGGCAGGCTCGCCACAGAGCATCACCATACAGCTCAACGACGACATAGACGTCAGTCGAGGCGACACCATCGTGAAAGCCGACGAGCTGCAGCCACAGGTCGACCAAGACATCACGATGGACGTGTGCTGGTTTAATGAGGTGCCGTTGCAGCCCCGCAAGAAATACATCATCCGTCAGACCACATTCGAGACGCCGGGTATTGTGCGCAGCATCAACTATCGACGAAATATCAACACACTGGAGAAAGAAGAAAACATAGCTGAGCTCAAGATGAACGACATCGCCGAGGTAACGATACACACTGCCAACCCGTTGGTATTCGACCGTTACATCGAAAACCGCATCATGGGCAGTCTTATCTTTATCGATCCCGACACGAACGAAACAGTTGGGGCAGGCATGATCAAGTGACTATCTCCACCCGTCACAAGAGGGTAAAGCAGTTATGGAGCAAATATTTGTCTTGACTCCATAACTCCCCCTAACTCCTTAACTTCTCACAAAAACGTTATGACACGACAGGATCTTCACCATATCACCATCGCCGATTTCCGGCATCCCCATCAGCGAGACGTGCTGATTGCCCAACTCAATGAGAGGTTTTCCGGGGTCTCCGCCGAAGAAGTCATCGCCTATTTCATCGAGGTATTCGGCAATCGTATGGCCGTATCTTCGAGCTTGAGCATCGAGGATCAGGTGCTCACCGCCATCGCCGTAAAGCATAACCGCAAGGCGAGAATATTCACACTCGACACTGGACGGCTCTTCCCCGAGACCTATCAGCTCATCGATAAGACCGACATGAAGTATGGAATTAACATCGAGGTGTTTTTCCCTGACTATCAGGAGGTTCAGAAGATGATACGAGAAGAGGGCATCAACCTGTTCTACAACAGTATTGAGAGCCGCCACCGTTGCTGTCAGATACGCAAGTTAGAGCCACTCGGCCGCGCTATGGCCACACTCGATGTGTGGATTTGCGGCCTGCGCCATGAGCAAAGCGTGACACGTAAGGACATGAAGATTGTGGAATGGGATGACATCCACAACAAAATCAAGGTGAACCCGCTCATCAACTGGACCGAGGAGGATGTGTGGACGTATATACGCCAAAACCGTGTGCCCTACAACAAACTGCATGATCAGGGCTACCCCAGCATCGGCTGTCAACCTTGCACGCGTGCCATCCGCCCCAGCGAGGACATCCGCGCCGGCCGCTGGTGGTGGGAAAGTCCGGAACACCGCGAGTGCGGCCTGCATCAAAGACATTGATTTTTTTAGAATAAAAGTATAAAAGAATAATGGAATAATAGCCGTTACCCTATGCGAAAGCAGAAACGACGTTAACGAATGTTTATCCGGCTTTTGGCTTTTATACTAAGCGAAGCGATTATGCTATTATTCTTTTATTCCTTAACCTGCCCAAAGAATGAACAGACTTTCCCTATCCATCCTCTCTCTGCTCCTCCTTTCCGCCTGCCTTCAGAAGAAAGCCGGAAAGGTCAACACCGACGGCTCGCTGAGCGGTGAGATTTCGCTCTCGGGTGCTTTTGCACTCTATCCTCTTGCTGTACAGTGGGCAGCAGAGTTCCAACAGCTGCATCCCAATGTCAAAGTGGACGTGTCGGCAGGAGGAGCGGGTAAGGGCATCACCGACGCTTTGGCCGGTGTGGTCGATTTCGGCATGGTGTCACGCGAACTCGGACAGGCCGAACTTGACAAGGGAGCCGTACCTTTCGCCGTGGGAAAGGATGCCGTAGTGCCGACCATGAATATCCGCAACACGGCACTTAAGGACATCCTACGCGTAGGATTGAAGCAAAAGACTTTCCGTGCACTATGGGAAACGGAGAAAATTTACACGTGGGGGCAACTCGCGGGCACCCGAAATGCAAGCCCGGTTGTAGTCTATACGCGCAGCGATGCATGCGGAGCCGGCGAGACATGGGCCGATTATCTCGGCCTGAAGCAGGAAGACCTCTACGGCACGGCCGTCTATGGCGACCCCGGCGTGGCGTCTGCCGTACAGCGAGACGTCAATGCCATAGGATTCAACAATATCGGTTATGCCTTCGACAGCGAGACGGGCAAGCCCAATCAAGGCATCGTGGTAGTGCCGATCGACCTCAACGACAATGGCAAGATCGATGCCGATGAGAACTTCTACCACAATCAGCGCGAACTGACAAAGGCCATTGCGGACGGCAAATACCCTATGCCACCCGCCCGAAACCTTTATCTGGTAAGTCGCGGCGTGCCCACCGACCCCGTAGTGAAAGAATTTCTGAAGTTCATTCTCACCAAAGGCCAGCAGGCCAATGAGCCACAGGGCTACGTCCGCATATCCGGGGAGCAACAGGCCGAAGGGCTGGCACGTCTTCATTTCCATCACTAAAAGTCTCTCGCGGGGAAGGTAAAACACGTTTTCTAATTCCCACACGATGCCCAAAAGAGGTGTATCCTACGGTTTTATTATTATCTTTTTATCACCCGTTTCTGTTCTTGCAGTGACGTACACCGAACGCCATACGCACGTACACCGAACGTCGTACGCACGTGTACCGAACGCCGTACGCACGTGTACCGAACGCCGTACGTGCATACATCGAACGCCGTACGTCGCCGCTTGCGCCTGATGGCAAGGCCGAAACAACGGTCAGGGGGTGCCGTTGCAGCACTTTTCCATGTCCCCGAAACAATTAGGGAAATAAATATGGGATAATCAGGTTATATATTCGGCAAAATTATTTAAATTTGCATTATTCAATAAAGTAATGCAAACAGTGCGAAACTATTAACAAATAATTCGGATATTTCAGGCTGAAGTGTGAAGCCGCAGATCATGACCAATGAAGAAAGACATAAAAAGTTGAACGCCTACTGGGATATCTTTCTGAACAGTGAGACGGAGGAAGACTCTAAGGAGATGTTTTCTTCTATCTATTCTTTATGCGTAAACGAATTGCTGGCTTACGGTACGAGTTTGGGATTCGATATGGAGCTGTGTGAAGATGCTGTACACGACGTATTCTGCACATTATATATTAAGAGAACGGAACTTTCCTGTGTACGTAGTTTGCCGCCTTATCTCTTCCGGGCTTTCAAAAATAACATGCTGAACACTCAGAAGAAATACTCAAGGCTCTCGGAAACAGACGTTACCCGCCTACCTTTTTCTACAGAAGTCACCGTTTTGGATACGATTATAGGTGAAGAAGAGAAGGAAAACATCAAAACGATGATAGAGAGTATGCTAAACAGTCTGACTGATCGGCAGCGCGAAGCCATCTACCTGCGATATATGCAGAACTTAGATTACGATGAAATAGCAGAATTGCTGAATATGAGTTCCGGTTCGGTAAGAAAACTTGTCTACCGTGCCATCATGAATTTACGAGAGAAGAGCCGTACGATAGATAATCCGCTTGTCATTGTTATCCTGCTCCTGTTTCTTACGGAGCAAACGCATGCTGTCGTTTGAATGTATTTTCGGATCTGTCGTATACTAATAATCGATTTTGTCTATGCCACAATTTTCCGAATACTCTAAGGCATACAGATAGACACCAGCAGTCCATCCCATCATGGGCGGCATATCATATTGACCTTCACTGGTAACATGGACGCTGCCTTCTACCACATTATATTTCTCCCATAAATTCCGGGTTCGGGCAAAGATATGAGTTATACCATCCACATAGGCCTGTGCCAACCTACAGGCTTCGGTCTTCATTCCATAGTTGTCCATCCCTTTTATGGCGATATATTGGAGAGGAGCCCAACCGTTGGGATAAGCCCACTGATAAGTACCCCGATAAGCAGACTCTGCCGTTGCAGCCAGCCCGTAAGGAAATTCCAATGCATCCAGAGCGTGCATAGCAACCGACTTTGCATAGCGGACAGACAACACCTCGGCAAACAATAGACTGAAAACCGCAGCCGACTTGACAGATGAAAGCCGGTTGTTGACAAAATCATAATCATAATAAAGTCCATCTTCCACCCGATACATGTACCTCTGCATCAAACGTTTCCGCCTTCTTGCAGCCTTTTCCCACCCTTTCGCTTTATAGGGCATTCCCAAGATGCGACAGAAACGGGCGATGTTACGCTCGTAATAGTATAGATTTGCATTCAAGTCGACGGGGCAGAAGTCTTCGCATCGGTTTTCGAAGCGCGGTGTGAAATCCCATCCCGATTCACACTCGGCTCGTGCATGAGATGCATAGCTGAGGACATCCTCTTCCTTCATGCTATCCAATGCAATGTTGCTCATCGTTCTTGTCTTGGCATATTGAGCCATTCCCCTGTCTTGCCTTTTGTCAACTACGTCATTAGAATAGCGGTTAAGTCCGCAAGGGCTCATTCTATGTTTCATCCAGAAAGCATATTCTTTCTCCAGAGATACCAACATTCTCCTCAACCATTCTTTATCATTCGTCTTGGCATAAATATCCGCTACCATCATACATAGATAAGGCGGCTGCGAATTATACTTGTACATGTAACGACTGCCATTGAAGACTTTTCCAAAACGCTCTACCAGCGAAGCCAAATTCTCGGTATTGTTGATAGCCCAGTCGGTATGTCCGTCCAAAATCAATCCCACATTCGTAAAGTAGGTATCCCAATAGTACATTTCCTGAAAACGCCCCGCTACGCAAGGCACGGTATAAGGTTTCGGCAACCCAATATGATCTGCCGAATCCTTAGGATTATACCTCAATGTCTTTACCCACGACTGCTGTATGTATTCTTTCACGGCGGCAGCCGCCAACTCGGGTTCTTGTTCCTGTTCCTGTGCCAACATGCAACCGCAACCCAACATAAAGGCAAATAAGGCAAGACTTATCTTCTTTTTCATTTGCTCGTCTTTATTGAAGCATTAGAAACTAATCTTCGTCACACGATAAGGATGGCTCACCGCTGCATCTGCCGACAACTGGGATACACGTATTTGTAGAGGTGTCATGCCCTCCGGAGCGTATGTGTTTCCCAGTGCCCGACGATGAAACAGGGCAGCAAACCATGTACAGGCCGCGGTGTAGCGCCCATATAGTAAATTCAAGTGGTATCCGTCTCTGGTCATCGTGTCGCCGTAAGACGACATACGTGCATTCTGAATGGCCGTGCCCGATGGTATCAGCAACTCCATTTTCTTGGTTTTCATTACCTTTCGAGTAGCCTCTACAATCGCCCGATACATTTTCCCCTGATCCTTTCCATAGTTCTCAAAACCGCCACGTGTAGAGTTTTGCGCGTATGCCCAAGTTTGATGGAAAACTATTTTTGCCTTAGCCGATACGTGTTGGCGGATGTAGGCAATCAACTCGTGAAGATAAGGCTGATAGGAATCGTACAGTCCCGACAGCTGACTAACCTGTTGCAAGCTGATATAATCCCAGTCTTCATCGTCAAGCGCCTTACTTATCTGCATGCTATCTTTCTGAATAATTCTTCCCGACACATCTATTTTCCGATACCGATAGGCACGAGCATCTGTCTTCATATTTTGGGCATGCAATTCCAGCGGGCAACCGGGAATATACATATTGGCGATGACGGTTTCTATCCCGCTTGCCGATGCCAGTTCGTGCAGGTTTTGCTCCACGGCGTCTTCCGAAAAGCTGTTGCCAATAGCCAATATTTTAACCGGAGTCCCGGCACTCATCTGTACAAAAATCAGCAGTATGAGCACAAGGCCATATAAACGTTTCATGTTTTCTAAATTTATCGATTAGTGAATATAAATATGTGTTGAGTTGCCAACCCGCCAACTTGCCAACTCAAGGAATTAGCGGACGTCTTCTACCCTCACAACCCATGCTAAGGTAGAAGGTAAATGACTGACGGTAAAAGACGGAACGTTTATGGTCAGCTTTCCGTTTCTTAAAGAAGTCCCAATCTTCCTTTTATCTCCTAACAGTTCGGCACGTCCGGCCTTAGACACATTGTCGATGACAATAGATTTACAAGGCCATTCGATACCGATTACATATAGATTGCCATGCGCCTTGGTGAGATAAACGCCTTTGTCTTTCACTGTCAGCTCCCGGCACGGATGTGAAGAATAGATAGCCTCTCCATTTACATCCAACCATTTCCCCATATCAAGCAGACGCTCCTGCATAATAACAGGTATCATTCCGTAGGCATCAGGCCCTACGTCCAACAAGAGATTGCCGCCGTTGGCTACCGTACGTACCAACAAATGTACCAAATCTTTGGCCGACAGATAATCTTCTACACGTTCAAAGCGATTGTAACCGTAAGAGGTTCCTATGCCCCGGCTTTCCTCCCACGGGTGGAAGGCCTTATCACCGATACCCTCTTTCTGATGCACCAGATTGTATTCCGTAGTGTAATAATCTCCATGTTTGCTACGAGTCTCATTCCCCCAACGATCGTTTACCACCACCGTGCTCTTTACAGGAGAATCATTATACAGCCAAGAAAGGAACTTACGACTTTTCAACGTTTCACTATCATAATCCCATTCCCCATCGGCATAAATCACATCCGGCTTATACTTAATGACAAGTTCCCGCAACTGTGGCATCATGTGCTCATCTACCCATCTGTCGATGGTCTGTTTGGCATAAAGCGGATGCGACCACTCCAACAGTGAATAATAGAGACCGAAGTGCATGCCCTGCCCATTCACTGCTCGCGACAGAGAATCGATGATATCCATGTGCGGCCCCATCACAACGCTGTTCCAATGAGGCGAATATTGGCTATTCCATAGGCAAAAGCCGTCGTGGTGTTTGGAAGTAAGCACCACATAACGTGCACCTGCCCGCCTGAATAGCGTCGCCCATTCCTCAGGGTCGAAATGCTCTGCCCTAAAAAGAGGTGCAAAGTCGGCATACTTAAAATTCTTTCCATACGTCTTATTATGGAAGTCGGTAAACAGCTTGTTACCGGTCTTCAACCGTGATTCATAATGTTCGGCATACCTCTCATACACGCTGTTCACCTCTCTAACGGGCGCATAGGCCGGAACAGAATATAAGCCCCAATGAATAAAGATACCGAATTTTGCCTCCGTCCACCATTGCGGAATGGGGCGATTATCCAATTCTTCCCAAGTCTCAATTTTCTCCTGAGCCCATAACTGCAAACCGGAGAACACAACCCATAGTGTTACAATCCAAAGGATTCTCTTTCTTATCATAATTTACATGTCTGTTTAAGTGCAGCATGCCATTTGTCACGGTTGCTGCATACATTGTTTCATATACCTTTTTTTCGCAATAACCTGTTCATCTCATCCACCCATATTGCATAGGCTGCAGCAGTATAGTGAACATTATCCAGTGCATACTCCTCCTTGATACGTTTTCCCTCTGTCAACATGGGGTTAAGATCAATACAAGACAATCCTTTAGATTTCGCCAAACCCTGTATGAAGACATTCAGGCTGTCTATCATTCCCACCTTGAAGCGCTGCACTTCTGCATCCTTTTCCGTCGGGTAGGTGATTGTATTCATGACCACTTCTATCCCATGCGCTAACAAACTGTCTACCAAAGAGCGGTAATTACGCTCTATTCTTTTCAGCGGAATACCGGCACCTATATCGTTGATGCCGCCTTCCAGAAAGCAGATGCGCGGGTGCTTCTCTATTACATGGGGCCCCACAAGCCAGATGAAATGAGACGTGGTGAATCCTCCAAAACCGGCATTGACAACATCAGCCCGTTCCATTTTGCGGTTCCAGTCGCCGGCCATCTGCACACGGGAGTCTCCGAAGACGATGACATCGTGGCGAATATTCTTGGGCGTCAGTTTGACAACATAGCCTCCACCCGGCATCATGTCCAAGTCCATGGTATCTCCGGCTTTCACTTCTTTCATGATTATCGTATAGTCACTGCCCACTTTGTCGGCATTCACGCCGTCGCTTACCACTTCTGCCACATAGTCTGCATTCTTGTCCAAGAAGTCGAAGGCCAGATGCTGTGCCCGTCGGTTCCAGTCGGTCATGCCTGCCACATACCATATATCGCCCGTTCGACGGGCAATGTTCACATATTCACCCACCCTGCTGTCTAAGGGCAATGTCTCATCCCAAACGGTAGGAATGCCCGACAGAAACTTCAAGTACTTCGGCTCTTCCATATAGGCTGTCGGCGAATCTGCCAGCATTTGCAAAGGCGCATAGTAGACCACATACATAGCCAGCTGCTGGCAGCGTGTACCTTGGCTCATCGGGCGACGTTTAATCATGCGCCAGTCTTCCCTATTGTAGTTATCCATCGCTCCCGGCGTATAGTCCATAGGGCCGGCAAACATCCGTATAAAGGGTATCGACACGGCATTGGTCGGCGTTGCACCGTCGCCGGCTATCTTGTCCCATTCCAATCCCTTTACGCCTTCCACGTTAATATTGTTGGGATATGCTCGTTCCATCCCGTTAGGGTGATAGGCACCATGGTAATTGACCAACAGCTTGTGATGGGCAGCCTCTTTTAAAAGCCTCTCCTGAAAGTCTACCACCAACTGGTCATCCCTATCCATAAAATCTACCTTCAATCCGGCAATGCCCCATTTCTCAAACTGCGCCAACGCTTCTTGCATCTGTCGGTCGAGCGTGTGCCATACGCACCACAAGAAAAGCCCCACTCCCCTACTCCGGGCATAGGTTGCCAGTTCGTCCATGTTGATGCTGTCGCGTACTTTCAGCAAATCAAACTGATCGCTCCAGCCTTCATCCATATTCACATACTCAATCCCATTCTTCGCCGCAAAATCTATGTAGTATTTATAAGTTTCGGTGTTATATCCCGTTCTAAAATCTACCCCTGAAAGGTTTAGCGCATGCCACCAGTCCCAAGCCACTTTGCCCGGCTTTATCCAGCTTGTGTCTGCCAGTCTGCATTCCGGAGCCAGCAGATATACCAACTGATTGTTCAGTATCGCTTTGTCGTTTGCCGCAAAAGCGACGATTCTCCATGGAAAAGCGCGATTACCCGCAGTCTTGGCCATATAGTCTTCCGTCTCTTTTACTTGCAGGTTAAAATTCTTGTATCCTCCGGGGGCGACAACTTTAGGGTAGCGGGAATGAAGGCTCGTCAGCGTATTAGCCTGTTGTGAGGCCGACATCAACGACATACAGGGGTAATCGATTACGTCCGACTCGTGCAACAGAATATTGACCCCATTTTCAGGCTTTACCAAAACGGGCATACTGGAATAGTTGTGCTTCATGCTACTATCCGATACGCTCTGGATGCGATAATCGGCTTCGGACAACGAGGGGTGGAAATACACCTTGTAGTTGTCTGCAAAACGATAGTCTACTCGCTCATCTTCTACTATAATATCTTTCCTGAATCGCGTAACAAACCGCCAAGCTACCCCTTCATCATAGACCCTGAAGATGATAGAATAATTGCCTTTGCACTTCAGATGCAGTTCGTTATACTTCTCTAATATCTTTTTGTTAATGCCATATAACGGAAATAGCTCATTGTTTATTGTGCGTTTTTGTGCACCTTCTATTTTTGGATGCGCTCCCAAAGCCTTTTTCTCAAGTTGTAACCGTATCTGTGGTATCTGTAAATACCGCGTTCCGTTATATTCTATATCCAAACCAATATTATCATTTGCCCGTATCAATGCCTTGATTTTCCCGTCAGGTGAAGACAACACATAATCGGTTGCCTGAACCTGCATAACAAATATCGACAGAAAGGTAAAAAGCAAGATAATCTTTTTCATTTATATCTTAAAATTAAAATATTACTTTTGTATAAATATGACATCAAGGCATGACTGAGCATGGAGAATCGTATGTGGACAGATTCATTTCCTACAAGCCCTTGCCCGTGCTTTGTCATTTTGCTTAACTATTAAGCCGTCCCATGTTTCTGCCCTTCCGGAGGATTATCCGATATCTTCCTTAATGTTTCAAGAACACGGAAAAGTGCTGCAACGGTATCCCCTACCCGTCGCTTCGACCGTTCTTTCAGGCGGGAACGCCGCCGTACGGCGTTCGGCGTACACACGTACGACGTTCGGTGCACGTGTGTACGGCGTTCGGTGTACGTGCGTACGACGTTCGGTGTACGTCACCGGCAGAACGGAAAACGTCAAAGAAACTGTCGTGGAGGAGATGGCGCGAAGATGCTTACTCACTGACAGAGATATCCATGACCCGCCGATTCGCAATTGCCGCTATTGCGGAATGGCAGATAAACCGTTGAATGGCTGAATAGCGGCCAATATTGCATCCGTATGCTAAATGCCGTTAACCGGATGCCATTTCTGTATCATGGTTCATTACTTATCAAATTTAAAGCAATTGTCTTTTTAGGCAGATGCATCCTTCCATATCATTGATATATCGGAATGCATCTGTCCTAAAAACACGAATGTTACGGTTCGACTTATTTCAGACTTACTTGTGCCACCTTGTAAAGTTTCTTGGCAGTTGTGCTTTCCGTATATGGCAAACTGATAATAGGCGTATCATTCTTATCGACCATGCACACATACAATGTAAGCGTAGAAGACGTTACCGTCTTCGGTAAGTTTGCCGTCAGCGTTCTATCGACAACCAGACTATCCTTGCCGTATTGCAGCATATTACCGGTCATCCCCGTATCTGTTATACCATAGACCTCCGTATCTTTGTCGTCCTTAAATACAAACCTCGGATAACATTCCACCGTACAGCACCCCACACCCGCATTTTTGATGCTGTATGTTATCTTGAAATCTTTTTCTAAGGTTAGCTTTTCGGGGAAGACAATCGTCGGGAACTGTATCCTGTAGCCCATTTTCAGGTTCATGGATGCTACGACAGGTTTCACCTCGTCTTTCAGAAGACGCGATGGAGAGACATGAATGCGGCAATAGTTGGCACATGCGGCGACCATCTGTTTATAGTACCATTCGTCCGGGAGCAGCCAAGTATCATCCTCCAATCCGATCGTAGCCTTGCCGTCTTTGAACTTGTCCAAAATGGCAGCATTATATGCCCGCCCCGGCGGATTAGTCGAAGAACCCACACCGATGCTGTGGTCATCAACCCCATAGCCCACGGTCTTGGCATATCCGCAGGCAAAGGAGCCATAATCGTCATTGATGACCAACCGTGTGTCTGGAAAACACTTCTTTAAAAGGTCAATATGAGTTTTGAGTTCTTCCTGCGTAGGCTCTATTCCTATCTGATAGCTGTTACCCTCACCGACACGCCCTATCGAGCCCAGCTCGATAAATTCTATCGTACTGTTTTTATAATGATCAGCTACGGCCTTGTAGAAGTTCTCCAACTTTGCCAATAATACGGGGTCATCATAGTTTGCCATCCATGTATCATTGTCATGATTGCCGTCATGATCCAGATAAGTGCCCTTAGCTCCCGCATCGCGTACCCACAAAGGAGTGGCCTGCCTGTCGGAATGATCCCACAGGAAGTTCGTATAGAACTTAAAACTCAACCGCTTTCCGGCTTTGGTCCAAGCATCGGCAACCTTGTCGATGATCTCCCAATTATACGTACCTTCACTCGGTTCCAACTTAGCCCAACTCAATCGGAAAGAAACAATGTCGCATGGAAGCCAGTCTAAAAGATCGGTAGCATCGTCGCCTTGCGGAACTATCACATCATCGAAAGTATAATACATCAAGTTCCACCCCATGCCGGGATTGGTCAACGGCTTGTTGTCATCTTTCATTTGTATTGTTACGTCCTTTACCACTTCCGGCTCATCAGGAGTGCTTGGTGTAGGGTTATCGTTATCACTGCTACATGAACTTACAACAGCCATAATGAACAACAGCAAATATTTAATCTTTGTCATACGTTCTTTAATTTTAATTTATGCTTTTCTCGTTTCAGCAGGACTTTGTCTGTCCCTGCCGAAACAATCTTTCCTCATTAAACTTTAGTAACCGGGATTTTCCACCAAATTCCCGTTATTGGAAATTCTGTTTGGTGTTATCGGGAAATAATAATTGTGCTGGGGGAACACCGGAGCCGTAACGCCGTCATAGTTTGTCAAAACAACAAGTTTGTACTTACGGGTGGTATAATCCAGAATAAATCTCAAACCAGATCTGTTTACAGGAATTACCTGTTCAGCAATACGCCATCTTCTCAAATCCCAATACCGATGACCTTCAAATGCCAATTCGATCTTCCTTTCATGACGAATACGATCTTGTGTAACAGAGGTTAATTTAGCAATACCCGCCCGTTCACGAATTTGATTGATTGCATCTAAAGCCTCTGCGGTCTTGCCCAATTCAAATGCCGCTTCTGCAAAATTCAACAACACTTCACCATAACGGAAGATGATATAGTCTGTGCTGGAGGTCTCACGTTCGCCTTTGTTGTTATGGCTCTCATCCAGATACTTCATCACACCAAAACCAGTGCCATAGGATTTGTCTACCGTCTGATCGCCACCGGCAGCAACACCTTCGTATGCACCATCCATCTTCACCGTGCCATCGGGAAGAAGCAAACCGTTGTGGAAATCAACCTTGCCCCCCTGCCAAGGGGTATCCTGTGTCCAAATTGAAGCGAAGAAACGCGGATCCTTATCTTTCCACAAATCTTCCATTGTCCACAATCCTGTTTCCAGTGCTGTTCTGTCAAGTGTACCGGGCGTACCGTCAATGTGTTCAAATTCTTCAGCCATCTCCAAATAGGGTGCATTCTGATTTCCTGCTCCCCAAGCATGAGGATGAGGACACTGGAAGAAATCCCACACCCAGCCATTACCGCCCGATGTTGTCCTTTGCACAGCATCGTGCTGGATCATCATAATGACTTCCGAATTGTTCTTCTTAAGGAATATATTCTTAAAATTGGTGACTTTATCGGCATCTGCATTATACAGGCTGTATTCATTCCAATCCATTATCTGCTTGCAGGCATCATAGGCTTTCTGATAATAGTCATTGGCCAAAGATGCTTCAATACCTAACAACCCGTTTAATTGCACGGTGCCATTCTGGGCAATGCTGCCCGCATACAGTGCTGCGCGAGCTTTCAATGCCATGGCTGCCCCCTTTGACGGCCTGCCGAGTTCTGTCTGGGCGCGGGCAGGAAGACTGCCGACAATCTCATCCATCTCGGAAAGAATGAAATCATAAACATCTTTCTCAGAGTTTCTTTTGGCAAAAAGTTCACTGTCAGGGTCGGATATTTTCTGACTATGCAAAATCAAAGGCACACCCCCATAGCGTTTCACCATGAAGAAATAGTTGAAAGCTCTGAGGAATCGTGCTTCAGCCACCCGCTCCACCTTATAGTTATCAGGTAGTGAGGAAGAGGCCATCCCCTCCAGAAACTCATTCAACACACGATTGATCTCGTAAGCATTCTCCCACCATTCCAAGATACCGCCCGAACTGGTAATACCCACGGCCTTGGCTTCTGTCGAGTGATTCTTAATCCAGTGGACAACCGCCTCATCTGCAAGCTCGTTTACAATAAACGGCCCATGCCAGTTATCAGTTTCCGTATACCAAGTGGGATCCTCTTTGGCATTACGAATTTTAGGACACTCATTCAACATGACTGTCATTTTCGTGTAAGCTAAGTCTAATTTTCTATCAGCCAAGGCCTGATCCTTATAAACCTGTTCATCTGACATGATATCAAGAGGGGCTCTGTCTAAAAGACTGTCACAAGAGCTAAGAGAGGTAACAGACAGCGCCACCAATATAATATTTTTAATTGTTTTCATTATGCTATTGTTTTAGAATGAAACATCTAAACCGAATGATATTGTCTTGTTCAGCGGATATGAACGACCTGTCTCCCCTGATGGAGCTTCCGGGTCAAAGTTGTATTTATGCAGTCCGCTAATGGTCAGCAAATTATAAGCGGAAACGTTTATCCTTGCCGACTCTATCTTGAGTTTGGCCAAGAAAGACTTCGGGATATTATAACCAAAGCTCATTGTCTTCAAGCGCATATAATCAGACTTGACAAAATTATTCTGAGTAATATAATCATTTGTAGCAGAACCGCCCAATCGCGGAATCAGTGCATTGGGGTCATTGTTTTGTTCGCTCCAACGCTTATCATAGATAAAGGAATAGAAGTTATCATTGGTATTACTACTCCAGAATCTCAATTTCTTGTAGAACCCAAAAGCCCCTTGGAAAAGCATGGATAAATCGAAGCCCTTATACTGCAAATTGATATTAACTCCCAACATATAATGTGGAATCGTGCCTTTACCGATTATTTCCTGATCTCTCCAATCGATAACCTTGTCATCATTTCTATCTGCAATGATAATATCGCCGGGACGCAGCTTCTCGTTTCCACCGGGATAGGTATAGCCCAAATTATCGATTTGCTCCTGAGAAGTAAACAAGCCTTTGGAAATATAACCGATTTGGCGGTCTACCCATTCTCCGGAATTCTTAAACAGTCTTATCTGGTCGGGATCCGTATAATTGGCTTCTTCATAGTGTATCCATTTTGAACGCGACCATGACAAGTTTGCCTTTACATCATAATTCAAGCTGTTGATATGGCCGGCTGTACCCAACTCAATTTCCCAACCTCTCGTGCTTTGACTGTTGAGATTTTCCAAAGGGGGCGTTGCTCCGAAAGTCGATGGCAAAGAACCGTTACGTCTCGCCAGAATACCGCTACGCTTACGATAGAATATTTCAAACGCGCCATAAACCCTACGGTTATTCCAAGAAAAGTCCAAGCCGACATTGGAAATATGCATACGTTCCCACGTCATATCAGGATTGGCTATACCGGTAGATTTTATGCCATTTACTGAAGTGGTGCCCAATAGATAGGTCATTTCATAAAGTTTGTAACCCGAAAGATATTGGAAATTGCCAATGGCATCATTACCCATCTGTCCATAGCTCAAACGAAGTTTCAACATATCGAACTTCAACTTTGACATGAACTTCTCTTGCTCAATTCTCCAACCTAACATCACGCCGGGAAAATAGCCCCAACGATGCCCGGGAGCAAAATGAGCAGAAGCGTCGGCACGAAGAATGAACTCCAACAGATACTTGTCAGCATAAGCATAATTCATGCGTCCCACAAAACTGGCACGACCATTTTCCGTGGCAGAGCCATCGTTTGCGGCAGTGGCTGTGCTTCCCATAAACATCTGGTCGATAGCCATTGTAAAGAAGTCCTTGCGCGAGGCACTCAAGTTATCACTCTTGGTATCGACAGCCTCAAAAAGCGCCATTGCCTTAACCCTATGCAACTTGGCAAACAGACGTTCATAGTTCAGTGACAGCTGTGTGGTCAGCATAGTGCTGTAGACCTGACTTTGCTCCAAACCACCACCTTTATTATAACTTCCTTTATACGTATATTCATCATTGGCATAATTATAGGTATAGAAATCTATCGATTTATAGAAAATCTTCGTTGGATTATCAGATTTGGTGTAGTCTACAAAAGCCTTGAAAGATAACCCGGGAACATATTTGAAATCATAAGTCAAAGTTCCTGAAAGTTCTGTCGTGTAAGCCTTACTTCTGTTATATCCGGAAATCCCACGATCAGCAATCAGCGCTATTCCACCTGTGGCTCCACCGCCATACGACAGATAATTACGATTGGGGAAGTAAGCGGGGTAGATAGGCAATGTCACCCAAAAAGCGCCCCAAATGCTGGCTTCTCCGTCAAAAGCATTTCGCGAAGGATAGTTTCTATCATTCAAGTTATAAGACATTGATACTTGAAGTTTGAGTCGGTCGGTTATCTTAGCATCCAAATTCGTCTGAAAAGCATAACGCTGATAGTTGCCGAAGTCGGTCTTGAGAATAGACTCCTGCTTGGTGTATCCGAAATAGCTGTAATATGAAAAGCGATCGCTTCCCCCTCTGACCGAGGCATTGTATTGCTGCATAGGAGCCCAATTTCTAATCATGAGGTCATACCAATCAGTATTGGGATATTGCGGATCCGTTCCTTCATAGTATTTCTTGACCTGCTCTTCCGTATAAGGTGGGGTCAGCGGTGTGTCCGCCCCGTGTTTATTATAGAATTCCTCCCGTTTGAGTTCTGCAAGCTGACCGGAAGATACCATCTTGGGCATATCTGTCACGCTTTGGAAAGTAAGCGTAGCCCCAACTGTGACGACGGGCTTACTGAGCCGCCCCCTCTTGGTCGTGATGAGCACAACACCATTACCGGCACGTGAACCATAGATGGCGCTGGAGGCATCTTTCAATACGGAAATGGACTCGATGGTATTAGGATCGATATATCGGGCGTCACGTTCAACTCCATCTACGATGAACAGGGCATTTCCGAAACCTCGGATACTCAGTGTTGCATTGTCGCTGCCGGGAATACCGTAGGTTTGGGTGGTGATAAGTCCGGGAACACGGCCGGTCAACATATTGGAGGCACTCACTTGAGGGGTGGTGACCAAGTCTTTAGAGGTAACCATAGAGATCGAGCCCGTTAGTGATTCTTTCTTCTGCGTACCGTAACCCACAACAACCACATCACTCAAGTCTCTGACTTCAGAACGCATCGTGACGTTGAGCACATTCTTATTACCTACTACCACCTGCTGTGGTCTCATACCCACATAGGAAAAAGTGATAACATCATTCGGAGCAACATTAGGCAACACGTAATTTCCATCAATATCAGTGATTGTTCCAGAAGTGCTTTGCCCGTTTATCTTTACTGTTGCACCGATAACCGGCTCATTCTTGTCATCAACGACTTTTCCTTTCACCGTATGCTTATCCGAAGTTTGCTGTAACGGAGTTTGGCTGTCTTCGGCGGAAGAGGCCTGTCGCTGCACCTTTGCATGCCTTCGGTACAGTGTTATCTGCTTGCCTGCACGTTTATAGGAAATATCGGTATGGCTCAATAATTTGTCAAGCACTTCATCGATATGTTTATTTGTTACCTGCAGCGAAACCTTTCTATCAAGTTCCGAACGCACATCATCATTGTAAAGGAAGACATATCCTTCGGTCTTTTCTATTCTGTCAATTGTGTTACGTATCGTTATGTTGGTAACATTCAATGTGATATTTTGGTTCTGTGTTCCTATTATTTTAGCAGGTGCGATAAGAATACTTAAGAACAAAAATAAAACAGAAAAAAGTATAACTTTCATTATTTTTTCATGACCAATCAAAAGGTTTTCATGAAGTT
This sequence comes from uncultured Prevotella sp., assembly GCA_963541305.1. Lineage (GTDB taxonomy): Bacteria > Bacteroidota > Bacteroidia > Bacteroidales > Bacteroidaceae > Prevotella. The sequence goes on from CAUTTP010000004.1 coordinate 68,525, forward strand.
TAGGTTTTGTTTTATACATTTGTATGTCGTTTAAGGTAAGTAATATTGAATAATATTGGTTCTCAATGTTTTTCTATTACATAGCCGAGGGGTGTTGCAGCACGTCTCGGCTTTTCTTAGCGTGTTATCTCATAGGCATCATCTCCTTTCTTTTCCAATAAGTCTAACAACATCATTTTCTCGGGTATAGGTCGTAGATGTAATGAGAGATATGGAAGTAAGCACGTCATCAAGGTTACCTGAAAGGTAAAGTTTGCCCGTAATCTTCCTCTTGGAGACGCCCGTGTTAATATCAGAGAAACGTATGTTATAGTATTTGCCCACTTTCTTCAACACCTCACCCACCGGCGTATCGTTAAATACGAAATAGCCGTCTTTCCAACTGACATAGTAGGATACGTCTACCTTTTGCCGAGAGAGTTTTCCGTTTTCAAGCGCCACCATCTCGTTTGGCAACATCGTCATGCTATCATGATTTCGAGTACTTACCTGTACCTTACCTTTCACCAAGACCACAGAAGTCTCCTCCTCCTTGTTATAGGCTGAAACATTGAAGCTGGTACCACGGACAGTCACTTCCATCTTCTCCGTATGAACGATAAACGGATGTCTGGGATTTCTCGTCACATCGATGAAGATTTCTCCATTCACACGAATATCTCGTGTAGGATGATGGGCGAACGTTGAAGGAAACTCCACTTCGGTACCCGAATTGACCCACACCTTGGACAAATCTGCCAATGTAAGGAAAGAATGTTTGCCCGCAGGCACCACCAGCTTGCAAACCGCATCTCCTAAGGAAGACAAGTCGATTTTCGCGCCGGTAGTGCCGTAGACGATGCAATCGTCCTTTATCCTTACATCGGCAGAATCCTGAAGAACAATCCTTCGGTTACCTAATAACAACTCTACATTTTCACTTTGCAGGATTTGACCGACCAGTTCGTTCTGGTGTCCTCCCACTATAAACCTAACGTAACCTAAATATATAGCTGGTATCAACAACAGCAGAGCAATGGCGGCGGCAGCTGTCAAGCGACGCATCCGCACAATTCTTGCCTGTTGACGTTTCCTCTTTAAGATAGTTTCTTGTATGCTCTGATAGAGTGCATCCGTATCCGGATAACGCCGCCCATTGATGTGCACGCTGTCACAAACGGCGATGGCACGCTCGAATTCTTTCTCCAATTCCGGATGTTCCGCAATAAAGTTACTCCAAAAATCAGAGAGTTCCTGCGTACGAAGTAGTCTCCATAAAACAAACTTTCTGTCTTTCAGACGAAAGAAATCTGAATAGTTTTTTATTTCTTTATAATCATCAAGTTCCATGTTCTTTTCCTAAAAAATCAATCACAAGACAATTAAAGTACGTCTTTGTAGACATAAAGATAAAAACATTCTCCTGTTTTAACACTAATTAAGCCATAAGGTCGGCGCCTAAAGGAAAAGAAATGGTTAAAATATTCAAAGAGCCAAAATATAAGTGGCGGCAAATCGTCTGTATTGGTGATAAGCATTTAGTACGAACAAAACAGGAAAATGAAAATGACTATTTACATTATTGGTATGATTCTGCTCCGACTGGCAATTATTGCTGCCGTTGTGGGTATTGTTATGTGGCTGTGGAACCTTATTATTCCTGCCATTACCGGATGGGCAACCATCAATTATTGGAAAGCTCTGGGATTAACAGTCCTGTTTCATCTGCTTACGGCGATGCCTATGCGCCCTCATTCCGGCATGGGGTCTCACGGACATAGCTCCTGTTTCGGGCAGAAGATTACCCGAAGCGAACGTGCGGAGATGCGGAGCACTATGTTCCAGCTACGCGAGAAAGTTTCGAAGATGTCATCAGAGGAGCGCAGGGCATTCCTCAAGCGCATAATCGACGCTGAAAAAGAAGGATGAAAAGCATAGCCGAGCTTTTCAATAATTTCAAACAGACACTGACGGACTATATCCGCTGGCAGATTGGTGATGTGTCGGACGCAGAAGACATACTTCAGGATATCTTTCTGTGTCTGACATTGCAGCATGATGCTACAGAGATAGAGAATGATGGGGCTTGGCTTTGGCGAACTACACGTAACCGTATCATCGATTACAGACGGAAGAAACGTGAGGGCAGGCTACCGGATAATAGGGAAGACTGGCAGATCTCATCTGAAAGCTCTCCGGAAACGACATTGCTTCGTGAGGCAATGTGGCAGCGGTTGGAGGAAGCACTTACCGAACTTCCCGAAGAACAACGCGAGGCTTTTGTCGAGACTGAACTTCGCGGCAAGACCAACCAACGACTTTCGGAGGAGACGGGGGTTCCTGTTGCCACTTTGATTTCACGGAAACACTATGCCAAACAACATCTTCGCCAACGTCTGCGCAACATTTATGAAGAACTGATTATGGATAAGGAATAAGAAATAACAATATGGATATAAAAGAGGCTATAAGCGCACGCCACATCGTGCGTAAGTATACAGACAGCCCGATACCGGCTGACATCGTTGCAAAGCTGAATGCAAGGATTGATGAGATCAACAAGAAGTATGGCGTGAACATTACGCTCGTAACAAACTCCCAATCGCCAATATGGGGATTCATGCGACTGTTCCTTGCTAAAGGAGTGAAGAACTTTCTCGTATTGTCAGGCCCCGATGTTCCCAAGATAGAGGAACTGCTGGGCTACACAGGAATAGACATTGCGCTATATGCTCAGACAATCGGTCTGAACTCATGGTGGGTAGGCGGGACTTACAGTAAAAACATTGCCAGACAAAACAGCGACGGTGCTGTGCTGAATGGCATAATTGCCATTGGCTATGGTGCCAGTCAGGGCGTTCCTCATAGGTCAAAAGCACCAGAGGAGGTAAGCCGTTATGACGGCGATGCCCCCGAATGGTTTGCTAATGGCGTAAAAGCGGCTCTGCTTGCACCAACAGCCATGAACAAGCAGAACTTCATGATTGCCGGTAAGGGCAATGAGGTAAGCATCACTTGCAACAATGGCCGTTGGAGCAATACAGATATGGGAATAGTGAAATATCACTTTGAGGTCGGAGCAGGGAAAGAAAACTTCACGTGGAAGTAAAGGTAAATATATAGGTATGAGAATTGACGGGGGTGTGTCAGAATGGAATAAAAGAATAAGAGTATAAAAGAATAAAAGCCAAATGCCGGATAAACATCCGCCTATATGGTTCTATTTGTGTATAAAGTGAGGTAGTGTAATTTCAACTGTGTCAAGGGAGAGTGTAAAGTGATGGCTTTTATTCTTTTATACTCTTATTCTTCTATTCTGACACACTCTCTTTTTCATCTTTCACTGCTATCGCTCTTCTTATTTTATCAATATTTTCTTACCTCCCGAAATATAGATACCTCTCCGCAAGGAGGTGCTCATGCCGTCAGATATTTTCATGCCATTAAGGGTGTAAACCGGGCTATTGCGCTCCTCTTCCCGCATTGGCCTCCGGATGTCAGTGGCGGAAGCTGCTGCAACAGACAGCAGATTATACTTCGAACCTGCCACGAGCAGACCGTTGGTCTGCAATGCTGCTACAGCCTCTGCATTAAGCGTAAAGCTGAAAATACTGACCCCCTCCGCATTAAAGTCGTTGAAGGAATTGCCATCCGCCACATCCGAGGGAAGGTCTTTCCACGTGGAGCGTTCTTTTAATACGCACTGCGCACCATCTGCTGTCTTCTCTGCTGTTATGGTGAGGGCATCTCCCGCCTTTATCCCTGCAAACAATGCTGCTTCAACGACACCAACTGTCCATCCCGTATCGTTGATTACCTTAAGCCCCCTCCATAGTGTGCCATCGGCGGCATCCACCGAGATAGAAGTCATGGTGAAGCCCGTCCCGCCTATTACCAATCCACTGGCTATAAGCTTGTCGCGCAATGTTTCGTCCACAATAACGGAAGCCCTCTTATCTCCCTCGCTCACATTTATGTTATGATTGAGGGATGCGTAAGTGACGGGAGTACTCAATCTGATGATATGCTGACTCGTAAGCGGGTCGGCAGCATAATTCTCAAACTCGAACATCAGCATGTCTCCAACCGAGAGCTCTGTAAATTTCTCCGCAGAGATTACAATACGGTCGTCAGCCGTGGGCAGGGCACGTCCGTTGGAATAGGTACGCTCGCCACTCCACAACACAACTGCCTGAGCAGAAGAAACGGCGAAAAACAACATTGCCGCCATACAAATAAAAGTTCTTTTCATAATGATAAATTTTAAATTACAAGAAGTGCTTTTGTTTGGAAGACAATCATTCATTCGGTTTGTAGACAAGAAAAACAAAATAAATCTTTATAAGCAGGTGTTCAAAATCAAACGCCTATATTTTCTTTCCTTTTTCTATTCTTTTACTTTGCCGCAGTCTTTATGCTTCTTTTTCGTCATTCCGCCCTCCTTCATCAGGAGTGTAGCGGGCTACACTCCTTCTTCAAGCTGACAGACTGACTGAAAAACAGACGCAAATATTGTGGCAACTACTTATGAACATCTACTTAGCAATTTGTCCTAAACATTTCAAGAATACGAATAAAATAGCCCAACGGTACCTCCAGACCATCGCTTCGATTCCGCCAACAGGTGAAAACGGCGACGTACGGCGTCCGATGTATGTGCGTATGACGTTCGGTGTACGTGCGTACGGCGTTCGATGTATGTGCATACGACGTTCGATGTATGTGCATACGACGTTCGGCGTACGTCACCATCAGGTCGGAAAGCGACGATGAGACGGGTATAAAAGAAGTGGCGTAAAGACATTTCCTGCCTGAAAAGGCATACGATGATGGTGAAGATAAGAGAAATTTCCATATACTTCAAGCAAAGGGGGGAGACATTTTACCATACCTGAATTTACGGAGATTTCTATAGATCTTCATACGCTTTATCGCAAAATATATGTACGCTTTCTAAATTTTAAGTTGCGCCATAACATATTATCACAAGAATTTTACCTAATTTTGCAACAAGCCTCATCTGTCCATGAGACACAGACCGAGAATATAATATGTTTATCATACATTACAACCAATGAAAATACGTTATTCACTTCTGTCATTATTTCTTGCGACAGCATCAGCAGCACTTGCGCAAGACGAAGCCCCTGCCCCTATTGCACCATTGCCAACCCGGAATCAGATAGACTGGCAAAAACTGGAGACATACGCATTTATCCACTTTGGGCCCAATACCTTTGGCGACCGCGAATGGGGATATGGCGATGCACCGGCCGAGAGTTTCAATCCCACCCAATTGGATTGCGAGCAGTGGGCAAAGACCGTGAAGGCGGCCGGTATGAAAGGCATTATCCTCACGGCCAAGCATCATGACGGTTTTTGCCTGTGGCCTACAAAATATACCGATTACAGCATCCGCAACTCGCCGTACAAGGAGGGCAAAGGAGATATCGTAGGCGAGCTCGCCGCAGCCTGCAAGAAGTACGGATTGAAACTCGGGCTATATCTCTCGCCGTGGGATCGCCATCAGGCTTTCTATGGCACTCCGCTATATGTAGAGTATTTCCATGCACAACTCGAAGAACTCATGACCGGCTATGGCGATATATTTGAAGTGTGGTTTGACGGGGCAAACGGCGGCGACGGCTATTATGGCGGTGCCCGTGAGACCCGCAAGATAGACCGTAACACCTATTATGACTTTCCGCGCGCATGGCAGATGCTTGCCGAGAAGCAGCCGCAGGCTATCGTCTTCTCTGACGGAGGCCCCGGTTGCCGATGGGTAGGCAATGAGAAAGGGTTTGCCTCTGCCACCAACTGGTCGTTCCTCCGTTCCAATGAGGTGTATCCCGGTTATGACAAGTATTGGGAGTTGCAGCAGGGGCATGCCGACGGTGATATATGGGTACCGGCAGAATGTGATGTCAGCATACGGCCGGGATGGTTCTACCACGAAAAGGAAGACGGCAAGGTGAAAACCGTCGACCAGCTTGTAGACCTGTACTATCGCAGTGTAGGACACAACGCAACGCAACTCATCAACTTCCCCGTTGACCGACGCGGGCTTATCCATCCCATCGATTCCGCAAGAGCTGTAGATGCCTACAGGCAGATTGCAGCAGAACTAAAGACAAACCTCCTTGCCTCCGCAAAAATCAAAGCCTCGGACACTCGTGGCAAGGCATACGGCACAAAGGCACTAACTGATAATCAATATGACACCTATTGGGCTACGCATGACGGACAGAACACTGCGGAACTGACCATCACTTTCGACAAGGCAACAAAGCTCAACCGTCTGAAACTTCAGGAATATATCCCACTGGGGCAGCGCATCAAGGCTTTCAGCGTGGAATATCTCAATGATAAGATATGGCTGCCAATCAATCCTCATGAAGAAACCACAACCATCGGTTACCGTCGTCTGCTTCGTTTCAAGACCGTAACAACCAAGCAGCTCCGCATCCGCTTTACGGATAGCCGAGGCTCATTGTGCATCAATGAACTGGGGGCATACTATGCGCCAAACGCCAAAGAGAAGTATGTGGAGAAAGCTAACGATGTGAAGAGCATCGAATTTGCGACAAGTGACCGTACCCCCACATCCATCACGCTTGACCTTGGCAAGCAGCAGATCATCAAAGCTTTCTATTATCTGCCCCGCCAAAAGGCAACGGCAAGCGGCATGGCCTCCTCTTACGAGATCTTCGCAGGTAACGATGTAAACGATTTAAGGAAAGTAGCGGAAGGTGAGTTCTCGAATATTCGTAATAATCCTATTATGCAAGAGGTTTATTTTACTCCCATAAACGCAAGGTATCTGCTGTTCAAGGCTACACGACTGGCGAAAGATGGAGACCGGTTGGATTATGAGAAGATAGCCGTGCAATAATCATTTGTAAAGCAGAGGATTCGTCATCCCGCTATTATATATAGCTAAAAGAGAGTGTGTCGGAATAGAATAATAGAATAAAAGGATAATCGCTGCGCTCTGTATAAAAGCCAAATGAGGGTATGTCGGAATAAAAGAATAAGAGTATAAAAGAATAAAAGCCATTACTTTATGCACGAATAAGGCCATATAAACGGATGTTTATCCGGCATTTGGCTTTTATTCTAAGCGAAGCGATTATTCTTTTATACTCTTATTCTATTCCGACACACCCTCCTTTTATTCTCACCAATTAAGCATTGGCAAAGCAACCGCTAATACAGAGAATAGTAGGTCTCCTTAGCCCAGAACAAGTTGGTATAGTAACCTGTGCTCTCCGAATAGTTTGTCTTGATAGCATTCTGAACATTCGTAGAGTTGTAGTTTAGCTCATCACTTGGATAAGGCAGGCGGTTGGGAGGAGTGGGATAGTCTGAAATCTGCGTATCTCGGGCAAACTTTACCGTGGGATAGCCCGTACGACGTGTTACGTTCCAAGCCTCCAACTCATTCATGAAGCCGAAGTTAAGCCAAAGCTGCGTGGCCACACACTCCTGCGTGGCATCCCAGATACTCTGTGCGTATGATTGCGAAGTGGTCGCTATGTAAGCGAGAAGCTCCGTCTTGGCAGACGTAGCATCAGTAGATGTGAGATTAGCATTGTACATCAGCTTACGCACACCCTGATAGCTATCATTGAAATAGCCATACGACGTATAGGTTACAGCGCCCGTAGCACTTGTCGTCGTCACAGGAGCAGTGTAACTGGTGGTAAGCGAGCTATTGAGCTTCATCGTCCAATAATACTCGTTAGACAGTGTGACGCCATTTATGAAATTCGTCTTTGCCGTAGCGGCATCTGCCGTTACACCATACCCCATCAGGTAACACTCAGCCTTGCTCAACGCCACTTCAGCAGCAGAAATCCATATACCATTAAGATTGGAGTTGCCTTGATAGGTCGCATAACCGGCAACGGCAATGGAGTCGATATAGCAATAATAGTTGGCAGACTTAATACCACGTTTTACATACTCCACATTCTTCTCATCGGCAATACTGCTGATTTGGCTCTCGGTCAGCGAGTCGTTGTACGCAACGTACTCGCCGTCGGGATTACAATCGTAGATAGCCTCGATGCGTGGATCAGAGTTTGCATCCGGAATACCTGTCGAAGGGATGTTCATGGCATTGAGCATCGTCTGCGAACCGGAGGCGTACGAATTGCCAGAAAGTGCCTGCGACACAGCTTTGCCATAGTTGTAGGTATCCGTATTGGTATCACCGTCCACACCGATGTTTTGCGCATTGGTCTCGATGAGCGGATAGGTCGTAGGATTATTCAGGATTTCGGCGATGGCTTCCCGTGCCTGCGTGGTCATGTCACCATTGGTCGCCAGATGAAGGGCGATGCGCAGGCGAAGAGAGTTGACGTATCGCTGCCATATATCCGTAGAACCGGCAGCCACTGTGATGTCCTGACGCTTCAGTGCCGACACACCCGTCGCATTCAAGTTGCCGGCCGCAAAGTAATCGCCCACCGCTTTCAGATCAGAAAGAATCGTGGCGTATATTCCCTTGTCGTCATCGTACACGGCTGCCTCCTTGGCCGCACTGTAATTGCTCGTGCGCCAAAGCGTGCCTGCTCCCGTATACGGAACATCGCCCCAAAGGGAGACTACCTCATGAAGTTGTGCCTCCATGACTGTCCGCCCGAGGTAGTAGAAAATCTCGTTGGCGGCCTTTTCCGCCTCGGAGAGGTTATTGTACGTGTATTCCAAAACGCGATACTGCGTCAGCATATCATAGAAATTCTGCCAGCGTGTATTGAAATATCCCTCACTGGCACCGCGGAAACGGCCGCGACTGTTGTTGGTTCCGATTACGCCGGAGAATGTACCCGACGTGGTAGACTGCACATAATAGCGATAATAAGTGGGATTCATCCAAGTGTTTCCCTTGTGGAGAATACCCGTAAACACTTGCGGCACGCCTGCGGTCGTCGTCTTTGACGTGTCAATATATTGCTTGTCAAATTCGGAATCTGAGCACGAGGCAAATATTACAAGCCCTACCATCGCACAGGCTAACATAAATATCTTTTTCATATATCTTCTTGTTTTAATCCATTAAAACCAATTATAGTAATGAGTATCGTTAGAAGCTGGCACGAACAGAGAAGCCGAACGTACGCGAGCTGGCGGTAGAGCCACCCACTATGGACTGGTATATCCAGCTGGTACCATCCGTTGTCTCTACATCAAATAGCTTCAGGCTGCGATAGAGATAGAATAAGTTGCGGGCAAAAGCAGAAAAGGTTATCCGGTCGCAAGCAAACTTCTTTGTCCACTTCTTGGGCAGAGTGTAGCCCAAACTGATCTCGCGACACTTGACATAGCTATTCTTCTGTACGGCGCGGCTGTAGCTCTGCGTAGAGCTTGTTCCCCAACCATACTGCTGGTCGTTAATCTCAAACTGCGTCACGATCACGTCGTTGGCTGTGCCGTCTTCTTTCACACCCGGCTGGATTATACCGTTATCCCACACATAATGGCCGTCAATCATCGTTTCGCCACGCTTGTAGTTGGTCATCGTAGATGCGTCCACACGCACAAGCGAAGACTTGTCGTTCACGTCATCGGCCGTACTGTAATAATAGATGCCGCCCGTCGCCGCGTCACGCACGCCGACAGCATCCTCAATGATACCCGTATCCATGTAATATTGCCATGGCAGGTTGAGCACGTCGCCACCGATACGGAAGTCGAAGGTAGCGTCCAGTGTCAGGTTCTTCCACGATACACTCGTGCCGAAACCGCCGGTAGCTTTCGGCATGGCATTGCCCACCTTGTGCCGCTCGGACGTGTCGGTCACATAGAGACCGTTCTTGGTAATATAGTTGCCGTTCTCGTCGGTCTTCCACGTGTAGGTGTACCAATCGCCCATCGGCTCGCCCACGTGCGATTCCAAACTGGCCGCACCATTATCAGCCGTATAGTGCGACAATACATCCAGACCGTCGGCCAGCTTTTTCACCTTATTAGAGTTCCAACCGATATTGGCACGCACATCCCAACGCCAGTCCTTGTTCACATACGGCGTACCATAAACACTGAACTCAATGCCCTTATTGGCCAGCTCACCTATATTCATCAGCATGCTGGCACCACCCATCGAATAAGCGGCAGTGGTCTGTAAAATCTGATCCTTAATCGTATTTGAATAGAACGAGAACTCGAATCCCAAACGGTTATGGAAGAACTTGCTCTCAATACCAAGCTCGATTTCATGCTTCCGCTCCGGGCGAATATCCTCATTACCGACGGAAGAATCCACATAATTATAGACATAGGTGTTATTACGCGTAATCGTGCCTTGACTATATCCCGTATTAGCAGAATAGAGACCCGGCGAATTACCCACGACACCGTATGACGCACGGATCTTACCATAGTCGTACCAAGAGGGGCGTTTGTCTTTAAGCAGTTCTGTATAAATTATGCTGGCACTGACAGAAGGGTAGTAATACGTGTGTTTCTTCAAGGTCGAAGACTTCTCCTGCCGAATCGTTCCCTCCAGATAAGCCCAGCTGTCGTATCCATAGCTTCCCGTTAGGAACAGACCCGTGCGCAACTGTTCGCTCTTATCCATACTGGCATTCTTCGTACCGACAGAGGCATTCAGATGGAACCAGTTCTCCTGACTCAGACCATTGCTGGTGCTTACAGCCGACTGGTAATAAATCTCATGGCGTCCTGTCCATCCCGCATTGGCTGTGATGCTATGTTTCTGCGCAAAGGTCTTGTCGTATGTCAGCATGACGTCACCATAGACAATCTCATACTTGGCGTTCTGCAAGCCATAAGAATCGCTATACTGACCAGTGGTCGAGAAGATATGCGCATTCTCCGTATTGTTCTTGTTCTCAATCTTGTCGGCCGTCAGGTCGGTAGCGATACGGGCACCCAAGGTCAGACCGGGAATAATATCCCATGTGGGATTCACGCTGCCGATGAAGCGCGTATGGTTTTCTTCCTGATTCTTGCCAAAGATATTCCAGAAATACTCACTCATAAGCGAAGTCGAGCCCATAGGCGTATAGAGAAACTGTTCATCGGGCGTCAGTGTGTCGGATGTACCTCCGTTGCCTACATAGATGCTGTTCATGTAGCCCATACTCGTCACCGTATGATCGCGGATATAGGCCACATCGGTGAAACCGCCGAACATACCCGAGTAGTTACATACCAATCGGCTGATACGATAAGGACGGTTTTTGATATATTGGTTCTGATAATTAGCAGCGTAATTCAACCTCACGTTCTTGACCAGAGTGAATGTACCGGCGAGGCTGAAGTTATGCTTGTTATTGTAAGAATTATACTGCATCGGTGATGCATCGTTGTAGGTATAAGAGAAACGCAGATTGCTATGCTCCGTACTGTTGGTTATCGCGATATTGTATGTTTGGTTCACGCCCGTACGGAACACGTCCGCCCACTGGTTGTGGTCGATGGGTGTATAGGCGCGCTCCGTACCATCAAAATAGGTCACGGTCTTGCTGGCATCATAACGCGCACCATACGAGTAATAGGTCTCTCGGTTTGGCGTGGTAATGGTATTACCGTTACGATCTACGCGCGTATTGCGGAAACCCGTCAGCGCCGTTTCGTTGTTGTCGCCAAGCGCCCAGTTGTCATAACCCGGCCCGAACTGCTTTTGTATCTCGGGCATATAGGCCACCCTATCCCAACTCAAGCTTGCACTTACATCGATGTGCGTGCCCGTACCCTTCGCACCTTTTTTGGTGGTAATCATCACCACGCCGTTGTTGGCCTCCGAGCCATAAAGGGCTGAAGCAGCAGCACCTTTCAGGATGGAGACACTTTCGATATCCTCCGGATTGATATCCACCAATCCGTTGGAATTGATGCGTTGGTTATCCCAATAGCTCTCATTGTTGGTATCTCCGTTATGAATGGGCATACCATCCAACACGATTAGAGGCTGAGTTGAGCGCGTAATCGATGACAGGCCACGGATAGTAATCGACACAGCCGACGTTCCGCCACCGGGTGCCGCCTGTATGCGTACGCCTGATGCCTTACCATACAGACCAGCCGCGATGTTGGCGCTTCCCGTGCGCACGAGGTCTTCCGCTCCCACGGAACTGACGGCGTAACCCAACTTCTTGGCATCTTTCTTGATACCCAAAGCAGTCACCACCACCTCGTCAAGATTAGCACTGCCCTCCTCCATCACGACATTGAGTGTGGTCTGCCCTTTCACATCGACAGCTTTCGACATAAAACCAATGTAGGTGAATTCCAACGTCGCACCTGAATGACATGTGATAGAATAATGGCCATCAATGTCGGTGGCAACTCCAATGCTGGCTCCGAGCACGCGTACTGTCGCACCCACGATCGGCTCGCCGGCCTGATCTACTACAGACCCCTTGACTGTAATATTCTGCGCAGACACCGTAGTCACCACGAAGAACATCGTCAATACAGCCAAAATTGCCCTCAAAGAGAATCTGGAAGTAATTTCTTTTTTCTTCATTGTAATTAAATTTTAGGATTCATTAATAGTCGGCACAAAGATAGTTAAAGTTTGAGAAACTAACAAAGAAATTATAAAAAGTTATTACCGTTTGCTAAAATTCTAAAAAAAGAAGATATGCTCTACTACCAGAAAATGTCCATTAAGGCACTTACCACTTATTTTGATTTGCTCTATTATTATTTGATTTCTATGAGCTTGATTTCTGAGTTTAGCCCGCTCTTCACCGGTTCCCACCCTGCATACGTGGTCTTGTTATAATTCAGGTCTACGACATTGATATCCTTCATCTTGCGCCACACCACTTCTTTACGATCAAGGTCGGCAATACGGTTGGCCGGAAGATTGGTTACTTCTATTCTTATCTCATTCCTCCCTTTCTTCAAGGCATCCTGACAGTCGAGCACGAAAGGTACAGCCCATGCACAGCCAATCATCTTTCCGTTGATATAGACACGCGCCGACTCACGCACATCGCCCAAATCGATAGCCCAGTGTTTCCTCGCTTCATAACCATTGAGCTTGATAATCGTGGAATACACGCCTGTACCCATCGTCACTTTCACGTTGTCATCATCGAGCGTTTCCCATGTCCGGGGCTTGGCCAACCTCCATGTCTTATCCACTCTCGGTGCTTCCTCTACAAAAGAGAGTGTCCAAGAAGTGTCAATGACTTTATATGACGAAGCCGAAGTAAGCGGTAGAGACGCCAATGCCTCGTTTGAAACGCTCATAACATTCTTGGCGAACAGGATCAGGCTTTCACCGCTTTTCAGCGACACATGCAACTTGCCATCCCTCGTATCTGCGTTATAGGTTTTGCCATTCATCGGATTATACCACAATGCCTGTTTCCAATCCACAGCCAATGTGACGAATCCATCTACATCATTTGGGGTCAAGTTGACGATGAAATAATGATGCCCGTCATCATTTTTACGCCTGATGTAACGCAGATGGAGTTTCGTCTTCAACTCTTCTGCTTTTGCCATCCGTGCCAAACTCTGTGCATCGATCGGATGACGAGGATCTATGAGCCCCTTGTAAGACGCTCCGCCCTCGGTGATGTATCCATCAGCAGTTGTATGCCGGAGTTTTGCCATCTGGCGATCGCTGATGTAATCGCAATCATATCCTAACGAATCAATGGTCATGATGGCCTTGATAAACTTAGGGGTCTTCATGTACATAGAGTGAATGTCAAACTGCATCAACAGATTCCTTGTATCTTCCTTCCACATGTCACGCACCGGCAGATATACCAAGAAATCGTTATCAGGTTCACCCCACTGCAGGTATTTCTGACAACGGTCAATGTATTGGTTCAAGAAAGGCACATCACGCCAAATGGAATTTGCCGGACTCATATCTATGGAGGCATAGAATCGCCATCCCGGCCAAGCCTCGTCTTTCGGGCTGTAGGCAGTGCCATGAAAGAACACACGGTTCACTCCGCACGTAAACATCAGGTCGAGGTCGGGCTTCATCTGTGAAAGCGAGGTGCGAAAATGCTCCGTCAGCCAAGTGAATGTCTCACTACTGGTATACCGCTTACCCATAACGTGAGCGGCAGAAGAGGCATATTTCAGCATACTCACATCGCTGAAGTTCTTCCGTATGAATCCCGGGTCGCGACGAAGCCCTTTGATACCAAACTCTGACAGGCCGAAACCTTCAATCTCCGGAATATCTACCTCACCGTAAAGGTCAAGTAAGTTGGCAGGCGAACCATGTGCCTGATTGCGAATCTGCACGTTGCGACTATGTGCCCAAGCCACCCACTGCTTGGTAAAGTTCTCATAGAGAAGGTCGGACAGGGTTTCGCGATAATCGCTCACCACCTGCACATCACCATCAACGAGTTTGTCCAAATTGTCCAACAGGCTATATCCTCTGCGCTTCTCGAACTCTGCGGGCAAACCTGGCGTCCAGTCTGCGTCATACACCTCATAACTGTCATTAAAGAAGGTATGGGGATAAGGCGTACCGGATGCTGTAAATGCCGAGTCGATATGTGCCAGATAATTCTTCACTGCCACAGCATCAAAATGGTCAATCACCAGTCCTTCACCACCCGGAGCAGCTCGTTTCACCTGTTGGCGGGTGCGACCTACATATAATGCAATGACCCGCTTCGTATCCTTATCTCCTGTAGGGAAGGTCTGTACAGCTCCCAATCGACTATATTCCTTTTCTTTAGACGGGACATTAAACTGAATATTACCAATGGGCATATTCTTACCGACTATCGTATCTACAAATATTGCCTTGCAGGCTGCCTCTTCCAATGGTACCCACAACCCGCCAAAAGGCCATCCTGTGCCAGTGTTCATATCCACCTCAATACCGTTTCGCGCCGCAATCTGCTGCGTTTGTCTGATGGCTTTCATCCATCGGGGCGAAAGAAATGGCAGTTCGTTGCGCTCATTGCCCTGCACACCATAGATGGGCGTAATCTCCACCGTACCTATCCCGGCCTGTTTCAATTGGTCGAGGTTCCATTCCAATCCGGCGGAATCGACCGCCGAACCCGGCCACCACCATCGTGTGCCGGGCTTTGTGCTTGACAGCGGCAGTGACACTGACTGTGCAGGCAGAATGCTGCAACAGGCAGAAACGATAAGGAGCAGCATGAATCTTTTTATCATCCCACCCACCTTATTTTACTAATTCATAATAGCTTTGAGCACCAAGCAACCAACATCCGGTGCCATAATCTTCAAAATCGGGTATGCTGGTATAGGTCACAGGCTGCCCTGCCGAAGGATCTTTGCCCGTTCCCTGATTGTAAGCAAGGAAGCCGTTATGGTGTACGCAGGCTGCAATGGCTTTCCATGCCTTATCAATGACCGGACGATATTCTTTCTTCGAGAGCAGACCACGCTTCACTCCCCATGCCATGCCATAGAGGAAGAGGGCGGTACCCGTCATCTCCGGTCCGCCAAAATTGGCTTCTGAATGCAGACTCACATTCCAATATCCATCCGTACGCTGGCAAGCCTTCAGGGCTTCCGACATGGCGAGGAAGTCTCTCTTGAGTTGCTTGTAGTACTTATCTGAAGGTTTGAGATCAGACATCACCCTTACCAGAGCTGCATATACCCATCCGTTACCTCTGCTCCAATAGCAATTACTACCGTCCTGCTCCTTGTAAGGAGGCACGTAGTCCTTATCTCGCCACCAAAGCCCCTCCTTAATGTTGAACAATCCGCCACCGCAGGTGTTGCGGCTCCACATGTATGACTTCATGGCGTAGTCGATATACCGACGCTCGCCGGTAATCTTGTAATACTTGGAATATACGGGCATTGCCATCTGTATGGCGTCTATCCATGTCCAATAGTCATTGCGATCAGTAGAAATCTGATGGTCGAGATTCTCTTTCACTTTAGCAATCATAGCTCGATTGCCCGTCTGTGCATAGCGGTCGAGATAAGTCTGCTCACAGCACTGATTGTCTGCATCGACGGTAGTGATGCCGTCGCGCGCCGTCCACTTGTGAAATGAGCCCCACTTGTCCGTATATTCCAAATACTCGGCTTGAGGCTCAATCTCATAGAGTGCCATCAAGCCTTCATAGTACACCGCTCTGGTCCATAGGTGACTTGGGCGAATCTTTTTCACATTGGTAGCCACTGTCGGGTCAGAATATTTCTCCATGAAATAGTTATTCACCTTTTTCGCCAGCACAAGGACCTCCGAGCCTGTTTGTCCCTGCGCAGCAGCAGAGAACATCAGTAATGTCAGCAGTAAGATTTTATTCATAGTTTCTTAGTTTTGTTGTAAAATCAGCCGTTGTCTATTGTATATGAGGAGCACATTTTACCCATATATACAGTATAGTCCGAAATCCTTTCCGCACGTTTCCGTTAAGCATCTAACAGTCGTTTCACCATCGCCTTGCACCCTGACGGTGACGTACACCGAACGTCGTACGCACGTACGTCGAACGCTGTACACACATACACCGAACGCTGTACGCACATACACCGAACGGCGTACGTCGCCGCTTCCGCCTGATGGCAGAGCCGGAACGATGTCCCGGAACCATCGGCAAGGTGTTTTTTCATATTCCCGAAGCGTTTAGGACAATATTGTCGGATACATGTAACAGTACCGCAAAGAGGGCTTTACAAAGCTATTTTTATCGAATTTTGCTCTTGCTGTTGCTCGATGCAATATCTTACCATAAATTATTCGTCTACGGTTCCTGTCGGATGCTTCTCCCTGTAATAATCCAGAAACAATCGTAAAGCTTTGTTTGTGGCAATGGCAAGATTGATATCGCGGCCGAAATCATCAGTCAGGCAATACGCCCGCACATCATCTTTATTGCCATATCCAATCCATATCGTTCCTACGGGAATTTCCGGAGTGCCTCCACTCGGACCGGCAATACCTGATACGGAAATGGCATAATCCGTCCTTAAAGTCTCGCAAGCTCCACGTACCATCTGCTTCACGACCTCTTCCGAAACTGCCGTTTTCTCTTCCAATATCTCATGCGACACGCCGAGTAGATTCTCCTTTATTTCATTGACATACGAAATGATGCTACCCTTAAAATAATCTGATGCACCCGGAACAGCAATAATCGCTTCGGCTATCCGTCCTCCCGTACAGCTTTCGGCCGTGCTCAAGGTTTCGTGATGATCGTAGAAAGCCTCTTGTAACTGACGGCTCAATACCTTTGTTTCAAATTCCATCTGCCATTTATTTACTTAAACGTCACTTTTGAGAATGCCGGTGCATCAATTGGGCAATATTCCTTATCAAGATATTTGAAATATCCCACAATACCAATCATTGCAGCATTATCTGTTGTATAACTGAATTTAGGAATGTATATCGTCCAATGATATTTCTCGGCGTGCTCCTTGAAAGCATTGCGCAAACCATTATTGGCAGACACCCCCCCGGCTACGGCAACATGCTTGATGCCCGTCTCCTTCACTGCAAGACGCAACTTCTTCATCAATATGTTGACTATCGTATATTCCAAACTTGCAGCCAAATCTTCTTTATGATGCTCTATAAAGTCCGGATCTTCTTCTACCCATTTCCGAAGGTTATAAAGAAATGATGTTTTCAATCCCGAAAAAGAATAGTCCATGCCAGGGATATGCGGCTCTGAAAACTTATAGGCATGCGGATTGCCTTGACGTGCCAACTTATCAATGATGGGACCACCGGGATAACCCAAGCCCATCACCTTAGAACACTTGTCTATTGCCTCGCCGGCCGCATCGTCAATCGTCTGGCCTAATACCTCAATATCATTGTAGGCATTCACTTTCACGATTTGAGAATTGCCTCCAGACACCAAAAGACACAAATAAGGAAACGGCGGCATGTGAGTATCATCCTCAGTGTCTTTGATATAGTGTGCCATCACATGACCCTGCAGGTGGTTCACATCAATCAGCGGAATTCCCAGACTTCGTGCGAAACCTTTAGCAAAACTCACACCCACCAATAATGAGCCCATCAACCCTGGACCACGAGTGAAAGCAATTGCCGACAACTGTTCCTTAGTTATACCGGCACGCCGGATAGCCTGATCAACAACAGGTACCACATTTTGCTGATGTGCACGACTTGCCAACTCCGGCACAACGCCGCCGTATGCACGATGAACTTCTTGCGAGGCCGTGACATTGCTTAACAAGACACCATTTCTAAGTACGGCAGCCGACGTATCATCGCAGCTGCTCTCTATACCTAATATATATATATCCATCTTCAGTTCCAAACTTTGAGATTAGGACATTGAACTTTATGAAAAGAACGTATAATGTGAACTTTGCAACAACCATCAGGCAACCGTAAAGTTCAACTCTCAAAGTTCAATGTTTAAAAAAATCAATATGACAGCACTTCAACGCCTGTCTCCGTCATGAGAAATGTATGTTCCCATTGGGCAGAAGGCAACTCATCACCCGAGATAATTTCCCATCCGTATGGGTCATCTGCATCGAGATACACCTGCCATGTGCCCATATTGATCATAGGCTCTATGGTGAAAGTCATACCCGGAACAAGCAGCATACCCGTACCTTTATGCCCAAAATGCACCACATCCGGCTGTTCGTGCATATCAAGCCCTACACCATGACCGCACAAATCACGTACCACACCATAATGATATTTCTTGGCATGTTTCTCAATAGCATGACCAATATCACCGACAAAGCAATATGGCTTAGCTGCTTCAGCTCCGATTTCCAAACACTCTTTCGCTACACGAACAAGCTGTTCCTTCTCCGGAGTTGTCTTTCCACCGATGATAAACATACGCGAAGCATCACCGTAATAACCATTATAGTCGATTGTCATATCCACATTAACGATGTCGCCTTCCTCGAGCACGTCTTCCTTCTTGGGCACACCATGACAC
The DNA here is from genome assembly GCA_963541305.1 of uncultured Prevotella sp. Taxonomy (GTDB): domain Bacteria; phylum Bacteroidota; class Bacteroidia; order Bacteroidales; family Bacteroidaceae; genus Prevotella. The sequence continues at coordinate 87,397 of CAUTTP010000004.1, forward strand.
ACCACTTCATTGATACTCGTGCATACACTCTTGGGGAAGCCTTCGTAATTAAGACATGAGGGATGGCAGTTGTTCTCCTCACAATATTTCATGCAGATATCATCAATGTCCTGCGTTGTCATTCCCGGGCGAATAGCTGCTGCCACAGCATCCAGACAACCCGTATTCAACTTACCCGCAATCCGAATGCCTTCTATCTGTTCCGGAGTTCTCACCATATCGCGAGTAGGCACCTCTTTACCTTTATTCTCCCAATACATCACCTTTTTATCAAGTTCTGTCAAAGGCTGACCGGGCAGGCAATGCCATCTTTTCTTGTTCTTAAACATAATTTATGTTTTCTTTATACAAATTCGTTTCTTAATTACGATGCAAAGGTAACACTTTTGTAACGAATAGGTTCATCACTCTGCTAAAATTTATTTTCGCTCAAAGCAAATACTCATATATGATTATGCGCTATCAATCAAACAGATTCAACTTATTCTTTCGTGCATTTTCGAGTGAAACGATGCGTTGCTGTTCTTCTGCATAATCTCTACGCAATTGTGCATACTTATCATTCAGCTCCTGCACATACTTTGAGCGCTCTTTCTTATTTGATAATCGTGCTGCGGCTAGCACATTCTGCGCTGCATCCTTCACCCATATCACGGGTCCATCATATTCAGGAGCAATCTTCAACGCTACATGAAGTTGTGAGGTCGTAGCCCCACCGATCATCAGCGGCAAGGTCAGCCCAGCCGCCTTGAGTTCTCTGGCTGTATTCACCATTTCATCTAATGAAGGAGTGATAAGTCCGCTCAAGCCGACCATGTCCACATTTTCTTCTATTGTCTTTCTAACGATATGCTCCGGCGGTACCATCACACCCATATCAATCACCTCATAATTATTGCAGGCCATAATCACTGCCACTATGTTCTTGCCTATATCATGTACGTCGCCTTTCACCGTAGCCAACAGCATTTTACCGGCACATGTGGCACCTCCATTTTTCTCTGCTTCTATATAGGGTTGGAGTATGGCAACGGCCTGCTTCATGGTTCTTGCTGTCTTGACCACCTGCGGTAAGAACATCTTACCTGCGCCAAACAGATCGCCCACCTCATTCATTCCGGCCATCAGCGGGCCCTCTATCACCTGTACGGCATGAGGATATTGGGCTAAAGCTTCGTGCAAGTCTTCATCCAGATATTCGGAAATGCCTTTGCGTAAGGCATATTTCAGTCGATCGTTCACATCCGCTTTACGCCATTCTTCACTCGGACTAATGGAAGCCCCTGCGGTTCTCGCAACTCCGCCCTCTGCTGCCAAAGCCGCCTTACGTGCTTCCTGCTCAGCCTTGAGTTTCTCCGCCAATTCAATCAAGTCCTCGGCAGCACCCTTTCGCCGATTAAGAACCACATCCTCAATCACTGTCAGATACTCCTCCGGAATATCTGCGTATGTTATCTTTGTCGCAGGATTCACAATACCAAAGTCCATTCCTTCATGAATGGCGTGATAGAGAAATACGGCATGCATGGCCTCACGAATATAGTTATTGCCTCGAAACGAGAAACTCAAGTTGCTCACGCCGCCACTAATATGTGCACCGGGGAGATTATCCTTTATCCAACGTGTGGCGCGAATAAAATCTACAGCATAATTATCATGCTCTTCCATACCCGTCGCAATGGCCAACACATTAGGGTCAAAGATAATATCCAGCGGATTAAACCCTACCCTATCCACCAACAGATGATATGCGCGTTCTGCAATCTCTATACGTCGCTCATAACTTGTAGCCTGTCCTTGCTCGTCGAAACACATCACCACCACTACCGCGCCAAAGCGTTTCACGTCAGCTGCATGCTTTAAGAACACCTCCTCGCCCTCTTTCAACGATATGGAGTTCACGATACACTTACCTTGCACACACTCCAGCCCAGACACGATGACTTCCCAATTGGAGGAATCGATCATGATTGGGACCCTTGCCACATCAGGTTCAGCCGCAATGAGATTGAGGAATGTCACCATCTCCTGCTTGGCATCAAGCAGGCCGTCATCCATATTCACATCAATCACCAGTGCGCCATCTGCCACCTGCTTGCGTGCGATAGTCAGCGCTTCATCGTATTTCTTCTCCTGAATCAGGCACAGGAATTTGCGTGAGCCGGCCACGTTGCATCGCTCACCCACATTCACAAAGCGTACTTCAGGCGTAACATCCAACAATTCCAAACCGGAAAGCCACATCGTGTCAGGCTTCTTACGAGGTTCATGAGGCTGCTTTCCCTGTGACATGAGGTAATAGCTATGGATAAACTCATCCGTCGTTCCGCAACAACCTCCAATGATATTGACCAATCCTTCATCAATAAACTCGGCAATCTGGGGCGACATGCTCTCCGCCGTCTCATCATACTGCCCCATCGAATTGGGCAATCCTGCATTGGGATAAGCCGATATGTAGTAAGGTGCCTTTTGCGAAAGCTGCTTGAGGAAAGGTTTCATCTGGCTGGCACCAAACGAACAATTCAAGCCTACAGAGAAAATGTCATATTCGCTCACGCTGCCCAAGAATGCCTCAAGCGTCTGTCCACTCAACGTGCGTCCAGCTAAATCACTTACTGTCACGCTCAGCATAATGGGTAGTTTGACTTGTCTTTCTTCCATCACCTGATTGGCTGCATCTATCGCACACTTGGCATTGAGCGTGTCGAAGATCGTTTCCATAAGCAACACGTCGACACCGCCATCAACCAAAGCTCCAATCTGTTCCTTGTAGGCTACAAGAAGTTCGCCATAGGTGATGTCGCGTGCGGCAGGATTGCTCACGTCAGGGCTCATTGATAAGGTTTTGTTAGTTGGCCCGACAGCTCCGGCTACAAACCGCGGCCATGTTTCCGTATCAAACTCATCAGCCACAGCACGAGCAATCCTCGCACCCTCGTAGGCAATCTCCCTGCTGTGCTCCTTAATATGATAATCTGCCTGCGAGACTATCTGGCTCGAAAAGGTATTGGTAGAGATGATGTCAGCACCGGCGGCCAGATACTTTCTGTGGATATCCTCGATCACGTCAGGGCGTGTGATGTTCAGCACATCATTGTTGCCTTTCATCTGCCCCTTGATATTCGCAAACTGATCGCCACGAAAGTCATCTTCCGTGAGGTTATAGGCTTGTATCATGGTACCCATGGCGCCATCAAGAATCAATATCTTCTCTTGAACTATATCCCGAATAGTTTTCTTCATTTCTGGTCAATTCTATAAAGTATTTTGCCATCCTTTTCGTAGTGAAAGGATGGCAAAGAATTTAAAATCGCTTAATGGCTCTGTCCATTTCCCTGCGATCTTCTTTCTCTTTCAATGTCTGGCGCTTGTCATATTCCCTCTTACCCCGGGCGAGCACGATATCAACCTTAGCCCGTCCATGATTGTCAATGAACAGCAGTGTGGGGATAATGGTGAACCCCGGCGCCTTTGTGTCTTCCAGAAGCCGTCGTATTTCTCGCTTGTTCAGCAGCAACTTGCGGTCGCGTTTTGCCTCATGATTGGCGTATGTGCCATAAAAATAAGGTGAAATATTCATACCTTTCACCCACATCTCTCCATCACGGATAAAACAGAAGCAATCGACAAGCGACGCCTTACCCAGTCGTACCGATTTAATCTCGGTGCCGGTAAGCACGATTCCCGCTGTATAGGTATCGATGAAGTTATATTCAAACGATGCCTTCTTATTGCGTATCTGCACAGGACTCTTCCTGCGGAGTTCCAGTTGTTCCTTATTCATCTACGATTGTTGCAAAGTTTTCTATGTGGTTATCTACATAATGAGCAACGGCTGAGGTGAATCTTTCCTCATTCTCGACAAAGGTATCATCGAAATCATCAAACTGGGGAAACTTCTCATACAGCGCATCAAACTCTTCCTGCGTACAATCGGCCTCTATTTCCTCATGATAAATATTATAATAACGATGACTTTTATTCACAATGCGGTAGAGATCCTGCAATCCCCAATTGCGTACGGCCTTATCAAAGGGATTCAGATAAATAAAACCGCCCAGCCCATTATGGATGAGCTGCACAAAACCTCCATCCATCACTTCATCGCGTAGAGCTATATAACCCAGCAACGTAATCTGATCCGCATTCAGCTCCGACATATTTTCCATCGTCAGTTCGCCACCTATCGCCTCATGGATTGCATCGGTAAACACCTTCAGAAATTCATCCATTCCCTCTTTCGCAGCGCGCATCAAGTCGGAATTTTTCACCCTTACCTCTACCATCGTCAACCTTATTGCTTCAAAATTTGTTTTCTAAAAAAACAGTAAAATAGTGCCCTAATAAGCCGGGTTCTGTATCCATCCCTGACAAGCAAGGTGGAGCTTTGCCATCTATCTACTTTGCAAGTCACCTTGCAACTCCAGCGTTCTACCCTCCATCGCAGCACTCAAGGTGCATCGGGCGAGCAGCCCTATTGGCGATGGTTTACATGAACTTGCAGCCTCCAGACGGTACAGCCTGACGATTACGCGCCAGCTGGTGGTCTCTTACACCACCTTCTCACCCTTACCACCCACAAAGGATGGCGGTCATTCTCTTCTACCTTCACCTGCTGTCACCAGCAGCTTCTATTTTCGGAAGTGGAGTGCCCTGCGCTGCCCGGACTTTCCTCTCGCATCTTCAAGGATGCCAGCGACAAAGCTGGGGCGCTATCTTACATGAGTGCAAAAGTAACAAAATAATTTGGACGAAACAACAAAAACAGTAAAAAACACCCCCTTGCAAGTATGTCGCGACCTCCTGCGAGCCATCGAGTGCAACAGGCATAAGCGGCTGATAATCCTAAGTTAGCAATTCTTTTTCATATTGCCATACTCTACTCTGGCAAAAAGTGCCATCCTTAAACGAATGTAAAATAAAACTCTTTTCTGATTAAAAGCCGTTAAGTGTTAAAATCGAAGTGTTAAAATCGAATAAACTAAACCGACAATTTGGCACAATCACGTTTTTTGCTCCTATATTTGCACCTGATTACAATGTGGACATGATGGCACTGGCCAACCGGCACAAACAGCATTGCCACATCTGCGCAAATTGCGAACAAACAATAATAATTAAACCAATAAAAAGAGTATGAAGAAGTATTCGAGTTATTTGCTTGCAGCCCTCTGCGTCATTGCGATGGCGTTTTCTGCAGGTACATTTGTAAAAGTAAACGCTGCTTCTAACGAAGTAGCCCAAAGCGGACAGCCGGTAGATCTGACATACGCTGCCGAGAAGGCGCTCCCTGCCGTGGTTCATATCAAATTCGTACAGAATTCCAAAACTCAGACCGTTGAGGTTCAGAGTGACCCTTTCTCAGAGTTCTTCTCTGATCCGTTTGGATTCTTCGGCAATCCACAGGGCAATGGCGGCACACAGAAGCGTCAGATGCGCACGCCAAAGAAAGAAGGTACCGGCTCGGGCGTAATCATCAGTTCCGACGGATATATCGTGACCAACAATCACGTTGTGAATGGTGCCGACGAATTGATCGTGACCTTGGAAGATAACCGCGAGTTCAATGCCCGCATCATTGGTACCGATCCTGTCAGTGACCTTGCTCTGATCAAGGTAGATGGCAACAATCTTCCCACGCTGCCTATCGGTGATTCCGACAAGCTGAAAGTGGGCGAATGGTGTATCGCCGTAGGCAATCCTTTCGGCCTCAACAATACTGTGACCGCCGGTATCATCAGCGCTAAGGCTCGTTCATTGGGTCAGAACGGCGTAGAGAGTTTTATCCAAACCGATGCAGCAATCAACCGCGGTAACTCCGGCGGTGCGCTCGTAAATGCAAAAGGAGAACTTATCGGCATCAACGATATGCTTTATTCCGAAACCGGCTCATACGTAGGTTATGGTTTCGCCATTCCAACCTCAATCATGAATAAGGTGGTCGACGATCTGAAGAAGTATGGCACTGTGCAGCGTGCATACCTCGGCATCAAAGGCAGTGACCTGATCAATTATATCAATAGCCAGAAAGAACAGAAGAAGGAAGTTCCTGATTTCGGCACTAACGATGGCGTATATGTGGCAGAGGTCGAGGACAACGGCGCCGCTGCCGAGGCTGGTATCGTTAAGGATGACGTGATAACCGGTATCGACGGCAAGAGCATCGGCAAGATGGCTGAGTTGCAGGAAATCATCAATGGTAAGCGTCCGGGTGACAAGGTAACCGTCACTTGGCTCCACAACAAGAAGAAGATGAGCAAGACCGTCACCATGAAGAATCAGCAGGGCAACACCAAGATTGTGAAGACTGCCGACCTCGACGTACTCGGTGCAAAGATCATCCCTCTCAGCGAGAGCCTGAAGAAGCAATTGGGTATCAGCTATGGCTTGCAGGTGAAGGATGTAAAGAGCGGTGCATTCAAGGATGGAGGCATCAGCGACGGCTTCATTATCATTAGCGCTAATGACAAGCCCATGAAAGATATCTCTGACCTGCAGGATGCCGTGAAAGAGGCTTCGACCAGCAAGAACCCCGTGCTCTTTATCACAGGTATATGGCCTTCAGGCAAGACCGACTATAAGGCTATCAAGGTGGGTGAAGACTAATCGCCACTCTATCCGACCAACAGAACATAAAATCTAAATATGCATCGAGGGTTTGTCAATCTGGCAAACTCTCGATTGTTTTTATTGGCATCCCTTTACTCATACCCCATTCTGTCAAGATTTCATTACAGTTTTTCTGTACGGATTTTCGTTCATTCTAGAGCGAAAAATCGGGATGGTTCGGCCTAATTTTGGTAACGGGAGGCCAAAAATTTCGAGATAGGGTTGCGATAGCATAGCTTTCGCATCGCGATAACGGCCTAATCGCCGTGC
>CAUTTP010000005.1:0-82265 GCA_963541305.1 uncultured Prevotella sp.
GAAATGCCTGCTTATGGCATTTCCTGCTTTCCCTATTATACATTATTTATAATGGATTATAAATTATGAATCGTGCATTGCGAACCGGAAAATCATTCCGCATAGTCAATTGTGAATAATGAATTGTGTTTTGTGAATTATGACCTGCCTTCTCTCCTCCACCTATTTCGGTCCCGTGCAGTGGTACCGGAAGCTTAACCGCTACGCTCTCTGTCTGCTGGAACAGCACGACCACTTCATCAAGCAGACCTATCGCAACCGTTGCGTCATCCCCACGACCAATGGGTTGCAGGTGCTTTCGGTACCCATAGAGAAGTATGAGGGTGCGAAATGCGAGATGAAAGACATCAGGGTGAGCGATCACGGCAACTGGCAGCACATTCATTGGAATGCTCTGCTGTCGGCTTACGGCGAGAGCCCATTCTTCGAATACTATGCCGATGACATCCGTCCATTCTTCGAAAAGTCGTGGACGTATCTCTTCGACTTTAATCTTGAGATTACGCATAAGATGTGCGAGCTGCTGGATATAGAGGCGAGAATACAACCGACGGAACGGTATATGGACGCCCCCGGGCTACCCGACTTCCGCGATGCCATCCGCCCCAAGCATCCGTTGCCCGATGCCGACTTTACGCCCCGCCGATACTATCAGGTGTATGAGCGCAAACACGGATTTCAGCCCAACGTCTCGATTCTCGACCTGCTGTTTAATGAAGGCAGCGAGGCCGTGCTCTATCTGTAACGGCCGATGGATAAGGCTATCCCTGCATATTGTTCAGGGTTTGCAGACGATGCCACAACTCTCTTTTTACACGTTGATGATGCCCCTTTGCCGGCGTACGTCGGTCGGTGTATGTGCGTACGTCGTTCGGTGTGCATGCATACGTCGTTCGGTGTGCGTGTGTACGTCGTTCGGTGTATGTCAGTAGTCCATAGAGTAGACTTTGAGGGATTGGTGGTTTGGGTGTGTCTGATTATCTTTGCAGCGTGATAGGACAATAAAGATGATAGATAAATTAACCCGAAAAAACGATGAGTGTAAAGTATGATGTTCATGCGATCGCCAATGCCAAGGGCACGGGCGACGCGCAAATGTATGTGCAGCCTGTGCTGCAGGATTCGATGACCCGGAAGGAGTTGGAGATGCAGATCAGCCGGAGCACCACGCTGACACCGGCCGATATGGAGGCCGTCTTTGCAGCCGTAGGTCATGAGATGTGTCGGCAGCTGTCGGCGGGCTGCCGTTTTCGCTTGCCCGGTGTGGGCTATTTCGCCATTTCTGCCGGTTTGCACCTGCCGGAGGGGCGGGAGAAAGTGACGGCGAAATATATTTCGGTAGACAACATCCGGTTTCGTCCCGAAGCAGCGTTGCTGCGGTCGGTGCAGGCGGAGACGCGTTTCGAGCGGATGGACGGCACCACGCGGTCGCAGTCGTACACGGAGGAAGATATGGTCGGAAAAGTGAAGGAGTATCTGCAGACACACCGTTTCATCAGCCGCAGCGTGCTGGAAACGGAGTTTCATCTGCGCCGTACGACGGCGTGCCAATGGCTTGCCCGGTTGGTGAAGTTGAGGGTGTTGGTGAAAGAAGGTGCGCGCAATGCGCCGATATATCATGCCTACTGATAGATGAGCGTGGTGAGCCTGTGGGGCGAGAAGAGGTCGTTGGCCACGTCGAGGATGCTCTCGGCCGTCACCTCATCGATGCAGGCATAGAGCGCGGTGACGTCTTTCTCCCAACCGTAGTGCAGGAACGACTTGCCAAAGTCGAGTGCGAAGTTCTCCCGATTGTCGCAGGCGATACCAATCTGCCCTTTCAATTGCTTTTTCGCCATGCGCAGGCGTGTCTCCGAGATGGGTTTCCGCATGAAGCGGTCGAGCTCTTTGCGCACCAATCGGAGGCATCGCTTGACGTCGTGCGGGTCGCACCCGAAGTAGGTGCACCACATTCCCGTGTCGGCATAGCTCACCATCGTGCTCTCGACGGTATAGACCAGCCCGTGGTGTTCGCGCAGCACAACGTTGAGCCGAGCATTCATCCCCGGTCCGCCCAGCATGTTGTTGAGCAGGTAGAGGGTGATGCGGCGCTTGTCGTGAATGTTGTAGGCACGCGTGCCGAGCATGACGTGAGACTGGTGGGTGCCCATGGCGGAGATGACGGTGTCGCCAAGAGCATTCGTCACAGCCTCTCTCTCGGCTTCTCCGAACCCCTCGGAAAGGAGGTGTGTCTCGCTTGCATCGTGGGAGGCAGATACTGTTTCCGAGGCTGACGTGCGCAGTCGGGCATCCCCTCCTTCAGATGGAGACAGGGAGGTCGTGGCACGGTTTAGCTTCTTGATGACTTTGTTAAAATCCACATCGCCATATATAAAGAATATGGCATTGTCGGAACGGTAATATTTCCGAGTGAACCGGAGAGCATCGGCAGTGGTGAAAGAACGTACGTTGTCGGCCGTTCCGAGGATGTTGTGCCCCAATGATTTCCCCTTGAAGATTATACTTTCGAATTCGTCGTATATCAGTTCGGCGGACGAATCGTTGTAACTTTCGATCTCATCGCAGATCACCTCTACCTCTTTCTGCACCTCCGAGGCAGGATAGATGGAGTGAAACACAATGTCGGTGAGCAGGTCTATGGCACGCGCTGTGTGCTCTTTGGGTATGGCGGCATAGTAGGTCGTGTCCTCTTTATTGGTATATGCGTTGAGCTCACCGCCCACACTCTCCAGACAGTTGATGATTTGCCATGCGCGGCGATGCTTCGTACCTTTGAAGGCGACATGCTCGCAGAAGTGGGCTAAGCCCTCCTCGCCGGGTGCCTCGTTGCGTGCGCCTGCGGCAATTTGATAGCCGCAATACACCACTTGGCCGTGTGATGGGCGGTGGATGATGCGCAGACCATTGCTGAGGGTTGCAGTGTAATATTTCATTTCGTATGCAAAAATACGTTATTTCGCTTTGAATTATGCGCATTTTTTCGGATATTTGTAGGGTATTCTTGAATCCTAAATAATAAACGAACTATGCGAAAGATTATAGGAATAGGTGAGACGGTGCTCGACATCATATTCAAAGACGAGCAACCCATAGGCGCTTACCCCGGCGGGTCGGCCTTCAATGCCATCGTGTCGTTGGCGCGTGCGGGCTTGCAGACTATGTTTATCGGTGAGACAGGTAACGATAGAGTAGGGCGCAATGTCATCTCTTTTCTACAGGAAAATGGTGTCAATACGGATAATCTGAATGTCTATCCCGAGTCGAAATCGCCCGTGTCGCTGGCCTTTTTGGACGAGAAGAGCAATACCGAATACATATTTTATAAGGATCATCCGCACGACCAGCTGGACTTTGTTTACCCTGACATCCGGCCTGACGATATTATCATCTTCGGCTCCTTCTATGCCGTGAATCCCGTTATTCGCCCGCAGATAGTGGGATTGCTCGACTATGCACGCAGTCATGGAGCCATTATCTATTATGATGTGAACTTCCGCCCCTCGCATAAGCATGAAGTGATGAAGATCACACCTAACCTTCTGGAGAATTTGGAGTATGCCGACATCGTGCGCGGAAGCCGTGACGATTTCGAAGTGCTGTATAAAAATAGCGAGCCGGATAAGGTCTATGCGGCCGAAATATCATTCTATTGCAAGCGGTTTGTCTACACACAGGGTGCCCAATCGGTGGAGTTGCGCGCGGAAAACGGACGGAAAAAGAGCTATCCGGTGCCTGAGACCGACACCGTGAGCACCATCGGTGCAGGTGATAACTTCAATGCCGGATTCATCTACGGATTGGTGAAATATGGTATTACGCGTGAGGATATTGAGCGCGGCCTATCCGAAGAGCAATGGGATCGCCTCATCGCCTGTGCGCAGGAGTTCTCTGCCGACTGCTGCAAAAGTATCTACAACTACGTGTCGAAAGAGTTTGGGGAGAGTAAGAGAATAAGAGAAGAATAATCGAATAAAGGAAGAGCGAAGTGCTTCTTCCTTTATTCGATTATCCTATGATGAGATATTACTTTGCAAACGTCTCGTCAAGGAAGGCGTAGAACGAGGGATCTTCACCCACAACTGTCTTCACAATCTTGCCGTCGGGACCCACAACGATCTTGGTGGGGAATCCTTGGATGCCATAATCGTCAAGCACCTTGCTGTCGTTAGGGTTATAGACGTGGAGCCATGGCAGTTCGTGCTTCTTCACGGCATCCCTCCATTTAGCTTCGGTGTCGTTGCAATCGATGCCCAATATCTCTATATTGTCTTTGTATTTCTCATAGTAGGTCTTCATCTTGGGAAATCCCACGATGCACCATCCGCACCAGCTGCCCCAGAAGTCGAGTATCACATACTTGCCGCGCAGGCTCGACAGGGTGAGCGGTTTGCCGTTAATATCGTTCAGCGTGAAGTCAGGAGCCTCGACGCCGGCCGCCTGCTTCTTGGCTGCCTCGGCCTCGGCTTTGGCGCTTTCGGTGTATAGTTCGAAAGGTTTCTGATAGAATGGCTTCATGCGACCATCGCGAACGGCTGGCGAAAGCAGCTGAATGGCCTCTTCCATCTGCTTTGCGTCCTGAAGATTCGGTATGAAAGCTGCTGCGGCTTCGTAGTCGGGATGTTGGCGGATGAAGCCGAATATATCATCAACGATTCTCTGTTGGAGCGCAGGAGCTTTCTCTTCAAATTCCTTCATCAACGTTTCCTGACTCTCTCCAGCCTGCATGCGCTTGCGAAGTCCTTGATAGAAATCGTCGAAAGCCTTGCGGGAAGCAGATGTGGCTCGTGCTCCTTCATTGTACTGCTCATAGAATTTCGAGCCCGACACATGATATTCCGTTGCGACATCTCCGCTGAGTACAGCCGATTCTCCGGGCACGGCAACCAACTGGAAGCCGCTGTTGCCTTCGCGGCGAACGGTAGCAGGCGTATAGGCCGAGATGGTGATCGGCTCCGAAACGTTCACGGTGAACTCGAACTTACCGTCCTTTACCAGTACGGTGTCTTGTCGGAAGTTGTCTCCGCCCATAGGAGTAAATACGATGAGGGAGTCGGTAATACCTTTCAGTTCACCTTTCACACGTACGTTGCCGTCGGCAGCCTGTGTAGGGTTGGGCATCATTATCGATACAGCAACAGCCAAACAGAAGAGATGTCTTTTCATATTGCTTGCTTGGTTTTATGTTTTGGTTTATACAATGACAATACGGGTAAACCCTATGGAGAGTTACCCGTATTTAGTATTTTTAATAAATTTATTGTTTTTTCTTGGGTTTACGACGTGCCCACCCCTCTTCCGCGAAGTCGGGCTCCTCACCTTTCAACTTGAAAGGCTTGTCTGACATGAGCAACTTCCACTCATCCCGGCTGTGGCGCCTGCCAGTGTCGCTGTCGTTGCGTTGACCGCGTGAGCCTCTCGTGTCGTCGCTGCGACGACTGCGTGAGCGGCTGTGGTCTCCTCCACGACCGGCGAAACGGTCACTGCGGTCGGCCGTGCGCTCATTGCGTCGGCCGCGACCGGTCTCATCGGCATCGTTACATCGCACCTCGCGACCTTTGTAGGTCGTGCCGTTCAGTGCATGCATCACCTTTTGGGCATCGCTCTCGGGCACTTCGATATAGCAGAACTTCTGCAGCAGGTCGATGTGTCCCACCTCCTGATGACCATGTATATGACGGTTCATATACTGCATGATCTCACCGGGATAGAAGCCGTCCTGCTTACCGAGGTTGAGGAACAGGCGGCGATATCCGGCCTCTGCCTCGTGTTTGCGACGGCCGCCGCTCACACGTTTTCTCTCTCCTCTCTCCTCTCTCCTCTCTCCTCTTTTAGTAGAGGGTTTGATGATTTCCGGTGCATTCTTATAGTATTCGAGGAATCGGCCGAAGGTGATGGTCACCATCTTCTTGATGATATCCTCCTTGTCGATATACTCAAATTGGCGGTTGATCTCCGTCATATAGGGTTCGATCTGGTCTTCGTCCACATCGGTCTTCATGATGTTGTCCATCACCTTGTAGAGCTGTTTCTTGCAGATTTCCTCGGGTTCGGGCAGATTGCCGTCGACAAACTCCTTGCCGATCACCTTCTCAATGTTGCGCACCTTAGACTTCTCGCGTGTGTGGATGATCGAGATGGACGTACCTTTCTTACCGGCACGGCCTGTGCGCCCCGAGCGATGGGTGTAGTTTTCGATGTCGTCGGGTAGTCCGTAGTTGATGACATGGGTCAGATCGTCCACGTCCAGTCCGCGGGCAGCCACATCGGTAGCCACGAGCAACTGAGTGATATGGTTGCGGAATTTCTGCATTGTGAGGTCGCGTTGCTGCTGCGAGAGATCACCGTGCAGTGCCTCGGCGTTGTAACCGTCCTTGATTAGCTTGTCGGCAATCTCCTGCGTCTCCAACTTGGTACGGCAGAAGATGATGCCGAACACCGTGGGATGATAATCGACGATGCGTTTCAGCGCAAGGTATTTATCCTTCGCATTGACCAGATAATAGATGTGGTTCACGTGCTCGGCGCCTTCGTTGCGCGAGCCCACCACGATCTCTTTATGGTCGCGCAGGTAATTACGGGCAATCTTTTCGATTTCTCTGCTCATCGTGGCAGAGAACAACAGCGTGTTGTGCTGCTCGGGCATTCCCTCGAAGATGGTGTTGATGCTCTCGGTAAAGCCCATGTTGAGCATCTCGTCGGCCTCGTCGAGCACAATGCTCCGCACGTTGTCGAGCTTTGCCACACCGCGATTCATCAGGTCGATGAGGCGCCCGGGGGTGGCCACGATAATCTGCACACCATGTTTCAAGGCGTGAATCTGGGTCATGATACTGGCACCTCCATACACGGGCACCACGTGCAAACCGTCAATATACTTGGCAAATGCGTTCAGGTCATCAGCGATCTGCAAGCATAACTCGCGCGTGGGGCTGAGGATCAGCGCCTGCGTCTCCTTGCTTGCGGGGTCTACTTTCTGCAATACGGGGATGCCGTATGCCGCTGTCTTGCCTGTTCCGGTCTGTGCCAGAGCAATGACGTCGTTGTTATCACCAAGTAAATACGGGATTACTTCTTCCTGAACGGGCATGGGATGGTCAAAGCCCAATTCATCAATGGCGCGGCGAATCTCTTCGCTGACGCCCAATTCTTCAAATGTCTTCAAAAATAAATCTTTAATATAAATAACCGTAGGAACTACTTCAAAACGCCCTACCGTCTTCTTTCAAGTTCCCTTTTCGCGTGCAAAGGTACGATAAAAAATTGTAACGGAAGAATATATCTGAAATTATTACTGATGCGATAAAATACATAAGTTTCGAAATTCACAGCTATTCATCCATCTCATGTCTGATCCTGCAGGGGGATTATCCAATATTTTCTAAAAGTTTTGAGAACATGTAAAAGCATTGTAACGGTATCTTTTGACCATCGCTGCGACCTTACCATCAGGCGAGAACGGCAACGTACAGCGTCCGGTGTACGTGCGTTCGGTGTATGTGCGTACGTCGTTCGGTGTATGTGCGTACGTCGTTCGGTGTACGTGTGTACGGCGTTCGATGTACGTCACCATCGGAACAGGGAGCGTCGAAGAAACACGCATGGAGACGATGCCGCGAAGATGCCTGCCGACTGAAATATCCGCAACCTGCTGATCTGTTGACAGAGTCAAATGTACGTTGCCTTAATTCCACCAACGAGTGCAATGCAGTCATTTCGGAGAGAAAGACGTACTATAAAAATCGAACCAAAATTGAAAAAAACAGCCCAAAGTAATACTCCTCCAGTGGTTTGATTTGATTTTTCCATCTCTTTGGTCGGAATTTTACATCGCCCGCATGGGATAACCTCTATTTTTGCATAGATGAAAACCTAAAACGCATAACCAGATGAAAAAAAAGATCAACATGTGGAAAACATTTCTGCTACTTGCCTTCTTTTCTGTTTCTGTAGCCATTTCGGCACAGAATGTGAGGGGATGGGTAAGAGATGCCGCCACAGGTGAGCCCCTGATAGGTGTCACCATCCTTTCTCTAAACAGTAAGTCGATGACTGTCACTGATGCCGATGGCAACTATTCCATTGCCGTCTCAAGAGATGACCGCCTCCGCTTCACCTATGTCGGATATAACGAACAGGAGATAGGCGTGGCAGGGCGCAATACGATCGATGTAGCTATGAGAGCTACTCGGAACGACCTCAACGAAGTTGTCGTGATTGGCTATGGAACGCAGCGCAAGGCTGACTTGACGGGGTCGGTTGGTGTGGTAGATGTGGCTGATGCCAAGAAGACCGCAGCAACCAATATATATGAGATGCTTCAAGGGCAGGTGCCCGGCGTGTCGGTGTCAACCACCAGTCAGCCCGGCGCTATGAGCAATGTGATGATTCGCGGCGTGGGTTCGTTCAACACCGTTGGTCCGCTCTATGTTCTTGACGGTATGATCGTAAACGATGTGAACAACCTCAATCCCACGGAAATAGAGTCGATGCAAGTGCTTAAGGATGCTTCGGCAGCCGCTATCTACGGCGCGCGTGGCGCTAACGGTGTGATACTCATCACCACCAAGAAGGGAAAGAAGGGCAAGCCGACCCTCGACGTCTCGGCTACTTTCTCCATAGCCGATATGCCCAAGAAAATCAAGATGAAGAATGCCACCGATTTCATGTATTACAACGAGCAAGCCTATCTGAATGCTAATACCGACTGGCCTGCAGCCAACTATTCAGAGACCAACACAGGCAAGTATATCCCTAATACCGACTGGCAGAAAGCCGTCTTCAAGACGGGCATCACCCAAGACTATAATATGATGTACACGCAAGGCTCCGACAACGTAAACTTTGCCCTCGGGGCGGGCTATATGGACCAGACCGGCCTGATGGAAGGGCCTCACTACAAACGATTCACCGTACGTCTCAATGCGGATGCCACCTATGGGATTATGAAAATAGGCGTGAACTCTACGTTCCAGAATGCTGTGAATCATCAGACGAATTGGGGATCTTTCGCCAATGCCTTGGCTATGCCGCCGGTGATACCCGTATACGACCCCGACGAGCCATCGCACAAAGGAGGATACGGCTACGGAAGCGCCGCGTTCCCCACCTATTCCAGTAATCCTGTGGCCATACAGAATTCCTACGAAGGTCTGGCGGTAGACAATCGTGCCATAGCCAACGCCTATCTGGAACTCAGACCCATTAAGCATCTTACCTACAGGCTCAATGTGGGTGTGGACGCTTGGTTCGGACGTCACAAGTATATAAACCATTGCTATACCATGCGCATGGCTTCCGGTGAGACGCGATATAACGACGTTCTCGACGAAGACCGCGACCAACGCATTACCACCATAGTGGAAAATACGCTCACCTACGACCGTATCTTCGGCAAGCATCATGTGACAGCCCTTGTGGGACATACCGCAGAAGACGTGAATTGGCACTGGCTCTCGAATCAAGGCTACAACCAACAGGTTCAGGGGCTGTGGCAGATCGACCTTGTGGGCACGCAAAACAAGATGGGAGGCTCCGAGCAGGAACGTCGCCAGCTATCCTATCTCGGGCGTATCGACTATAACTATGCAGAACGCTACCTGCTGCAGTTCAACTTTCGTTCTGATGGCAGCTCCAAGTTCGGTCCTAACCATCGGCGCGGTTACTTCCCCTCCATATCCGTAGGATGGAGAATCTCAGAAGAGAAGTTCTGGGAGCCCGTCAAGAAGGTGGTCGATAACCTAAAACTGCGTGCCAGTTGGGGTAAGGTAGGCGATATGCAGTCTTTGGGTAACTACAGCTATATCCCTACAATCGATCATTCCGGTCCTTATGAAGGTCTCTATGCCGTGTTCGGCCCATCAGGTAACGAAAATATACACTACGGCGCCACACAGACCTCGAAAGTGAATGTGAACTTGGGATGGGAAACAAAGACCACCACCAATATCGGCGCCGACTTCAATCTGTTCCGCAGTCGTCTCTTTGGTTCAGTCGAGTGGTATAACGCCAAGTCTACCGACCTGCTGCTCAATGTGCCGCAATCGTGGGCTACGGGTATTTCTACTCTTTGGACTAACTACGGCGAGATGCGTAACCGAGGTGTTGAAATTACATTGGGCTGGCACGACCACGTAGGCGACTTCGATTACAGCGTGAGTGCAAACATGGCTACGGTGAGAAACAAGGTGCTGAAGATGGGCGATGCCTATATACAGGAAAACTATACCCGCACGGAAGTAGGACGTTCCATCTCAGACTTCTACCTCCTGAAGGCCGATGGTATCTTCCAGTCGATGGACGAGGTATACAACTATACCACCACCCTGTCTGACGGTACTGTGAAAGTGATTCAGCCCAATGCTCAGCCGGGCGATGTACGCTATATCGACGTGAATGGCGACGGGCAAATAGATGACACAGACAAAGACTGGTGCGGCAGCCCGCTGCCCAAGTTTGAACTTGGCTTCAATGTGACTCTGGCCTATAAGGGTTTCGACTTCAACATGTTCTGGTCTGGCAAGTTCGGTAACAAGATATATAATGAGGTGCGTGCCACTACGCTCAACTTCAACGTGGATAACATCCCAGCCGATGTCAACCCGTGGACTTGGGACAATCCCTCCACGGAATACCCACGCATGTACGCCAACTCTACTGACAATAATAAGGCCAGCGACCGATTCCTCGAAAGTGGCACTTACTTCCGGATGAAAAACATACAGTTGGGCTATACGCTCCCCGCATCGGTGGCCAAGAAGATCTTCATGCAGAAGTTGCGTGCCTATGTGAGCGGAACTAACCTCATTACGTTTACCGGTTACAAGGGCTATGATCCTGACTTCATCTGTACCTATGTCTACGGACAGGGCATCGACTCCGGCCAATATCCCTCCGCAAGGCAACTCAATTTCGGTTTGCAACTAACATTCTAACTAAAATGAAGAAACACAGATTATGAAAAAGACAATAGCAAAAATAATAATGGGCACCATGCTTTTCGGCGGTATCACGGCGTGCAGTGACAACTGGCTGTCACTTTCCGACCCCAACAAGGAAACTGCCGATACGTTCTGGAAAACCGCCAGTCAGTTCGATGAAGGGCTCTCTGCGGCTTATTCCACATGGCGTCGTCCGGGATTTTTCAGCCGTTGGTTCCAAGTATTACTCATCCTCCGAGGTGACGAGGGGTGGAGCGAAAGCCCAAACGCCGAGTTTCAGGCCGACGCCAACTTTATTATCTCAGCCTACAACTACACCAGCAACGAGGGGATAAACAACCCATGGCAGGCCATGTATAACAGTATCTACTATGTGAATCAGGTCATCGACAACATGAATGATCATGGTTACGACCTTTTCAGTAAGGAAGATGCCGATCACATTCTGGGGCAAGGCTATTTCATCCGAGGTGTCGCCTATTGGGCTATCGCCGGCGTATATGGCAAAGGTCCAATCCAGACCAGTTCTGTCGAAAATGGGGAGATTGGTTCACAGGAAGACCTGTTCAAGCAAGCCCTTGCCGACTTCACGAAGGCTTCCGGGCTGCTGCCCGACTCATGGTCTACTAACGAGAAGGGGCGTGTCACCAAAGGAGGGGCACTCGGCATGATGGCACGCTGCAACATGCAGCTCGCCGGTATGAAGTGTCACCGTCCATGGGACACTGCTTCGCAAGACGCTGCCGCTGCAAAGGAATATTGGCAGGCTGCCAAGAAAAACATGGAGGATATCTTTGCGATGGGCATCTACAAACTCTGCGATAACTGGATGGACAACTTTACCGAGAGCAATGAGAACAATGACGAGTCGCTTTTCGAAATCAACTTCAAGGACGGCCTCATCAACGGCAACGAAGTGGGAAACCAGCGTCCCAAGTTCCTCGGCCTCTACTTGAGCGATGGGTCCGGCGCATGGAACGACGGTTCCTCGCGCGACTGGCTTCTTGACGAATTCAATAAGGAGCGAGACAAAGACGGCAACGTGGATATGCGCAAGTTCCATACCCTGTTCTATTACGATGCCGCCGAGCCGCAGACCACCACTGCCAACTATTATGGCAAGACATGGTCAGAATGGTGCGCTACCGAGGGATATACAAACAATAAGTTCCCCCACGCCTGCTATTGGAAGAAATACACCAGTGTGGAGACCGACAATAAGGCCGAAGACTATTCGTCGGGCGCTAATTTTCGAGTATTGCGTTTGGCTGATATCTATCTGATGTATGCTGAGGTGCTCAACGAGCTTGGCGAAGACCGAACCACTGCCGTGGAATATATCAATAAGGTGCGCCGCCGAGTGAACATGGCTGATCTTAATTCCGCGAACTTTACCACCTACGATGAGCTGCTCACCCAGATCAAACACGAGCGGTTAGTAGAGCTTTGCGGAGAATGTACGCGGTGGTTCGACCTCGATCGCTGGGGCGATCTGCACGAGCAGGCTAAGGTAAATGAAATTTCGGAGCGTGATGTCGACTTCCTTAACTTCAAGGTGGGGCAAAACCATCTGTGGATCATACCCAACCACGAAATCAACCTATGGCCGGGGCTGACGCAGAATCCGGGTTATTAAAGTATGAATGACATTCAAACAAACTTATCGGAAATGAAAAAGATATTCAGAATGATATGTGCGGTCATGGTAACCGGCATGATGATGCCGCTTGTTATCACGGGCTGTACCGACAACGGGGACGACGGCATCGACTCCATATTATGGAACGGCAGTCAAAATCCCGAGAACACGAGCTTCAGGAATCCCGTGTGGGAGCCTTCTCTGGAAGGAGGAACGCTGGTAAAAGGAGCCAGCATGTATGTAGCTATATCCGCTACGACACAATGGTCACCCGGCCTTACCTATATATGCAGGTCGCTGACCTCCAACAACCTGATGACATGGGCTACTGGCACCGATGTCTTCACCACGTCACCGACATGGGGAGAAGGGCGTGTGAACTCCCTTTCCGTGGATTATGCACGCACGGTGACAGGTGCCACCTATTGGATGTTCTACACACTGGAAGGCAGCAATGTCATAGGAGCGGCTTATGCCACAGCTGCGGCAGGCCCCTATACAGATCGGGATACGTTGCTGACAGCAGAGAATGTAGGGGCGACGACGATAAAAGACCCATTCTTCGTTGTCGTCTCCACAAGCTTCTATCTGTGCTACACCACCGATGATGGCACCTATATCCGGCGTCTGCGCCTGAACCGCACCACCGGGGCTACCCTGTTAGGCGATGCTACCAAGATTGCCGGCGCCGACTTCACCGATGTAGCTATCGTACGCGCAAGCAGTCAGCGGTTCTATCTTATGGGCACTGTCGCCAATGGTACGAACAAAGAGATACACTATGCTATGGCAACTGCTATCACCGGGCCTTATCTCGACAAGAGCGGCACAAGCCTGACGGCAGGGTCTAATGGCGAATCGCTCGTTGTGGGTGGTACGGAAATCGTGAACCCCGAAAACCCGATGCGCGGATTCCTCAACACTGCCGGCACCCATCTCTTCTTAGCCTACAACGCCACCGAAGCCGGCAAGGAGAATATGCAGAGCGGTTACGCCCGCCGCCCGATGTTTGTCAGCCCGATAGAGTTGGGCGATGATGGATGGGCGACTTCTGTCACGACAGCACAGAAAGGATGGAGCAAACCACGTTTCGAATAACCCACAAGCAAATCTATAACGGCCACATCGCAGACTGTACGGTGTGGCTATCTATCAACATTCCAATAACTAACAACAAGTAACTATGAAGAGAATTACTACCTTTGCGGCGGCATTATGCCTGACAATGGGCATGAGTGCGCAGACCATCACCATCAGCAGCATTGACAAAACACTGGCCAATGACTATGCCGGAGGATGTGAGATTGATCTTAACAACGATGGTTTGAAAGAACTTATTGTCTCCGGATACCCCCACTCGGACGCAGCCCCGGGACGTATCTACGAAGATGAGAACGGCGACGAACAGCATTCCGCTTTCCAGTCGTGGGTATTCACGTGGAACGGCTCGGCATATGATCACAAGGAGTTCGCGCAACTCTGTGGCTACCGCTCCCATATCATCCCGGCCGACTTTAACGGCGACGGGTATATTGACCTCTATATTGCCGGCGAAGCCTACGACCACGCAGGTGTTTACCTGAATGACGGGAATGGCAACTTCGCCCTTGACGGCCGCTACAAGGTGACGGATTCCAAGGGCGGCACGGTGGACTGGTATCCTCGTGCTGCCGATGTGGCCGACTTCAATCAGGATGGACTGCCCGACGTCGTGACCATCGGCTGGAGTTCTGTTGGCGGCAATCGTCAAGCCAACTGCGGTGTGCTCATCAACCAAGGCGACGGCACGTTCAAGAATGTGCTCGAACAAGGAATCATCGGCAATGGCGAGGTAGACTTCGAAATGGCGCTCTGCACCGTCGCAGCCTATGACCTCAACAAAGACGGTTATCCCGACTTCCTGCTGCAAGGCAATATAGACAACCAAGACGGCACTCAAGCCATAACAACCGCAGGGAATAAAGTGAATCGCACTTTCATGGCTTTACTCAATGTCGGGGCGACCAACGATGGCACCACCTCCTTTTACAGTCTTGAAATCGGTACAGGCGTTTCCCATCAGCTGGGCAACGGCAATATCGTGGTTGCCGATTTCAACAATGACGGTACTCCCGACATCTTCGTCACAGGAGAGTCGCCCAACGATGCATTTGCAGCCGGCGTATGGAATTATTTCTCACAATTGCTTATCGGTAAGGTGACCAAAGGTGAGTTCAATGAGGTTTCCTATACAGACGACAACACCTACGTAGCCCGCTCTATGGATACCCGTCCGCTCAATTCCAACAACATGGGCATACGTGCTGTCGACTATGACGGGGATGGATACTATGACCTCTTCCTCGACGGTTGGTGTGAGAGGCTTATCGACGGTGGCAGCAACACCCAAGCCGGATGGCTCCTGAAGGGGTCTGATGCAGGGCTTACATCCTATGTCCGCATCCCGGGCGCTTCTGAGCAAGGCATCTTCTTCCTCGACTATGGCGTGCAGAATGCGCTCAACTACACTTTCACGGGTTACCATGGCGATGAGACTTACTTCAGCGGTAACACCGGACGCTCCATGGTGTTCACCCGCAACACTTCAGCCGTGCCGTCTCGTCCCGACGCTCCAACGGCCTTGAACCAGAACGTAGACGGCAGCAGCGTCACCTTGTCGTGGTCGCCCGCGTCTTCGTCGAAGAATAACGTAACTTATGAGTATTACCTTAAGGAGACCACCACAGGGCGCCTGTACAACAACGTTACTTCTTTCGTGGGCGGTGACAAGGACGGTGTGCGCAAGGTGCTGCGCGACGGTAACAACTATATGAACACCACGCTCACCCTTTCCAACCTTGCCGACGGCACTTACGAATGGGGTGTACAGACCATCAATGCCGCACAGATGGGCTCTGCTTTCGCCAAGGGCGGCACGTTCGTCATCGGTACGGGCACGGGTGTCGCAACCCCGCAGCAGGATGCACAGGCAAAGGAGGTGGCTCGTTACAACGTGAACGGACAGGCTGTGGGCAGCACGCATAAAGGTCTCAATATCGTTAAGATGTCTAACGGACAAGTGAAGAAAGTAGTTGTCAAATAGGATTGTTGCTGTTCATCCTCATGCGGCAATCCGGTCGCCACGTTGCAATCGTGGCGGATGAAGGCCTTGAAGATGAACGCTTGCCGCCCTGACGGTGACGTACGCCGAACGCTGTACGCACGTACGCCGAACGCCGTATGCATGCACACCGAACGTTGTACGCACGTACACCGTACGCCGTACATCACCGTCTCCGCCTGATGGCAGAGCCGAAGCAATGGGCTGCGGGCATCGTCAGGGCTTTTTCGCATTCTTGAAGCATTCTGGGCAATAATTTATAAATGTTATAAATGAAAATTATGAGAATAAGGCTATCATTATTATCCCTTCTGTCATTCGCATTATTGGCGGTGCGTGCACAAAGCGTGATTACCGTCCGGATAGAGCAGCACCCTGTGCTCAGTGTCATAGCCGACGATGTGCAGGTGGAGCTGGGGCAAGACAGGCTGACATTGGGAAGCGGCATCAGCGTGACCGGAGGCGACGGAGCCTATCGATACGAGTGGACTGACGGCAATGGGGACGTGCTGGGAACATCGCCCGCCATTGAGGTCTCGGCCATTGGCGATTACTTTCTGCAGGTAAGCGATGGCAGCCAATGCACGGTGAGCGTCAAGTTCACTGTTACGGCCTCTACCGTTATTGAGCGGGTAAGTGAGGAAATGTTTTCTGTCGATTGTCGTGACCGTGTGCTCAATATTGCATCCCCATGCCCCGTGAAGCAGGTGCTGGTGATGAGTGCATCGGGCATATTGGTGAAGCAGACCAAGCCTTCGACGGGCGCAGACAGGTTGAGCATCACGCTCGACGGCATCCCTCAAGGAGTGTATATAATAGGTTGTGTCTTCACTGACGGGCGGGAATACGCCAAACAAATTGTCATCAAATAAAACAATACGATATGAACCGGATAAGGAAGATAATGATAGCCTTTCTCTTGGCTTGCTCCATGCAGTCGATGGCACAAGAGATTATCACTGCCTACGCTCGGAAGAATATGAACACTACGCTTCAGCTCAACTGGACTTCAGCCAACTATGGCACCATTCAGTGGCAGCAATCTGCCGACAATGGCAGTTCGTGGAGCGATATTAGCGGGGCAACGGGCAAGTCATACACATTCAAATCGACCGCCGACGCATGGTTGCGGGCAGTGGTCAAGGGCGATGAGGCCTGCCAACCCATTGTGAAGACATACTTGGTCAAGGCGTCTTCGTTCAGCATAGTCTTGACGGAGACCACGGCCACCACGGCTACGTTCAGCATCACGGGGCTGACCATCCCGAGAGAGGAGATTGTCGAATGGGGATTTACCCATAACTTCTATGGGCTGAGCCGTACCTATAACAATATGTACAGCGAACGTGTGGGCACGTCGCTGCCTGAAGGTGACGAGCCGGAACTCACCTGCCCGAACTTGCAGCCCAACAGCAAAAACTCCGTACGCGTCTATTTTAAGACCCGCAGCGGCTCCGTTGTCTATAGCGCGTCCAGAATCGTGGAGACACTGCCGGGGCTGGAATGGTCGTCGGAAGACTGGGCGATAGGCAAGAATGCCGTAACAGCCCGCTTCAAGCTGGCAGGGTATAACGGCCGCGTGTCATCACTCAGGTTCTCGTTTGGCCGGCAGGGCAACATGAAAGAATATGCGCCCACCCTCACCGCAGACAACATCTATTCTGTAACGGTGGACGGTCTCGACCCGGCCACCGATTACGTGGCCACGGTCACGGCAGACCTCGACGGCGACGAACAGACCATCACCAAGACCGTTCGCACATGGACGGACTACAGCACCTATGCCGTAGATAACACGGTGAAGCCCGTCAGCCACAGAATTGTATGGGATAGAACCAACCGCATACAGCTTACGCCTGACAACATACAGGCCGAGTACCCCCGCATGGTACGCGTGTCGGCAGATACCATTCTGCTCACTTACCATGGCGGCGACGGTACGGCGGTGAATACAGACCATTGGCAAAACATCTATTTGCAACGCTCCACCGACAATGGGAAGACTTGGTCTGACGCAGAGAAACTGATGGATTACAGCATGGCCTTTTCCAACATGGGCAACGGATGGAATCGCTTTTCCGATCCCACCTTCACCCGACTGAATAATGGCTGGATACTGATGCAGTTTATCGGCAATGCCAATCCGGAGACCAATAGCAATTGCCGGGTATTCGTCTGCATCTCCAAAGATGGCGGTAACACATGGGGCGACCCCATCACCGTGGGGCGCGGACGCACGTGGGAGCCGCAGATCGTACAGCTGCCCGGTGGCGAACTTGAACTACTCGTATCGAGCGAAGCCTACTGGTGGGAGCATCAGCCCAACGATCTCTATCAAGAGATACTCTGTTCCCGTTCCACTGACAACGGCCTCACGTGGACGGCCTTCCAGCGTGCCAGCTATAATCCCGGCAAGCGCGACGGTATGCCTGTGCCAATAGCCCTGCAAGGCAACAAGGGTGTGCTCTTCTCCATCGAGAGCATCGGCTCTAACGAAAATCCATCGATACTATATCGACCACTGGATGGGGAATGGGAGACATCCGACTGGAACGGAACGTACAATGATCGCCGGTGGGTGGCAGAACTGATCCGCGGCGGATGTGCTCCGTACTGCATTCAGTTGCCCACGGGTGAGGTTGTGGTCATGGGGCATTCTGACCAAAGCGGCTCGGTGTGGCAGACCTGCCGTAGCATGGTGTGCATCGGCGACAATACGGGACATAACTTTAAATATCGCACCATGCCGTTCTCATCGCTCCCCTCAGAGCAAGGAGCCTACTACAGTTCTTTCTTCCTCAAGGACAGCGAAACGATATGGCTTGCTGTCACCCACAGCATCTATTCGGGCACAAACTGCCAGAAGAATACGGTGGAATATATCGAGGGTAAGATAGTTGAGAATTGATTTTTATTAAAGATAATGACAAAGTGAAGAATAAAACAGAGGGAAATATGCAGGTGTTTAGTTTTGAATACCTACTTAATAAGTAATAACTTTCATGCTCTAAGGTATGTTCCACTTTGACAATGCCATGTTTGTCAGATGTAAAAGATTGTTTTTAAAGGCTTCACTGCCGTTGGTTGGGCATCTCCCAACCAATGCGCAGTGGAAAATTCAACCTAATAAGTATGCCATTCGTCCGACAATAACCAACGTTCAAAATATGAAAAAACTTAGGAGAATTACACTTGGCGTGCTGTTCTTATCGGCACTGCTGCCTATACAGGCTCAGGACATCGAGGCCACACTGATGGTCAAAGAGCCGGGAAATGAAGCAGTGAGCCATCACTTGAAGCTACAGGGCGACAAGTATGTGAGTTGGCAGGACATGCCTGCGGAGGTTAGTCGACAAGTGACCATGGACGGCGACGACCGGATTCTCGCTATCCGTATACGTGCCAAGAAGGACATTTTCTTCCATTTCGAAGCGAAACTCTCTACGGGTCTTGATGCCGGCAACAGCGAGTTCTACCTGCCCGGGTTCTGGTATCATAGGAACATGCGTTCGCCTAAGGAGGCTCCTTCGTTTAGAACAAGTAAGATTTGGAACTTTCGTGAAGACCGGCTCACCACGCCTCTCACCAGTGCCTACGACGACGTACGTCATGAGGCGGTGAGCGTATTGCGCTTGATCGATGCGCCCGATGAGGTGCAGACACAGCTCACGGAGGGAGAAGTGATACTGCCCGGAAACACTTCGGTGGGTTATCTTGGATTCGACAGCGAGGGGCGGGAGGTCAAGCTCACCTTCGGTTTTCCCTATGCAGAGTCGCCCATGCGCTACATACGCAAGCTCACACTTACTCCCTCCATGACGGCTTTTGTGAAACTTTCGGAAGGGCAGGAGCGCACAATACGTTGGCGCATCCATCGCAGCACGCCAGCCTCCTACGGTGATTTTGTCACCCACATGTGGCAGTATTGCTACGACTGCATGCACCCACAGCCGTTGACACCGGCCTATACCGGCGATGAGATGAAGGCGCACCTATGCGGATACTTCCGCAACTCGTTTGTCGACAAGTATCCTTTGAAATACAACTCCGGCATTTCCATCCTCACCGGCAACTGTATTCCCACGACCGAGGTACAGTTGGGATTCTGCGGTCGCGTGCTGCTCAACGCTTTCAACGAGATAGAATATGGCGAAGAATATGGCGACACGGCACTTGTGAAAATGGGCAATGCCATCTTCGACAGCTTTCTTGCTCATGGCTTTACTGCCGCCGGCTATTTCTTAGATACTGTAAACTTCAAAGACAGCTTCCCTGCCAGCGCAACTCACTCCATCCGCCAGCAGAGCGAAGCGGCCTATGCCGTGCTCCACTATCTGAAATATGAAAAGAAACATGGACGCAAGCACAAGGCGTGGGAGGACAAGATACGTACGCTGCTCGATAATCTTGTGAAGATTCAGAAAGCCGATGGTCGCTTCGCACGCAAATATAAGGACGACGGAACCGACGTAGATGAGTCTGGCGGAAGTACGCCGTCGGCCACCTCGACACTTGTGATGGGGTGGAAATACTTCGGTAACAATACCTATCTTCAGGCTGCCAAACAGACTGCGGATTACGTGGAGAAGAACATTATCTCTAAAAGCGACTATTTCTCTTCTACCCTCGACGCCAACTGCGAGGATAAGGAGGCCGCCATCGCAGCCGTCACCTCCACTTACTATTTGGCAATGGCGACTAAGGGTAAAGAGAGAAAACACTACATCGGCTTGTGCCAACAGGCTGCCTATTTTGCCATGTCGTGGTATTATACGTGGGATGTGCCTTTCGCTTCCGGCCAGATGCTCGGCGATGTGGGCTTCAAGTCGCGCGGGTGGGGAAACGTATCGGTAGAGAACAATCACATTGACGTGTTCGTGTTTGAGTTGCCGCACATCGTGAAATGGCTCGCCGAACAGACAGGAGAGAGCCGCTTCGCAGGTATGTGCAACGTCATCCAGTCATCGCTCTGCCAGCTGATGCCCACCGAGAAGCAACACTTTAACATCGCCAAGCCCGGCTTCTATCCCGAAGTAGTACAGCATACGACATGGGATTATGGCAAAAACGGAAAAGGGTTCTACAACGATGTGTTTGCCCCGGGATGGACTGTGGCATCGCTTTGGGAACTGTATTCGCCGGAAAGGACGCCGTCATTCTTCAAATGAAAGAATGGCATAGTGGGCTTTTCCCAATGTTATCCCAAATGTTTTCCGTATGTTTTCGCCAAGCGTCGGACAGTTGCCACTCCCTGTTCCAGAGCCACTCGTCCGGATGTTTTTACGCTTTTTCAGCCGGAAAATGTCTTTACGCCGCCCCCTTTATATCCGTTTCATCGTCGCTTTCCACCCTGCCGGTGACGTACGCCGAACGTCGCACGCACGTACACCGAACGCTGTACGCATGCACACCGAACGGCGTACGCACGTACACCGAACGACGCACGTCACCGCTTCTGCCTGATGGCAGAGCCGAAACGATGTGCCGGAACCACAGGCAAGGCGTTTCGCCGTGCTCTTGAGACGTTTGGGACAATATTGGGCTTCTCCGGTGAAAAAAGGATTCCGAATGCGTTTTTATCTGCCGAATTGATTACCTTTGACGTTCACTATGGTAATTCTTCAGAGCGGTTACCGAAAAAGAAAGAAAAAAACAGTCCGATGAAGAGATACATATATCTGGCCGCATGCTTGCTGTTTCCTTTGCTCTCTTTGGCGAAGGCCGAGTTTCTGTTCAGACACCTGAACGGACAGAACGGGCTTTCGCAGAATACCGTCTATGCCATCCTGCAAGACCGTACGGGATTTATGTGGTTCGGCACAAGGGCAGGGCTCAATCGTTTCGACGGAGTCTCCATGAAGGTATATCACGGTAATGCCCGCGGTCTCGGCAGCGATATCATCAACGTTCTCTATGAAGACCGACACGGAAAGATATGGGTGGGCACGGATGAAGGAGTATTCATTTATTCGCCACAGACCAACACGTTCCGCCGATTTGCCCTCCGCAGTACCAATGGAACAGTCATCAGCAACAACGTGACCCTGATACAGGGGCATGGCAACCGTATATATATTGCCGCCAACGAGCAGGGCTTGTTCTGCTATGACCTGAAGACGGGGAAGATGCACAACAACAGGCTTCTGGAACACCCGAACGTATCGGGGCTTGGTTTCGACAGGCAGGGCACCATGTGGATAGGGTTCTTTGGCGGAGGACTTTATTTCAGTTATGACAATCTGCACACCCTGCATCCCTTTTCTGACAAGGACGGACAACAAAGAGAGCCATTGGCGAACGACATCATATCTTCTATTGTCGATGCAGGCAACGGCATCGTTATGATAGGCTCAGACCGTCATGGCCTGTGCGAAATCAATGTGTCTACGCATGCCATGCGCCCTATCTTGTCGAAGGAGAACGGGAAAAATATCTTTGTCAGAGCCTTGATAGCAGACAATGGAAAGATATGGGCTGCATCAGAACAGGGACTTTATGTGTATAATACTCAGGACAATTCCATCCGTCATTATTTCTACGAGGCCTCCAATCCGTATTCACTTTCCGACAACCCTCTCTACTGCATTTGCCGCGACAAGGATGGGGGCATCTGGATAGGCTCTTACTTCGGCGGTGTCAACTATCTTCCCACACTGCATCCGCAGTTTGAGAGATTCATACCTTTCGTGGGGCGGGAAAATACACTCTACGGTCAGCGGGTGAGAGAATTGTGTCAAGATAAGAATGGCAATATATGGATAGGCACAGAGGATGGCGGGCTCAACTGCATGGATCCTTCGCACGATCTGTTCACCTTCGTCACCGAGAGTGCGGCCTTTCCAAACATACATGGCCTCTGTGCAGATGACAATATGCTGTGGGTAGGCACTTTCTCGTATGGAGTACGACTGATAGATATACGCACCAAGAAAGTGGTCAGGGCCTTTGTGGCCGATGGTGCTCCGGGTTCTTTGCAAGACAACACGGTATTTTCTATTTGCAGATCGCGTACAGGCACCATCTGGCTGGGCACGATACGAGGATTGTGCAGCTATGACCGGAAAGCCCGCACATTCCATTATGAGCAGCAAATACCGAGAGTTCTCATCAACGACGTTAAGGAAGATCGCAACGGAACCCTATGGGTGGTCACGCAAACGAATGGCATCTATTGCCTCAGAGACCAACAGACACGATGGCGCCACTATGCGCATTCCGACCGTTCAAAGTCGATACCGACAAATAAGATTCTATCAATCTTTGAGGATCATACGGGGCAAATATGGTTTGCCTCGCAGGGTAAAGGCATTTTCCGTTACGATGAGCGTAATGACAGTTTCCTGACCGTACCCTTTCCCCGTCACAATCCCGTGCAGACGATATTCCAGATCGTAGAAGACGGGTCAGGCATCTTTTGGCTGACCACTTACAACGGTATAATACGCTATGACGTACGTACGGGTGATTACAGGTTCTTCACAAAAGCAGACGGGTTGCCCGATACGCAGTTCAATTACAGTTCTTCACTTATAGATAATTCGGGGCGAATTTATTTTGGTTCGCTGGAAGGATTCGTACGGTTCGCTCCGCAGTCGTTGAAAGCCATGCCTACGGTACCAAAGATCGTAGCTACAGAATTGCGCATTGGCAACTCCGTCATGGAATACGATACGCATGAAACCCCACTGAAGAGGAGTATCACCTTTACGAACGAACTGTCTCTGCCGATGAAGCAGAACGCGTTCTCCCTCCATATGGCCGTTCTCTGCTCCGCCAATTATCCGCAAGCCTTGTTGGAATACACTCTGGAAGGATATGACAAGGACTGGCAGGACCTGCGCTCGGACAACTACATTGCCTATACAAACCTTCCGGCAGGCCAATATACGCTGCTTGTACGGGCAAAACAAGGCGATGGCCCGACCATCAAGAGTCAATATCAGCTGAAGATCACGGTTCGCCCATACTGGTGGCTCAGTATATGGGCCAAGATGCTCTACATACTTCTGGCCGTCGTTGTCATCTGGAGGATATACAGATATGTGGTCAGAAGACTTCAGTACAAAAGAAAGCGCGCCATTGAACTGTTTGAACACAAGAAGGAGCAGGAACTCTATCAGAGCAAGATACGCTTCTTCACCAACGTAGCACACGAAATCCGCACCCCACTCACACTGATCAAGGGACCGTTGGAAAACATCATCGGAAGCGGAAAGATCGTCGATACCGATGTGAAAGATGACCTTGATATCATGTGCAAGAATGCTAACCGGCTGAGTGATCTCATTAACCAGCTACTGGATTTTCGACGGGCGGAAAGCAATGGTCTCCGTATGAACTTTGAATACTGTAGCGTTAACAAGATTGTCGCCGAAGTGTATAATCGCTTTAAGCCCCTGATGCGAGAGAAGAGCATCAGCACCGTGTTGGAATTGCCTCCGGATACCATCCATGCCTATATCGACTATGAGGCTGTGACGAAAATCGTCAGCAACCTAATCAGCAATGCCGTCAAGTATTGTGACCATCAGGTTGGGGTTACCCTGTCACGGGAGCAGGATGAGGTGACTCTTGTCGTCTCCAATGACGGCCGGGTGATACCCAAAGTCATGCGTGAGAAAATCTT
Organism: uncultured Prevotella sp.; assembly: GCA_963541305.1. Classification (GTDB taxonomy): domain Bacteria; phylum Bacteroidota; class Bacteroidia; order Bacteroidales; family Bacteroidaceae; genus Prevotella. Next base: position 24,303 of record CAUTTP010000005.1, read on the forward strand.
TATGCCGTTTTTCCGTCTGGATGCCATCAACGCCTCCTGCACCACCGGTACCGGTATCGGTCTGGCCATATCACGCTCGATGGCCGAATTGCATCACGGTTCGCTTGTGATGGACAATGTGGACGATATGAACGTCTTCCGCTTGACATTCCCTGTCAATCAGGAGGAGGCCATCAAGTGGGCAGATGCAAACACGGCGGATACCGATGACGGCTCTGCAGACACGACAGCCGGACAGGTACACTTCTACACCGTTCTGATCGTTGAGGACAATGTCCAGATGAGGGAATACGAGAAAAAGAAACTCCAAAAGGAATACAACGTACTCACGGCGGCCGATGGTGAGGAGGCGCTACGCATTCTGGCCGACGACAATACCAATGTCAATGCCATCGTATCGGACATCATGATGGAACCTATGGATGGTCTTGCCCTGTGCCGTGCCGTCAAGCAAAACGTGACCTACAGCCATATCCCTGTCATATTGCTCACTGCCGTGACGATGGAAACGGCTAAAACAGAGGGGATGGAGAGCGGCGCAGATGCTTACATCGTCAAGCCGTTCTCCATGGATTACCTAATTTCCACCATCGATAATCTTCTCACCGTCCGCGAAAATATCCAGAAAGCCTATGCCTGCTCTCCGTTTGTCACCTCAGAAAGCGTATCTATCAGCAAGGGCGACTTGGATTTCCTGCACAAATTGGAGAAAGTCGTGGACAAGAATATGTCTGACAGTGAGTTCAACGTAAACCGCATGGCCGAAGAGATGAACATGAGCCGCACGAGCCTGAACCGGAAAATCCGCAGCACGCTGAACGTCTCGCCCAACGATTTCATCAAACTTGAGAGACTGAAACATGCCGCCATGTTGCTGAAGACGAACAATATAAAGATCAATGAAGTCTGCTATATGGTAGGATTCGGCAGCCCGTCATACTTCACCAAGTGCTTTTACAAGCAATTCGGCCTTCTCCCCAAAGACTTTGTGGAAGGGAAAGACGCATAATCACAAATAGCTATAATGAATCTCCGGGTGTAGATTCTTTGCCGTAAAGGGGCTTGCCTAAACGGCGTATATGCCAAACGGCACACCGTTCTCATTCCGATGCCGACGTACACCGAGCGTCGTACGCATGTACACCGAACGCCATACGTGTGTACACCGAACGCCATACGCATGTACACCGAACGTCGTACGTGCCCGTCAGCGCGGGAAGCGATGACGGAATGTGCCGTGAGGGAGGATCTTAAGCACTTGGAGAACCGTACGGCCGCGCATGACGGCACGACATCATGGTAAAAACTGCCATCCGTCAAAATTACGACACGGCGATCTGCCGGGCGCCCTCACTGTCGGTATGAAGATGAAACCGCAAATGATAACGGGTGGATTTTCTTATCATTTTGTCTCAACTTTTAGCGGGCAACAATAATTGCTTTCAACGAAATTAGCAGGGTGATGCCTTAACTCCTTAGCGAGTGAAACGAGCGATAACTCCTTTAACTCCTTCTTTAAACCTAAAAAATAGTCCTGCACTTGTCATTTGTTGGTCAGCCGAAAATCGAGGAAGTCGGCAGACAGGCCTTCGACATACATACCGATCACCACGCCCGTGAAGCCGCCAACGACCTCCGTACTCACCAGCGAGCAGTTTTGGGCGGCGATTTCCCGATATTTACCGTCATCGACGGCATAGAAGAAGCGGTACATCTCGCCGTCGGCTGTCACGCGGAGACGTAGCTGCTTGGCGCCGGCAGGCAGCGCGGTGTCGATGCCGGAATAGGTGCAGTCGGCCAAGACCGACTTCAGGCGGGCTGCCACACCCACCCGCTTGCCATCCGTATAGAGGTCAAGGTGTCCGTCGTGCATCTGATAGACAGACAGGCCACAGCGTGGCGGCTCGTCAGAGACCGATGGGGTGGGCGACAAAGTGGTGAGGTCTATCATGGTTTCAGCCATGATGGCAGCATTGCACTGGCGTGCGCCGAAGAACGTGGGGCGCCCGTTCCGGGTGAGTGTGCCGTGAGCTCGCAGGGTCAAACGCCCATTCCTGAAACGGTAATTGGCATCGATGGGATTTTGTATGCATATCCATTCCGGCCTGAAAGCATCGGCATCGTTCTTGCCTGACCTTGCTTGTGGCCATGCGATGTTGCCATCTGCCAGTCCGGACATCGCCACTTGGGGCAGAAGTCGGGCGGTTACGAGCGTATCGACAGGCTTCCCGCCGTTCACCACAGGCCACTCGCCTGCTTTCCACTCCACCGGAACGAGACAGGTCTCACGCCCCAGATGATGATAGCTTCCGCCATAATTGCGATAAGCCAAGAAGGCCATCCACCAGCTGCCGTCGCCAGCTTGCACGAAGTCGCCGTGCCCCGTGCCCTGTATCTGCATCGTCTGGCCGACCAGATTGCAATTGGTCAGGATGGGGTTGGCAGGATTACTTTCGTATGGTCCGTAGATATTCTTGCTGCGAGCGATGGTGAGCTTGTGTGCCAGTTCGGTGCCGCCTTCCGATATGAGCAGATAGTAATAGCCGTCTTTCTTATAGATATGCGGCCCTTCGGGATAGCGGCCGCCGGTGCCTCGCCACAGCGGCATGCTCGGTGTGAGCTGTTTTCCCGTCTTGACATCGAGTTCACAGAGCATGATTGTATTGTCGGGATTGCTCACCATGTAGCATTTTCCATCCTCAAAATATAGGGATGGGTCGATGCCCTGCTGTTCCAGCCATATCGGTTCGCTCCAAGTGCCACGAGGATCAGTAGCAGTCACAATGAAGTTGCCACCATTTCCCACATTTGTCGTAATCATATAGTAAGTGCCGTCATGGTATCTCAGCGTAGGAGCGTATATGCCCAACCACGACGTAGCGCCCTTGAGGGGCAGTTGGGAGTCGCGGGTGAGCACGTTGCCAATCTGTTCCCAATGGATGAGGTCGCGGCTATGAAAGATGGGCACACCCGGGAAATACTGAAAAGAAGAGTTGACAAGATAGAAGTCGTCGCCCACCCGGCAGATGCTGGGGTCGGGATGGAAGCCCGGGATGATGGGGTTGCGATACTGTTGCGCCCGTAGGCCGCAGGTCATGACTACCGATAGAAATAACAAAAGACATCGTTTCATTTTCAGTTTCTGATGGTTCATATATCCGCAAATGTAGCAAAAAACGGCTGAAAAGCCCCTTATCACGGCATCTTTTTACTAACTTTGCATGAAAACCGTAATCCTGACAGATCATGAAGCGAATCTTGCTCACCACCGTTTTCTTTGTCTCGCTGAGCGTTTCTTACGCGCAACGAGAGACCATCTTGCTCAATAACGACTGGACTTTCCACCTCGGCCATGCCGCCTCCATGGAGAAGGACTTCTCGCATGGCACGGAATATTTCACCTATCTCACCAAAGCGGTGGGGCAAAATGAAAGTCCGGCGAAGGAGAGTTTCGACGACTCGGCATGGCAGCACGTCAATCTTCCCCACGACTGGGTGGTGGATTTGCCCTACGCCGAGGAGGCCAGCCATTCGCATGGCTACAAGCAGGTGGGCTGGAAATATCCGGAGAACTCCGTGGGATGGTATCGCAAGCGGTTCTTCGTGCCCAAAGAGGATGAGGGGCGCGAGCTTACGGTGCGCTTCGAAGGTGTGTTTCGCAACAGTGAAGTGTTCTGCAACGGCTTCTATTTGGGGCACGAGAAAAGCGGATATGCCACGACCGAATATAACCTGACGCCTTATTTGAACTACGGCGGTAACAATATCATCACCGTGCGCTGCGATGCTTCGACCGAAGAGGGGTGGTATTATGAGGGGGCGGGCATCTACCGCGATGTGTGGCTCATTAAGACCGCCCCCCTGCACTTTGAGTCTGATGGCATCAGGTTTATCGCAAGGGAGGAGGATGGCGCGTTCAAGGTGTCGGCATCGAGCCTTACGACGGGACGAGACGATGAATTCTGTTCCTACTCCATCTTGCACCGGCTGAAAGACAGAGACGGAAAAGTCGTGGCCTCGTTTGAGGATGACGGTGTAGCCACCGTGAGCCGGCCACACCGCTGGTCGGTGGAAGACCCCTATCTCTATACGCTCGTTTCGACCATCACATCCTCCGAAGACAGCAGTAAAATCATCGATGAAATCGCTCAAAATGTGGGATTGCGTACCATAACATTCGACGTGAACGAGGGTGTGCGCCTCAACGGAAAGGAGATAAAACTCAAAGGTGCGAACATGCACCTCGACCATGCCGGCGTGGGCGTTGCTCTACCCAAAGCGTTGTGGGTATATGAGGTGAAGAAACTGAAGGCTTTGGGCATGAATGCCATCCGCTGCTCGCACAATCCGGCCTCTCCCGCCATGCTCGATGTGTGCGACTCACTGGGTATGATGGTCATCGACGAGAATCGGCTGATGGGTACAAATGCCGAACATCTCGACCTTTTGGCACGGATGATTATGCGCGACCGCAATCATCCTTCGGTCATTCTTTGGAGCATCGGCAATGAGGAGTGGTGGATTGAGAGTAGCGAGAAAGGTGAAAAAATAGCCCGTCGTATGATCGATTTCGCCCGAGACTATGATGACAGTCGACTATACACATACGGAAACAGCGGTGGCTATGGGCTGACGAAGCAGGTGGACATCCACGGATACAATTATATCGTTCAGAATGATGTGGCGAATCGACACAGCAAACATCCCGACTGGTTTGTCATCGGTACCGAGGAGACGAGCGGTTGCGGTACCAGAAATGTGTATGAAACCGACAGTCTGAAAGGCTGGATGCGCAGCATCAACATGGAGGGTGAGGAACGATCAAATGGGCTAAAAAACGTTATCGAACGCGGATTGCAGTTCTATCGCGACCACAAATGGGCTGGTGGCGCTTTCTACTGGACAGGATTTGACTACCGGGGCGAACCAAACCCGATGAAATGGCCTGCTACAGGCTCACAGTTCGGTATATTGGACTATTGCGGTTTCCCCAAAGACGAGGCCTATTACCTCAAGGCAGCATGGGCGAACGAGCCTGTCTTGCACATCTTTCCCCATTGGAACCTGAAAGGTAAGGAGGGGCAGACGGTGGAGATATGGGCTTATTCCAATATGGATGAGGTGGAACTCGTGCAAGATGGCCACTCGTTGGGCAAGCAAAAAATGCTTCGCGACGGTCATCTGACATGGACAACGACCTACAACCCCGGCCGATTGGTGGCATACGGCTATAAGAACGGCAAGCGCATACTTACCGAAAAGGTGGAGACGACGGGCGCAGCGCAGAGACTAACGATGGAACCGACCAAAACGACACTACGTTCGGACGGGCAGGATGTGGTGGTCATCGACCTGACACTCATTGACAAGGAAGGGAGATATGTGCCTGACGCCTGCGATAAAATCACGATTTCCGTCGATGGAAACGCCGAAATTTTAGGATGGGGCAATGGTGATCCGGCTTACAAAACGGCCGAACGCCCGCAGAATGGCGACCGAAAACATGCCGAGATTGATGCATTCATGGGCAATGCGCAGGTCATCTTGCGTGGCATTGCTACCGATATGAGACCTTCACCCGTCACGTTTAAGGCGCAAATTAACGGCGGAGAGATACGGAGCATCACGCTGGATGCTGAATAAAACGAGCCTCCTAACTTAGGAGATTGGAGGTCTGGACGGCCTGATTTTAGAGACAAACATGCTATGCAGCGGGCAAGAACCGCAGTTCATACCCCCACCTTCCTAACTTAGGGGGGCTTGTCTATTCTTCAAAATGTATTGCCTCCATAAATCGTTGGATAACCTCCGGCTTGCCCGTATGCTTGCCTTCGTCCTCCGACAGCTTGCAAGTGTCGTTGTAAAACGGCCATGCCTCGGTAATCTTCACAGCCACCAACTTGATCACCGTATTCATCGGGACAACGCCTTCAAAGTCGTTTGTGAAATGCGTACCGATGCCAAACGACGGCAGGCACAGGTCTTTGGCTTTCCGCTGAATCTCGATAGCGGTATCGGTCGACAGCGCATTGGAGAAGACGACCTGCTTGGTCTTGGGGTCAATGCCCAACGAACGGTATTTCTCCGCAATCTTATGGAGTTGTTCGCAGTTGTCGCCGCTGTCCACACGCAGTCCTTTAAAGAGGTTGGCAAAGTCTTCCGAGAAATTCAAGGAGAAGATATCCCAACCGTAACTGTCATATAAATAGGTACCCAACGCACCACGGAAGGTATTGCGCCACGCGTTCATGGCCAAATGGTTGGCCATCTGCGGGCCAAACATACCGCCGATGGCACACACGAATTCGTGTGCCATCGTGCCCACGGGAGTCATGTCATACTTCATGGCGAGATAGACATTGCTTGTGCCCACCACGCGTCCCGCCCAGTCGGAGCGTGAGGCATAGCAGTCCTTTAAGGCTCTGACAACCGTATCTTCCGCCTTGAGCGACGCCCGTCGGCGCGTTCCGAAATCGGAGAAGACGCATCCTTCCTCTAACAATCGCTCCGCCTTACGGTAGGATTTGAGGTAATAGGTATCATAATCGAAATGCCCATCCTGCTCAGTCACGATGTAATAAAGCTCTGAAATGATTGCCAGCACCTTCACTTCAAGCAGAATCGTGTCAGACCAATTGCCCTCAAAATCGATGTGGAGATGCCCTTCGGCATCCTGACTGACCTTTACCCAATCGGTGCGAAAGCGGAAACCTTTCAGATAAGTATAGAACCAGTGAGGGATAAAATAGCATGCCTTTTGCATGAAAGCTATCTCTTCGTCGGTGATGACCACGCTTTCGAGCATCTTAATCTGTTCGAGCACCAGTTCGCCGAAGCCCGGAGGATAAACCGTGTTGTTGCGATCTACAAACGAATACTTCACCTGCGCACGCGGATAGTTGTCGATAACGGCGCAGCACATGGTGAATTTATAGAGGTCGTCGTCCGTAAAGTGGGTGATAATTTGTTTCATACGTCATGTCTTAATGTCGAGAATAGTGCAAAGATAAGTAATTCCGCATAATTAAAGCCTACTATTCGGCAAGTTCTTCATATTATTTCCTAACTTTGCCGCCATTATGCAGACAAGAAAGATAGAAGGACATGTGGCTGTGTTGCTGGCCAATGTGATATTCGGGCTCGGTGTGCCCATCACCAAACTATTGCTTGACGAATGGGTCAGTCCTATGGCCTACATGGCTACGCGGTGTATCGGAGCCGCCGCAATATTCTGGCTGATCTCCCTGTTTTTGCCCAAAGAGCATGTGGAGCGACGCGACCTTCTCACCATCTGCGGAGGCGGATTGCTTGGTTTTGTCATCTCGCAGACACTCACGGCGTGGGCACTTCATTTCACCAGCCCCGTCTATTTCTCGCTCATAGCCACGCTGACGCCCGTCGCTACCATGCTTTGCGCCACACTGATGATAGGTGAAAAGATGAATGGCAGGGGTGTCATCGGCGTACTGATCGGCATTGCCGGTGCCATGCTCATGGTGTTTATGGGCTGGCAGTCGGGGCAGGGCAGCAATGATTTACTGGGCATTAGTCTGGCCATATTGAGCCTGCTTACGTGGGCTGTCTACCTCATCATCACGCGGAAAGTATCGTCCAAATACACCGCCGTGACGCAAATGAAGTGGGTATTTCTCGTCTCGACCATTGCCGTGCTGCCTTTCTCATGGACAGACCTGCAGACCTCGCCCCTTTACAGCAGTGCTTGGGCATGGAGCGGTGTGTTGGAAATGGCATTCATCGTCATCTTCGCCACTGTCGCCGGCTACTTCGCCATCCCCTTTGCCATGCGCTATCTGCCCGCCACAACGGTGAGCGTCTATACCAACCTGCAAACTATCGTGGCATCGTTTGTCGCCATTTCCATCCGTCAGGACACCCTCACGTGGGACAAACCCGTGGCGCTGCTCCTCGTGCTCCTTAGTGCTTGGATGGTGACCAATGGCAATAAATCTAAAGAATAGGCGCTAATTTCTGGAAGCAGACCCCCTGTTTCCCCCTACATTTCTTACCATTTCATCGAAAAGTCTGGCTCCGCCTTTCACGCCAAACAGCTTTGTGAGTAGCCGCATGCGCAGGTTGGTTATCGCCTGCGGACTCATGCCGAGCAATGCCGACATCTCGCCGGGAATGAAACGAAGCCGCACCAGCATGCACACATGTTGTTCGCGGGCGTTGATATCCGTATTTCCGGCCAGCAGGGCGGTCAATGCAGGGTCACGCTCGGCAATGAGCTGCTGCACCTCGTACCACTGCCGGTCGGTGGCTTCCCTGCCCCTTGAGGCCTGCGCATGCAGGGCTATCACGGGCGATTCGGCCAACAGCATCTCCTCAATATTCCATTTTTGCGGCATCTGTTCCTCCTCCTGATACTGTGTGATGCGTGCTTTCAGGCGGTCAATGTCCTGCTTCGCCTTGCCGTATGCCTCCAAATCATAAAGGTATTGCCGGTTTGCATTGGTGAGCCGACGACGAAACAATTGCACTTTCCGGCGATGATACACCACAAACAGCAGTAAAGCCAAGAGCAGGACACTGGTCACGGAGAGTGCCGTCACGATGATACGATAGGTATGCGCCTGCGACTTCTGCCGCCGGTGAGCCTCTTGTATGGCGGCTATCTCATCGCTGGTGCCCCATGCCGTCGACTGTTTGGTGGTCGCAATGTAAAGGTCTGACACGAAAATGTCGCCCTTGCGGTGACTCATGAGCGAGTCGATAGATGCCAGTCGGATGTCATATTCGAAGGAAGCCGCGGCGTCATACCACTCCCTCTCTGCCGCCACTATGTCGCCGCCCTGCGCATAGATATTGCCCAACAGATAGGATGAGCGGCGGCTCAGGTCTACCATGTTGGCACGGAGGAGATATGCCTGCGCCTGTTTCAGATTGCCTCTGTAAATCTCCTGTTGCGCCAGCGTGATGTCCACCTCTGCGGCAACGGTCTTGTCGGCATGCTTCCCCAGCCGAGAGATGCGGGTTACACATCGGTCGAAACTGTCGCGCAGCCCGCACTTATCGTAGGCTTGGGCAAGTTTGCAGCGGCTCAGCATCTGCAGTTTGTTGTCTTTGCCATAGTCGTCTGCCAACAGCACGGCACGCTCGAAGGCATCCACGGCATAGTGGTAGCAGCCTGCCGAGAGGTTGATTTGGCCGAGTGTGTAAGCAATGCGGTGGCGCACCCACACATCATTGGCGTGCAGATCCTCGGCCTGCAACACATCTCGCAGCGCGCTCACAGAGTTTCCGTTGTGCAGCCGGATAAGTGCACGGCACACCAAGCCGCGTGCCCACAGGTCACGGTCGTTCGCCGCCGCATAGTAGTCGATGGCTGTACAGATGAGCGAATCGTCGGCAAAGGTCAGTCCGATGCCCAACCCCGTCTCCGTGCAGAGCACGGCATATAGAGCAGAGTCGGCTCTGTCCGACAGTTCTGCAGTGCTGTCGGAGAGAATGTTCATGGAGTCCGCCCCCGTGTGCAGCTGTAGGTCGGCCTCGATGAGCAAAGGGTTGCGGGTGCCTTTCACCGAGCACGCCGCAACCAAGAGAGAGGATATGATCAGGAAGATCAATACGGGATTCTTCACAATGATATGCGCTTATGCAGCGACAGTTAGAAATGGAATGCAATCGGGATGTTATATTTCACTCTCACAGCTTTTCCCTCGTGCTTGCCCGGCTGCCACTTGGGCATGGCCTTCACCACGCGCAAAGCCTCGGCATCAAGGCTCGGATAGGCTTTCTGCACCACCTTGACGTTACTCACGCTACCATCTTTCTCAACAATAAACTTCACGAGCACACGCCCCTGTATCTTCTTCTCTTTGGCATCTGCAGGATATTTCACCTGCTCACGGAAGTAAGCCATGAGCGCTTCCATGCCACCGGGATATTCGGGCATCTGTTCCACCACGTCATACACCTTCTTATTCGTGCTCTGTGCACTGATTGTCGTCACACCGATGATGGCGAACAACATCATCATCAAAATCTTTTTCATCTTACTTTGTCGTTAAATGGTTGATAAATGTTTTGGTTGTCATGACGTGGCAAAGATAGGATGAAAAAGCAAAAACCGCAAGAAAATCATTACACAAGGTTACACCGCAGGGCGAAAATACGGCAGATGGCAAGTGCATCAGGCCGTCGCGCCACTTTCTCCGCAATGTTTCGCCTGCACGTCTATGCCACAATGGCGGCGTATGGCGTTCGAGATATGCACGTACACCGTTCGCTGTACGCATGTACGTCGAACGGTGTATGTGCGGACGGCGAACGCCGTACGCCACCGGCACGACGGAATGATGGCGCCGGGAAGACCTCGTGACGAGCGGAAAGAGGGTGTGTCAGAATGGAATAAGAGAATAAAAGAATAAGCGATCGGAATAAAAGCCAAATGCCGGATAAACATCCGTTAATATGGCTTCATTCGCATAAAGTAATGGCTCTTATTCTTTTATACTCTTATTCTTTTATTCTGACACACCCATAACATCAATAAATGTTTAGTAATTCTCTGCGTCGATCTCGAAGAAACTCTGCGGATGAGCGCAAACGGGGCATACTTTAGGGGCGTTCTTGCCCACTACGATGTGACCGCAGTTGCGACACTTCCAGATACGCTCACCGTCGCGCGAGAACACGATGCCCTCCTCAATATTGCCAACGAGCTTCCTGTAACGCTCCTCATGGCGCTTCTCGATGGCACCCACCATGCGAAACTTTGCGGCGATCTGCGTGAAGCCCTCTTCCTCTGCCTCCTTAGCCATGCGGTCGTACATGTCTGTCCACTCATAGTTCTCGCCTGCGGCCGCATCGTTGAGGTTGGTCACAGTGTCGGGAACCTCACCGTCGTGAAGATATTTGAACCAGAGCTTGGCATGCTCCTTCTCGTTGATGGCCGTCTCTTCGAAGATGGCGCCGATCTGCTCATAGCCGTCTTTCTTGGCCTTGCTTGCGTAGTACGTGTACTTTACATGTGCTTGGCTCTCGCCCGCAAATGCATCCTGTAGGTTCTTTTCAGTCCTTGTTCCTTTTAATTCTTTCATCTTGCTCGCTATTTCAAATTGTGTATAATGTTTTTGTATAATATGTCGTTATTCGATATTGGTGCTTTTGCATAATATGTCTGAATCTAATTCATCTCAGAACGCAATGCAAAGTTACGAGGAATCTGTAGATAATATAGGTAAAAGAGGGTTAAAATTGCAATAAATACAAATATTTAGACGCATTCTAATCTTAGGGATCGGAATGCGCGATAGACATGTAAGTCGTATCTGCCGGGGGCACGTGTAAAAGGAAGACTATGGGCAGGAGCACGAAGTCGTACCGCAAAGAAAAAGCCCTGTAATGCCGTGACTGGCATTACAGGGCCTGTATGATGTTAAAGAAGCAGAAGATTATTCTACATCGTTGTTGTGATCGAGCTTATCGGAAAAGTCTCTGAATCCCTGATTCTCGTTGTTGTCGCGATGCTCGAAGCGTCGGGGGCGGTTCTGGAAGTCGCCATTGCCGTTGTCGCGACGCGGACGACGGTCACCGCCACCCTGACCATCACGACGCGGACGGCGCTCGCGCTCTACATAACCCTCGGGCTTTTCGAGGAGCACACGGTGAGAGAGCTTATACTTGCCGGTCTTGGGATCGATCTCAAGGAGCTTCACCTGCAGCTTGTCGCCCTCCTTGATACCGGCCTCTTCTACAGTCTCCAGACGCTTCCAAGCAATCTCCGAGATGTGAAGCAGACCTTCCTTGCCGGGCAAAATCTCTACGAAGCAACCGTAAGGCATCACGCTTTTCACCGTTCCCTCATATACCTCGCCTATCTCCGGTACGGCCACGATGGCCTTGATCTTGGCTAAAGCAGCATCGATGCTCTCCTTGTTGGGAGCAGAGATCTGCACCTTGCCTACGCCGTCTTCCTCATCAATGGTGATGGTAGAGCCGGTATCTTCCTGCATCTGCTGTATGATCTTACCGCCGGGACCGATTACCGCACCGATGAATTCCTTAGGAATCTGGATGGCAACGATACGTGGAACCTGGGGCTTGAGCTCTGCGCGAGGCTCAGAAATGGTCTTCATCATCTCGTTGAGAATGTGCTCACGGCCGGCCTTAGCCTGCATCAGAGCCTGCTCAAGAATCTCGTATGACAGGCCGTCGCACTTGATATCCATCTGTGTGGCGGTAAGACCATCGGGCGTGCCGGTTGTCTTGAAGTCCATGTCACCTAAGTGATCCTCATCGCCGAGGATGTCGCTCAGTATGGCAAACTTATCCTCTCCGGGGTTCTTGATAAGTCCCATGGCAATACCCGAGACGGGTTTCTTCATAGGAACACCGGCATCCATCAATGCCAGCGTGCCGGCACAGGTGGTAGCCATGGAGGAGGAGCCGTTGGATTCCAGCACCTGACTCACCAAACGGATGGTGTAGGGGAAGTCGGCGGGAATCTGATCCTTGATACCGCGCCATGCCAAATGGCCGTGTCCTATCTCGCGACGGCCTACGCCACGCTGTGCTTTAGCCTCACCGGTCGAGAATGGGGGGAAGTTATAGTGGAGCAGGAAGCGCTGGTAACTGCGGTTGAGCACGCCGTCAACGAGCTTCTCGTCGAGCTTCGTACCGAGGGTACAGGTAGAGAGTGACATCGTCTCACCACGCTGAAAGATAGCTGAACCGTGGGGCATGGGGAGCGGAGACACCTCGCACCAGATGGGGCGGATGTCGGTAGAGGCGCGTCCATCGAGACGCAGACCCTCATCGAGAATACAGCGACGCATGGCATCGCGCATCACATCCTCATAATAACGGGCAGCCAAAACGTGCTTCTCGTCCAGCTCGTCGGCTGAAAGGTCTGTGTGAGCGGTATCGTATTTCTCGATGAAATCGGCGAGAATCTTGTCGAAAGCATCGTGACGGGCATGCTTTTCCAATGCCTGACGGTTCACATCATATACGGCATTGTACAGCTCATCCTTGATCTGCTTGCGCAAATCCTCATCGTTCACCTCATCGGCATACTCGCGTTTCTTGTCGGTGCCCAGCTCCTTAGCCAGTTCGTCCTGCAAGTCGCACATAGGCTTGATGGCCTCGTGAGCTACCTTCAAGGCAGCGATCAGATCAGCCTCCTGCACCTCTTTCATTTCGCCTTCGACCATCATGATGTTGTCTTTAGTGGCTCCCACCATCAGGTCCATATCGGCTTCTTCCATCTGCTGGAAAGTCGGGTTCACGATATACTCGCCATTCACACGTGCTACACGCACCTCTGAAATGGTATATTCGAACGGGATGTCCGAGCAAGCCATTGCAGCCGAAGCGGCAAAACCGGCCAAAGCATCGGGTTGGTCAATGCCATCGGCGGAAAGCAACATTACCTGCACATACACCTCGCAATGATAATCTGAAGGGAAAAGTGGACGAAGTGCACGGTCTACAAGTCGCGATGTGAGCACTTCTTCATCACTTGCTTTGCCTTCGCGCTTGGTGAAGCCACCGGGAAAACGGCCTGCCGCGCTGTATTGCTCGCGATAATCGACCTGCAAAGGCATAAAATCTGTACCCGGAACTGCCTCTTTAGCTGCACAAACAGTTGCCAGCAAAACGGTGTTTCCTAAACGAAGGACAGCTGCACCGTCGGCCTGCTTTGCAACCTTTCCGGTTTCAACCGAGATGGTTCTTCCATCCGGCAATTGAACTGTTTTTGTAATTACGTTCATCTAAACTTTTAACTTATTGTTTTGACTTTCATCTAAATATATAACGGCGGCAAAGTTACCTATTAAATACGAGATAGAAGAATAAAATGTATTTATTTTCGTTTTTTTTCTTGATTTGCCGTAACTTTGCAATCAGGAAATAGAAATCCAACGGATAAAATGAAGATATACAAGCTCTTATCGACTACAGCCGTTGCTGTCGCAGCACTGGCTCTCGCATCTTGCACGAGTGAGAAATTCCGCGTTTCCGGCAATATCTCCGATGCAAAAGATTCCATTCTTTATTTTGAAAACATGAGTTTGAACGGTGCCGTCATCGTCGACTCGGTGAAATTGGGTGAGCACGGCGGTTTCTCCTTCGCCGGAGAGGCTCCTAAGACACCCGAGTTCTACCGTCTGCGCATAGCCCGTCAGATTGTGAACATTGCCATAGATTCCACCGAAAACATCACCGTGAAGGCTTCATATCCCACGATGTCGGCCAACTACGAGGTGCAGGGCTCGGAGGAATGCGCCAAGATCAAGGAGCTGGCCGTGCTTCAGATGGGCTTGCAGGCACAGGTCGACGCCGTGCTCCGCAACCCCAACGTCACCCCTCCGCTTGAGGGCGACAGCATACGCTCGCTCATCGAGGCATACAAGGCGATGGTCAAGGCCAACTATATCTTTAAGGAGCCGATGAAGGCGTATGCTTATTACGCACTGTTCCAGACGTTCAGTCTCGGCACGCAGGCGGCGCTCATCTTCGATCCTCGCAGCAAGAAGGAAGATGTGCAGGTGTTTGCCGCTGTCGCCACGAGCTGGGACACTTTCTTTCCAAACTCGGAGCGTGGGCAAAACCTGCATAACATCGCCATCGAGGGCATGAAAAACGTGCGCATCATACAGGCCGGACAGAGCCAAACCATAGACCCTGAGCTCGTCAGCACGTCGGGCGTACTCGAGATTGCACTACCCGACAACAAGGGTAACATACGCCGCCTCACCGACCTGAAGGGTAAGGTGGTGCTGCTCGACTTTCATATCTTTGCCACGCGCGAGAGCACCGGGCGTATCATGATGCTGCGCGAGCTCTACAACAAGTATCATGCGCAGGGATTGGAGATATATCAGGTGAGCCTCGATCCGGACGAACACTTCTGGAAAGAGAAGGTCGCCGCCCTGCCTTGGATAAGCGTTCGCGACGAGAACGGCACGGCCTCGCAGGCTGCCGCACAGTATAACGTTCAGGCCATTCCTACTTATTTTCTCATCGACAAGACCAACACGCTGCAGAAGCGCGACGTGCAGGTTAAGGATATAGATGCTGAAATCAAGGTGTTGCTGTAGCAACCTTCTCGCAGACTTATCATGCCCCATCCCCTCTCCAAATTCAATTTCTGCCCCGTTTGTGGCAGCAAGCACTTCGAGATCAACGATGATAAAAGCAAGAAGTGCGGTCGCTGCGGTTTTGAATACTACCTCAACCCCAGTGCCGCCAACGTGGCGCTCATCCTGAACGAGCGTGGCGAGTTGCTCGTGCTCACCCGCAAGCGTGAGCCGGGCAAGGGAACGCTCGACCTGCCCGGCGGCTTTGCCGACATCGGAGAGAGCATGGAGCAGGGCGTGGCGCGTGAGGTGAAAGAAGAAACCGGACTGGAGGTCACCCGCACGCAATACCTCTTCAGTTACCCCAACGTATATCTTTATTCGGGATTCGAGGTGAAGACGCTCGATGCTTTCTTCCTCTGCGAGGTGAAAACCACCGACCACGCCGTGGCGCAGGACGATGCCGCCGATTGCCAATGGATTGGTCTCGGCGACATCCGCACCGAGCTTTTCGGCCTGCGCTCCGTTCGCAACGGCCTGCATGAGTTTATCCGACGGATGAAAAAATAATTCTGAAATTTCAAGACATGCTACCCGCCATTTTCGCCTGTACGCAACCGCAGAGACTCGTGGTTGCGTACACGTGAAAATTTCGATGTTTTTCCTAATCTCCTGACTATAAAACGTTTGCGCCTCTCCGTTTTAATCTTTCCCCGATTTTGCTCCATTTTCATCTTCCCAAAAGCTGTTTTCGCTTGCGATACCTATGCTTTCGCACGGCGATAACGGCCTAATCGTGATGCAATAACAATGCTTTCGCGACGCGATCTCTATGCTATCGCGATACGAAACCTATGCTATCGCAAACGAAGAATGCCGCCCCGGATTTCCGAGCATGCGAAAGCACCCTTATCACCGATTCTATTTTGTAGTTAAAATATGTTTTTAAATTTTGAAAATAATTTATCTCTTGCACCATTTTGCGCCACCTAATTAAATTAAAAAAAACTAATTTATCTCTATATAATAAGGTGTAAACAAAAGTTTTAGTTACTTTTGCCAACCATTAAATAACAGATGCGAATATGCAAGATAATTTAGTCATCGTAGAGAGCCCTGCAAAGGCCAAAACCATAGAGAAGTTTCTTGGTAAGGATTACAAGGTGATGTCATCCTACGGACACATCCGTGACCTGAAAAAAAAGGAACTCAGCATAGACGAGAAGACGCTGGAGCCCGACTATGAGATTCCGGAGGAGAAGAAAAAGATAGTGGCAGAACTCAAGAAAAATGCCAAGACAGCCAAGAAAATCTGGCTGGCGTCCGATGAAGACCGGGAGGGAGAGGCCATCAGCTGGCACCTGTGCGAGGTGCTCGGGCTGGACGAGGAGCGCACGTCGCGCATCGTCTTTCACGAGATTACGAAACCGGCCATTCAGGAGGCCATCCTCCATCCCCGCCGCCTTAACATGAATCTTGTGAACGCACAGCAGGCACGCCGCGTACTTGACCGCTTAGTGGGCTTCAAGCTCTCGCCCGTGTTGTGGCGAAAAGTGAAGCCGGCACTCTCGGCCGGGCGCGTGCAGAGTGTGGCCGTGCGCCTCATCGTGGAGCGCGAGCGCGAGATTCAGGCCTTCAAGAGCGAACCTTACTATCGCATAAACGGCGTCTTCGCCGTGACAAACCCCGACGGCAGCAAGAGCGAGGTGAAGGCGGAGCTTGACAAACGCTTCAAGACCCACGAGGAGGCCGTGGCCTTCTTGGAGAAGTGCAAGGACGCGACGTTCACGGTAGACAATGTGGCAAAGAAGCCGTTGAAGCGTACCCCCGCTCCTCCTTTCATCACCTCGACCTTGCAGCAGGAGGCTGCACGCAAGTTGGGGTTCACCGTGACGCAGACCATGCGCGTGGCGCAGTTGCTCTATGAGAGCGGCCGCATCACATATATGCGTACCGATAGCGTGAATCTCTCCAAGCTGGCTATCAACGCCAGTAAGGAGGAGATAAGCAAACTCTATGGCAAGGAATACAGCAAACCACGCAATTATAACATCCATACCAAAGGCGCACAGGAGGCTCACGAGGCCATCCGCCCTACCTATATGAGCGATGTCGCCATCGAAGGTTCGACTCAGGAGCGCCGTCTCTACGACCTGATATGGAAGCGCACCGCTGCTTCGCAGATGGAGGACGCACAGATTGAGAAGACCACTGTGACGATCGACGTGGAGGGCGCTGATGAGAAGTTTATCGCCAACGGTGAAGTGGTGGTGTTCGACGGATTCCTGAAGGTGTATCGTGAGTCGACCGACGATGAGGATAACGCACAGGAGGAGACCCATCTGCTGCCCGCGCTTAAGGTGAGCGACAGGCTCGACCGTCGCGAGATTACTTCTACCGAGCGATTCTCACAAGGACCACTGCGCTACACAGAGGCCAGTCTGGTACACAAATTAGAGGAATTGGGCATTGGGCGCCCGTCGACTTATGCCCCGACCATATCCACCATCCAGCAACGCGAATATGTGCAGAAAGGTGACAAGAAAGGTGAAGAGCGTCGGTTTGTGGTGGATACCCTGCAGGGCAACCTCATCACGTCCAAGAATAAAAAAGAGATGGCCGGCTCGGAGAAAGGCAAACTGCTGCCCACCGACATCGGTGTGGTGGTCAACGACTTCCTTCTCGCCAATTTCCCGGACATCATGGACTATAACTTCACGGCTAAGGTGGAGGGGCAGTTTGACAAGATTGCCGAGGGCAAAGAGGAGTGGAACAAGATGATGCAGAAGTTCGACAAGGGCTTTGAACCCACTGTCGACAACGTGATGAAGTCACGCTCCGAGCACAAGGCGGGCGAGCGCGAACTGGGCACAGACCCCCAATCGGGTAAGCCGGTGTTCGTAAAGATTGGGCGTTTTGGTCCTGTGGTACAGATCGGAACAGCAGAAGACGAGGAGAAACCGCAGTTTGCACAGATGCCTAAGGAGAAAAGCATCGAGACCATCACACTCAACGAGGCACTCGACCTGTTCAAGCTGCCCCGCACCGTGGGCGAGTTTGAAGGCTCACCGGTGGTGATTGGTGCCGGGCGCTTCGGTTCATACGTGCTCCACAATAAGAAATACGTGTCGCTGCCCAAGTCGGAAGATCCCATGACGGTATCATTGGAGACTGCTGTCGGGCTCATCGAGGAGAAGCGTAAGCAGGATCAGGAACGCCATATCAAGACCTTTGAAGAAGATCCCAAGCTCGAACTGTTGAAAGGTCGATACGGCCCTTACATAGCCTACGACGGCAAGAACTTCCGCATTGATAAGAAGCTGCACGAGCGTGCGCATGCCGGCGACCTGAGTTTTGAAGAGTGTATGAACATCGTGAACAACACGCCGGAATCCAAAGCACGTAAGGCACGTAAGTAGGATGCGGCGTATCATCATCATCGGTTACATGGGCTCGGGTAAGACGACGGTGGGCAAAGCGCTGTCGAAAGAACTCGGTATGCCTTTCTATGACCTCGACTGGTACATCGAGAGCCGCATGCGCAAGACGGTGAAGCAGCTCTTTGACGAGCGAGGCGAAGAAGGATTCCGTATCATCGAACGCAATATGCTGCACGAGGTAGCCGAGTTTGAGAATGTCATCATCAGTTGCGGCGGTGGTACGCCTTGCTTTTTCGATAATATGGATTACATCAACCGGCAGGGCGATACCATCTATCTGAAGTGCACGTCGGAAGTACTTTACGGGCATCTCAAGATGGGCAAGACGGTGCGGCCGCTACTGCTCGACAAGATGCCCGAGGAGGTACAGTGCTTCATCAACGAGCAGTTGGAAAAGCGTGAGCCGTTCTATACCCAAGCCAAACACACGATCGATGTGACCCTGATGGATAATTACGATAAGATTAAAATAACCGTAGCCAAACTGAAAGAGTCTTTGGGCATCGCGTAGGCGGCTACATTCCTTTTTACTTTTTACCATTTTTTACCCTTTTATTCTTTATATGAAGAAGTGGACAATAGATGATTCTAAGGAGCTTTACAACATCAACGGATGGGGAACCTCCTATTTCGGTATCAACGACAAGGGCGATGTGTATGTCACTCCTTACAAGGACAACACACAGATTGATCTCCGTGAGGTGATCGACGAGCTGGCCTTGCGCGACGTTACGCCCCCCGTGCTGCTCCGTTTCCCTGATATTCTCGATAGCCGCATTGAGAAAACGGCCTCGTGTTTTGATAAAGCGAAGAAAGAATACGACTTTAAGGCCGACAATTTTGTTATCTATCCCATCAAGGTGAACCAGATGCAGCCGGTGGTAGAGGAGATTATCTCGCACGGCAAAAAGTTCAATCTGGGTCTGGAGGCTGGCTCGAAGCCCGAGCTTCATGCCGTGATTGCCGTGCAATGTCAGAGCGACGCGCTCATCATCTGCAACGGATATAAGGACCAGAGCTACATCGAGTTGGCACTGTTGGCACAAAAAATGGGCAAGAGAATATTCATCGTGGTAGAGAAACTCAACGAGATCGACATCATTGCCCGTGTGGCTAAGAAGCTGAAAGTGCAGCCTAACATCGGCATCCGCATCAAACTGGCCAGCTCCGGCTCGGGAAAATGGGAGGAAAGCGGTGGTGACGCTTCGAAGTTCGGCCTCACCTCGTCGGAGCTCTTGCAGGCTTTGGCGCGGTTGGACGAACTGAATATGCACGACTGTGTGAAGCTCATCCACTTCCATATCGGTTCGCAGATTACCAAGATACGCCGCATTCAGACTGCCCTCATAGAGGCGTCGCAATTCTATGTCAATCTGCACAAGATGGGTTACAATGTCAATTTCGTGGATTGTGGTGGCGGATTGGGCGTCGATTACGATGGTACGCGCTCGTCGAGCAGCGAAAGTTCGGTGAACTACAGCATTCAGGAGTATGTAAACGACTGTGTTTACACCTTTGTCGATGCCGCCAATAAAAACGGTATTCCACACCCTAACCTCATCACCGAGAGCGGCCGCTCGTTGGCTGCCCACCACTCCGTGCTCGTCATCGACGTGCTGGAGACGGCCTCCCTGCCCGAAATGCCCGAGGAATTTGAGGCGAAAGAGACCGACCATCAGCTGGCACAGGAACTGTATGAGATATGGGATAACCTCAGCATACGCACTATGCTGGAGAACTGGCACGATGCGCAGCACATCCGCGAGGAGTCGCTTGATCTTTTCTCTCATGGTCTGCTCGACCTGAAGACGCGTGCCGAGATAGAGCAGATGTATTGGAGCGTATGCCATGAAATCAACCTGCTGACCAAAAACATGAAGCATGTGCCCGACGAATTGAGGGGATTGGACAAGCTGCTGGCCGACAAATACTTCTGTAACTTCTCGATTTTTCAGAGCTTGCCCGACTGCTGGGCTATCGACCAGCTGTTCCCCATCATGCCGATACAGCGTCTCGACGAGCGCCCAACGCGCAAGGCGACACTTCAGGACATCACCTGCGACAGCGACGGAAAGATAGCCAACTTCGTCACCGAAGGGCAGGTGTCGCACGTTTTGCCGCTTCACCCCCTCAAGCGCAACGACCCCTACTACTTAGGAATATTCCTCGTGGGCGCCTATCAGGAGATTTTGGGCGACATGCACAACCTCTTCGGCGACACCAATGCCGCCCACATCTCAGTGAAAGACGGCCATTACACCATCGACCAGATATTCGACGGAGAGACCGTGGAGGAGGTGCTCGACTATGTGCAGTATAACCCCAAGAAGCTGGTGCGGCAACTGGAGCAGTGGGTGACGAAGAGCGTGAAGCAGGAAAAAATATCTTTGGAAGAAGGCAAGGAGTTCTTGAACAATTACCGCTCGGGGCTGTACGGTTATACTTATTTGGAATAATAAAGATGAAAGAGAGGCTTACCATAGTGAAAGTTGGCGGTGCTGTCGTGGAAGACAGTGCAAGTCTGGAGCAGCTGCTCACCCATTTTGCAGCCATCAAGGGTCATAAGGTGCTGGTGCATGGCGGCGGACGGCGAGCCACGAAGGTTGCCGCTGCTTTAGGAATCGAGAGTAAAATGGTGAATGGACGTCGCATTACCGATGCCGACATGCTGGAAGTGGCGACGATGGTCTATGGTGGACTGATCAACAAGAACATCGTGGCGAGCATGCAGGCGCATGGTGTCAATGCCTTGGGGCTTACCGGCGCCGACATGGATGTGATACTTAGTCACAAACGTTCCGTCAAGGACGGAGTGGATTTCGGCTTCGTCGGTGATGTGGAACGGGTGAACGGGCAGACACTCAACATGCTCATCAAGAGTGGTGTAACGCCTGTCATGGCTCCCCTCACGCACGATGGAATGGGGCATATTCTCAATACCAATGCCGACACTATCGCTTCCGAAACTGCCAAAGCCCTTGCTGCATATTATGACGTGACGCTCATTTACAGCTTCGAGAAGCCCGGTGTGCTGGCCGATGCAGACGATGACAGCAGCGTTATCCCCACCATCACGCGTGCAGACTTTAATTGTTATGTGGCCGACGGCACCATCTCCGGCGGTATGATACCCAAGATTGAGAATGCGCTGGCAGCCGTCGACGCAGGCGTAGGGCGCGTCATCATCACGCTCGCCACAGCTATCGATGGGGAGCACGGCACTGTTATAAGAAGTATCCCCTAACCCCTCCAATAGGATAGAGATGTAATCCCCCACGTTTCATGCCCAAAATCAGTTTCCGTAATGACATCATGCCGCTGAAGAATCAGCTTTATCGGCTCGCGCTGCGCATCACGCTCAACAGTGCCGAGGCTGAGGATATTGTGCAGGAAACATTGATCAAGGTGTGGAACAGGCGCGACACGTGGGATGAGATAAAGAATATTGAGGGGTTTTGTTTCACCGTATGCCGTAATCTTTCGCTCGACAGCATCAAACGACACGATAACCTCAATGCCAACCTCGACGAGGCGCAGGTGGAGCCGATGGCACAGGTGCCCACGCCGTCAGAGCAGACCATCGAGAACGATCGGCTCGCCATCGTGCGCAGGATTATTGACAACCTGCCCGAAAAGCAACGAAGCTGCATCCAGTTGCGCGACTTCGAGGGTAAGCCCTATAAGGACATTGCTCAAATTCTCGATATCACCGAGGAGCAAGTAAAGATCAATATCTTCCGCGGACGCCAGACCATCAAGCAGAAATTTATGGAGATTGAGGAGTTCATTTCCTTTTAGGAGGAGAGGGGAGAGGGGTGTGTCAGAATAAAAGAAATAAGAGAATAAAAGCCATTACCTTATACACGAATAAAGCTATATAAACGGATGTTTATCCGGCATTTGGCTTTTATTACTTTCCCTCTCGGCATATAGCCGAGAACAGTGACTTTCAGTTCTAAGCGAAGCGGTTATTCTTTTATTCTCTTATTCCATTCTGACACACCCTCTCCCTCTCCTCTCTCCCCTATGAAAAACAAAACAAACGTTAAATTCCAGTCATCTTGTAACTTCGCTTTTCCCCAATCGTTATATCATTAGTTACAAGAAATTCGACGATGGATTACAAATACATAGAGCAGCTACTTGAGCGCTATTGGCGCTGTGAGACCTCCCTCGAAGAGGAAGGCATCTTGCGTGCGTTCTTCAGTCAGGCAGACATTCCTGCCGCACTGATGCGTTACAAGGCTCTCTTCAACTATGAGGAGAAAGCTAAGCAGACTGATGTATTGGGCGAAGACTTCGACGAGAAAATCCTCGCAGCCATCGAAGAACCGCAGCCTGTCAAGGCGCGTATCATCACCATGCCGCAGCGTCTGAAGCCTTTGTTCAAGGCGGCAGCTATCGTGGCCATTATCCTCACACTGGGCAATGCCATGCAGGTGCCTTTCGCCAGCGACAACGATGATGCCCTCAGCAACTTCGATGGATACGAGAAGCCGGAACTCGATAGAGGCACATCAGTGGCCATGAGAGACAGCGCCGCCATCGACACGATGAAGCAGAGTATGGTTCAACCACAGATACCTGCTCCGGATCAAATCATTAAGTAGTAAAATTTCTATGCTTTCTCTATAAAAATCATGTTTAGTAAAACAACAAAGAAACTGTGAAGTTTCAATTCTCTCAAATTTTTCATAACATACGAACGTATGAAAAAGGCCGCAGCTCGATAGAGAGTTATGCGGCCTCTTTTGTTGTAACCGGGGTGTAAGGGAAGTCGGGCACAGGACGTCAGGCGTCCCGGACGACCCGATGCGGTGCCTATCGCAGTTTGCCCACACCGTTTTGCCCTCATCGGTACGCCCCATCGAGCACGTACGGCGTTCGGTGTACGTGCGTATGGCGTTCGGTGTACGCATGTACAGCGTTCGATGTACGCATGTACGACGTTCGGCGTACGTCGTCGCTACTACGAAAAGGATGTGGCGTCAAGGCATGAAAGATGCGCCATGACGGCTGTTTCACTATCGAAAATATAAGGTGTCACTCTGCACTGGCTGCAATCTGCTCGTTGATTCGGGTGGCAAACTTCACCGGAGCCTTAATCCATTTATACACGTTGGTTGCCTCTCCGGTGGTCACGATGACCGTGCCGTAGCCAAACATACGCCCCCACAGACTCTGCTCTGTGCGCACACCCTCCACCTTGCGCAGCACGAGGTCGAGCGAGTGGCGGTTGATGATGCCGCGTTTGAAAATGATTCGTCGGGTGGTCAGTACATAGCGGCGGCCACCGTGGATGTTGATGCCCCAGACGAGAGCCATGAGCACAAGCAACGCACCAACGGCAAGCGCCAACGGCGACAACACAAAGGAAAGTGCGGCAACCACCACACCCACGATGCCGAGCGCCCAAGCCCAAAAGTAAATGATGTTCGACTGCTTGGCCTCGGCCACGATCGTCTCACCCGTCATGAGACTGTCTTCGATATATCCCATAGTCTTCTTTGTTCTAAAATAACATGTTATTCCTTGCAAAGGAACGAAAAAATATTTTCCCTCGCAAGCATTTGCAGCGTTTACTTGCTGTGGCCGGCCACTTTTCGAATACCTGCAGGTTTATTTTCCATACATTTTCGCTGCCCCGTTTTAGTTTTTTATTAACTTTGTAACCGCTTATGGTGCTCAATTATATATGGATAGCCTTTTTCGTCATCGCTTTTGTTTTTGCATTGATACAGCTGATGATGGGAGATACTACGGTGTTTCAGAAGATCGTAGATTCGACATTCGCCTCGTCTAAAAACGCTTTTGAAATCTCGTTGGGACTGACGGGAGTGCTCGCCCTGTGGCTGGGCATCATGAAAATAGGCGAGCAGGCCGGTGCGGTGAATGCACTGGCGAGAGTGCTCAGTCCGGTTTTCACCAAGTTGTTTCCCGACATTCCCAAGAACCATCCGGTGATGGGCAGTATCTTTATGAACATTGCGTCGAACATGCTCGGGCTCGACAATGCCGCCACACCTACGGGCTTGAAGGCCATGAGCCAGATGCAGGAACTTAACACACGCAAGGATACGGCGACCAACCCGATGATTATGTTTCTCGTGCTCAACACCTCGGGACTCACCATCATCCCTACCACCATCCTCGCATTCCGCGCTTCGTATGGTGCGGCCATGCCGACAGATGTGTTTATCCCCATTCTTCTTGCCACGATGATGGCTACTCTGGCGGGCATTATCATCACGTCGTTGTGGCAACGCATCAATATCTTCCAGCCCGCACTGTTGGCTATGCTGGCCGGCCTCATCGCATTCGTAGGTGTGGTGATATGGGGCTTCGGGCAGATGGATAAGGAGACGATGGGCACGGTGACCTCCGTGGCAAGCAATCTCATCCTGCTGGGCATCATACTTACCTTTATTTTGTCGGGCTTCTTCCGAAAAGTGAATGTCTATGACGCCTTTATCGAAGGTGCAAAGGAAGGTTTCACCACTGCTGTGCGCATCATCCCCTATCTTGTCGCCATACTCGTGGCGGTCGGTGTGTTCCGTGCGTCGGGTGCAATGGATATGTTGATCGATGGCATATCGTGGTGTGTGAGCCGGTGTGGCGTCGATACCGACTTCGTGGGTGCGCTCCCTACGGCTTTCATGAAGCCGCTCTCGGGTAGCGGCGCGCGCGGCCTGATGCTCGAAGCCATGAGCAATTATGGTCCGGACAGCTTCGTAGGCCGGTTGAGCTGTATCTTTCAAGGCTCCACCGACACTACATTCTATATCCTTGCCGTATATTTTGGCAGCGTGGGTATCAGAAATACGCGTCATGCCGTGGCCTGCGGACTGCTCGCCGACCTTGTCGGTGTCATTGCCTCCATATTCATTGCATACCTCTTTTTCGGATAAATCTCATATCAATGGCAAACTTAAAATCATTGCTCAAAGACACCGCCATCTATGGTATCAGCAGCATTGCAGGCCGCTTCATCAATTATCTGCTCGTTCCGATACAGACAGCGGCATGGGCAGCATCGGGCGGACAGTATGGCGTGGTGACCAATATCTATGCCTATACCGCCCTGCTGTTAGTGGTCTTGACCTACGGCATGGAGACCACCTTCTTCCGTTACGCCAACAAAACAGAGGAAAATCCGCAGACGGTATATAGCACCACGCTCATCACCGTGGGTGCAACCTCCCTGCTATTCGTTCTTTTGGTGTTGGGATTCCTGTCGCCCATATCTTCATTTATGGGTTATGCGGAGCATCCCGACTGGGTGGCGGTGATGTTTATCTGTGTGGCTGTCGACGCGTTCAAGTGCATCCCTTTCGCCTATCTGCGCTATCTCAAACGTCCGGTGAAGTTCGCGTGCATTCAGTTGGCCAATGTTTTCCTGAACGTGCTGCTCAACATCACCTATCTTTTCATCCTTCCGGCACTGCGCATCAACCCCTTCGGCCGGCTTTATGACGAGCGGTTCACACTCGATGTAGGCATGGTATTCTACATCAATTTGGTCTGTACCCTGCTCGTCACCCTCATGTTTTGGAAAGAACTGACAGGTTTTCGCTATCGCTTCGACGGCCGGTTGCTACGCCGAATGCTCCGTTACGCATGGCCGCTGCTTATCCTCGGCATCGCCGGCATCCTCAACCAAACGTTCGATAAGATTGTTTTCCCATTCCTCTATCATGGTGCCGATGCTAAGGCAGAGTTGAGTATCTATGGCGCTACGGTGAAAATTGCGATGATTATGGCCATGATTACGCAGGCCTTCCGCTACGCCTACGAGCCGTTTGTGTTTGGCAAGGCAAAAGATAAGGATAATCGCGACACCTACGCCAAGGCTATGAAGTACTTCGTTATCTTCACATTGCTGGCCTTTCTGATGGTTATTGCCTATATGGACATCCTGCGTTATGTCATCCCCAACCACGATTATTGGGCTGGATTGCGCATTGTGCCGATCGTTATGGCAGCAGAAATCATGATGGGTGTGTATTTCAACCTGTCGTTTTGGTACAAGCTCATCGACCGAACGATATGGGGGGCTTATTTCAGCGGCGTAGGTTGTGCGGTGCTCATCGTCGTCAACGTGCTCTTCGTACCGCGATACAGCTATATGGCTTGCGCATGGGGCGGCTTCGCCGGCTATGGCACGGCCATGCTCCTCAGCTACTTCGTGGGGCAGAAATACTATCCCATCAATTACCCCGTGAAGGAAATCATGATGTACGTAGGTCTTGCTTTCATCCTTTTTGTCGGCATGACGCTCAGCAACAAATACCTGCCGAGCGTGCAGGCAATGGCTGCAAATACTATCTTGATTGCCGTATTTGTCATGTATACAGTCAAAAAGGATGTGAAACTATCGTCCCTTCCCGTCATCGGAAAGAAATTCAAAACATAAATTATATGAGAAAACAACTGATGAAGGTAATGTCAGCATTATCTTTTTACCTTTTTATCCTTTTACCTTTGCATGCGGATGAGGGCATGTGGACGCTCTATAACCTATCCGCGCAAGTGTACGAGGCGATGCAAGGCGAGGGCTTCGGCATGCCGTATAACGACCTTTACTACGGCGAGCATGCCGTGAAGAATGCCGTGGTGAACTTCTCGGGCTATTGCTCGGGTGTGGTGGTGAGCCCCGACGGACTTGTCTTCACCAACCATCACTGCGGTTTTGAGGCCATCCGCTCGCATTCCACGGTTGAGCACGACTATATGCTCAACGGCTTTTATGCCAAGACTTTCGAGGAGGAATTGCCCAACGAAGACATGTTCGTGTCGTTTATGATTGAGCAGCAGGATGTCACTGCGCGCTTGGAACGACTGGGGCTGAACAGTCTCGACAATGCCGGCAAGGAGCGTCTCATCGATTCTTTGCAGAACGCGATGACCGACTCGATCAAGAACATCGATGCCACGATGCACGTAGCTATAGATGCTTTCTACGAGGGCAATAAGTTTTACGCCACCACTTATCAGGACTTTACCGACCTTCGGCTTGTTTTCACCGTACCCAAGAGCATGGGTAAGTTTGGCGGTGAGACCGACAACTGGATGTGGCCGCGCCAGACCTGCGATTTCTCGGTGTTTCGCATCTATGCCGATCCGAAGACCAACGCCCCGGCAGCTTACTCCAAAGACAACGTACCCTATCATCCCAAGCATTGGGCGCCCGTGTCGCTGCAGGGCTATAAGGATGGCGATTTTGCCATGACCATGGGCTATCCCGGGTCTACCAGCCGCTATCTGTCGAGCTATGGCATACAGGAAATGTATATGGAGAACACCGTACGGGCGCAGGCGCGCGGCGTGAAGCAAGAAGTGATGAGTCGCTACATGCGTGCCGATGAGGGCGTCAGAATCAAGTATGACAGCAAATACGCCAACAGTGCCAACTATTGGAAGAATTCCATAGGTATGAACAAATGTATCGATTCCATAGGGCTCATTCAGCAGAAGCAGCAGTATGAGCGACGTATTCAGGCCTATATGGACTCCACGGGCTATCTAAAGAATAAGCTCGACTTCGCCAAACTGAAGCAGATGTACCTCAAAAATTCTACCACCGTGCACGACTTGCTCTATCTGAGCGAGACTTTCCGTCGTACCAACGAGCTTTCCACACGGGCGATGAACGGCATTCGCGGACTTGAAGTGCAAGGGCCGGACGACAATCCCAAGAAGCAATACGTCATCTATGAGGACGATCAAAAGACATGGGATGAGGCACTCGACAAGGCGGTGCTGGCCGTCGGGCTGAAAAATTATCGCGAGCACGTGATCAACCCCGATAATCTACCAGCGTTCTACAAGACTATCGAGACCAAGTATAACAACGATTACACGCGCTATGTGAACGATATTTGGGACAGAAGTATACTTATGAAGAGCGGCAAGAAGGTGTTTTTCAATACCAAGGAGTTTGATAAAGACCCGGGGCGCCAGTTCGGGCAGGATATAGTGGATATCATGACGAGTATGCGCGACAAGCTGGCAACTGTTGTCGACAGCATTGACGAACAGGAGAAATACCTCTGTGCGGCTAAGCTACGCATGGAGGAAGACCTGCCTCACTATAGCGATGCCAACTTCACCATGCGCCTGAGCTATGGTCAGGTGGGCGGATACGACCTCGGCGGACAGCCTTCGGGCTATTATACCACGGCGGAAAGTCTTTATGAGAAGATGAAGAAAGGCGATCAGGGCGTGTTCGATTATATCGCCGAACCCGTGATGCACGACCTCATGAATGCTGCCGATTATGACCCATACACCGACAAGACCACGGGTAAGATGCACCTCTGCCTGCTCACCAACAACGATATTACGGGCGGCAACAGCGGCTCTCCTCTCTTCGATAGCAATGGCCGCCTCATCGGCTTGGCCTTCGACGGCAACTGGGACAGTCTGGCCTCCGACATCCTTTACGACCGCAGGCTGGCACGCACCATCAGCGTAGACATCCGTTTCGTGCTCTACATGATGGACAGATGGGGGCATGCTGATCGCCTGCTTGAAGAAATCGGTGCAAGGTGAGGGGAAAGTTAAGAATTTTGGGGGAGAGAGGAGAGGGGAGAGAGGAGAGATATATGCTTTGCGGTTGTTTGTTCATCCGTTTATCCAAGTGTTCTCTCTCCTCTCTCCCCTCTCCTCTCTCCCCCAAAAGTACACTATTATTTTAAATCCCTAAGATAGCTTTTCAGTTCCTCCAAACTGCTGACCACCCCGATAAATTCACTCCAGTGACCATGAATGCAGCCCTGCGCCTGCAAATCGTCCAACATGTCAATGACACGATTCCAGAAACCCTTCATATTGTAGAGCACCACCATCTTGCTGTGATAGGCAATGGTGTGACTGGAGGCAACGGTAAACACCTCATCGAGCGTACCGATGCCGCCGGGCAGAGCTATGCAGATGTCGCTCTGAGCAAGCATCAGGTCTTTGCGCTCGGAGAGGCTGTCGCAGGGAATCGTTACGTCAAGGTCTGCGTGAACCTGTGCACCCTGTTCTAAGATTCTCGGCACCACACCGATGGTCTGCCCGCCTGCGGCATGTACCGCTTTGCCGATACATTCCATCAATCCCTGATTACTGCCGCCAAAGACCAGCGTATGGCCATTCTTACCCATCCATCGCCCCAACTCCTCGGTCATCGTGAAGAAATCCGGATCGAGTTTCTGACTGGCCGAACAAAATACTCCTATTTTCATGTTCTCGTCGTTTTAATTCCCCAAAATTACCCAATTTTATTTATCCTTCAAAATATTTTGAGCGAAAGAATGAAACAATAAAAGAAGATATAGCGATGTTTAATGCCGGGCACCAATGTTGTCCTAAATGTTGTCCGTATGCCTTCGCCGCTCCCTTTATATCCGTTTCGTCGTCGCTTTCTACTCTGACGGTGACGTACGCCGACCGACGTACGCACGTGCACCGACCGACGTATGCACGTACACCGCACGCCGCACGCACGTACACCGCACGCCGCACGTCATCGCTTTCGCTTGATGGCAACGCCGAAACGATGTTCCGGAGCCACTGTCAGAGCGTTTTTTCATGTTCTTGAAACGTTTAGGACTATATTGACTGAGCGCCTGCTTCCCAAACTTTGCACTTGCTTCCGGAATCTGCTATTAGCTCACACTTTTTCAGATGGCCGGAAAATTATTAGCAGAGTTTTGTTTGTTGTTTGAGAAAAATATGTTATTTTTGCAACCGATTACTACAACATAACACAGCGACCATCCTTTGATTATGTGGGTCTCAAAGTATTGGCGCGAAAGACTCTACATACCTTAAATCGACCCTAATGATAACCTAAACAACTAAAAAATCTTTATGAAAAGGAAATTTACTCTCTTTGCCGTTGCACTCATGGCTCTGTCGGCCAATGCGCAACAGCTTCGCGAGGGCTACATCCGTTCCGGTGAAAACACCTCATCGGAGCAGTTCCATACGCTGTTGCAGCAGTGGAGGCCCGGGTTCAAGATCTCAGATGATGAGAACTTTTACATCTCGCGTGTCAAACCCAAGAAACGGTTCCGCAACACCGCCACGCAAGTGCGCCAGAACCTTACCGACGAGAACGATAAGAAACTCTTGGCATGGCTGCCCATAGGCGGCACCTCAAGCGGCAACCCATGGAACGCCCTGCCTAACGGTGTTTTCGATTCTGAGGTATTCTCCATGTGGCAGTATGTGACATACTGGGGCAACTGGTCGGCACCGGTGGGACGCATACCGGCTGCTTTCCTCGACGTGGCTCACAAAAACGGTGTCGGCGCATCTGGTGTGGCCAGTGTACCTTTCGGAGGGCTCCAGACGAATTGGCAAACCATGATAGAGGGGCTGGTGACAACAGACATCAGCAACGATGCCAAGTTCTTCAAATATTACGGCATTGACGGTATGGGCTGGAACTCGGAGTTTTATGCCGAGTCGCAGTTGGTGTCTAATCTCCGTAACTTCCACGGCTCTCTCCATAAGGCCATGGTTGGCGACGATCCTTTGTTCATGAACCTCTGGTACGATGGCACCAACGATTATGGCAATATCGACTTCGACAGAGGTCTGAACGAATCAAATATCGAGACTTTCGGCAATTCGGAGAACATCCGCACATCGCTCTTTTCTAATTACAATTGGAACCGCCTCACGTTGCAGAATTCCGTTGACAAAGCCCTCGAGGTGGGGCGCGACCCGCTCGACTACTACCTCGGTGTCAACATGCAGGGTGGAGAGCCACGTAGGAGTCCGTTCTGGACGAAGATAGGTGCGGCACGCCTCTCCATCGGCTTGTGGGGTGCACACAGCGACAACATGTTCTGGGAGGGGCGTGGTGAGAAAGGCTCCGACCCGGTGATACAGCAAGCCACATACCTGCAGCGCATAGAGCGCTACTTCACTGGCGGTACTCGTAATCCTGTCAACTGCCCGCAGCCGACGGATGTGCATAACCACTCTGCCGACAATTTCAATTGGATGGGCATGTCGACATGGATGACGGCCAAGAGCGTGCTCTCATGGGATCTCGCTGAAGAGCCATTCATTACATACTTCAATCTTGGCAACGGCAAGTTCTTCAACCTAAAGGGCGAGCGCCAAAACAGTGTTGAATGGTATAATATCGGCATGCAGGATTACCTGCCAACATGGCGGTGGTGGTTTACCACCTCTTTCCTCGGCACAGAAGCCACCGACGTGCCCACGACTGGTCTTGATGCCAACTTCACATGGGATGACGCATGGTTTGGTGGCTCTACAATACGTATTACCGGCTCCACCACAGAGGAGTACCTGCACCTCTTTAAGACGAAGTTCGACCTCAAGACGGGCGATAAGGTGACCTTCCGCTACAAACTTGAGGCCGGTAGTGCCGATGTCAAACTTGTTCTGGCACAGGTTTCAGAGAGCGATCGTCAACGCACATACTATGATGTCGTAGAGGCCGCTGATAAGGCCGACAATGAGGTATGGATAGAGAAGAGCTTCACTGTTGGCGAGGATATGCCTCTTGACCTCGTAGCCCTGCGCTTTAACAATGCCAGCGGCCTGAGTTTGTTGCTGGGCGAACTGTCGATAGTGCGTGCCACGGCTGAAACTCCGTCTGTGCCGTCTGTCACGTCGAGTGCCATTCTCTACAACAGTTGTCGGGGCATGGACGGCAAGATTATCTTCGATATGCAGAACGACAAGCAGGCTGGTGAACCTGTTTATAACCTTGATGTAAAGACATCCTTCTTTAAGCTTTGGGCACAGGAGGAAGGACAGGAGAAGCCCGTGCTCATGGGTACTACCACATCGTGGGCAGGCCTGATGTTCTCCATACCTATCCAGAAAGCCAATAGCAGGGTGCGTCTCGGTGTATCGGCAGTGGGTCTTGACCACAAGGCTGAGTCGACGATAGCATGGAGCGAATACATGACTCCTTCCACATATATATATAATGATGATATAGAGGTATCGAAGACCACCATCAAGCCCAATGAGAAGTTTGTGTTGCAATATGTTGACCCGGAGCACGAGCCCGGCACATGGACGCTCAAGGATGTCAACGGCGCAACAGTGTTTACGGGCGAGGGGCGCTCTGTGGAGGTCAACGGATTGGAAAATATCGGCAGCTATGAGCTAACGATTGTAGGAAACGAGTATGCTCCGGGCAGTACAGACCGCACGCAGACTTCACGCACATACGGTGCTTTCGTGCAGGTAACGAGCGAGGGCACGGGTGCGCTGCCGGAGATCTACACTCTTACAGCAAATGGAAAGGACGCTGACATCACTGTCGAGCCGGGTGACAAGGTGGAGATGGCCTACACGGGTCGCCATGCTGACGGCGCGGGTTCGCAGGGCATTGACCTCAATGAGATGCGGTTCGGCGCACGTTGTGCTGATCTCGGTGTAACGGGAGAAACATCTTTCTCTGTGGCTTTCTGGCTCAAGATTAACAAACTCGCTGCAGGCGAGACACAGTTGCTGAGTGTAGCTAACAAGCGTGACTCATGGCCAAAGACCGACTGGGGATGGATTTGGGCAAATATCAAGGACGACGGCTCGATAGGCAGCTTCACATTCCGAGGCACGGATGCTACTTCCAACAACGAGCTGCGTTACAAGTTTGCCAATACCCACATACCGGTTGGTTCATGGGTGCATATCGCGTTTACATTCGATTGGCAAAATTCCGGGTTCCGCGGAAGGTTCTATGTCAACGGTCAGGAACAGGAGCTTACGGCATGGAACCGTTCTAAAAATACAATTGACAAGACAACCGATCCGGGCTATCAGGGCGATGTTTACCGTATCACCAACGGACAGGTATTGGCAGTGGGTGGATCAGCGGCCGGCCGCAACGGCATCGATGGCACGCTCGACAACCTGCAGGTGTGGAATAAGGTGATGACAGGCGATGAGGTTAAGCAGTCGATGGGCGATCTTGACAAGGATAACCTGCCCGAGGGTCTGGCTTATTACTGGGACATCGAAGATAAGGCCAGCTCCGACAACACTTTCCTGTCTGTAGGACATGCCGCTACCAGTGTTATGGCAGGTGCTCACACTTATAAGACTCAAGGCGGTGAAGGTCAAGGAGTCTTCCAATGGATGGAACCCGAGTACACATCAGGCTGCCCGTTCATAGCCGGAACGGCATTCCCTGTTGTTACATTGCCCACATGGAATGCACCGAAGGCGGAAATAACCAATGCCGAGGGTAACAGCGAAGCCGGAAAAGCTACGTTGACCTACGACAAAGACGATGTACGCACCGTGACACTCACGCTCGCCAACAGTTTGGGGTCTGATACCAAGACATTCTCGCTCATCACTATCGGCAACCTGACAGGCATCGATGAGGTGACAACTGATAAGGATAATCTCAAAGCATATATTGTGGGCGAGACCGCCATCGTGGAGTTTGCCGAGCCGGGCAATTACACTGTGAGTGTGTATAATGTTAACGGTCAGGCTGAAGCCTCAAGCGAAGCAATTATCAGTAGCGGACAGACCATGCGGGTGCACATGGCCAAAGCCGGAGTGTATGTACTCTCTGTTAAGAAAGACGGCAAGACTGTCAAGGCCGTCAAGCTTCTGCGCAAGTAACATTGGGCAGACAACTATAGAATGGGCGGACACACTGTTCGCCCATTTTCTTTATATGATCTTGGATGTGATGTAGTGCCGCCATGCCCGGACGTATGGTTCTCCAAGTGCTTAACATCCTCTCTCTCTGTCCGCTTCGTCTCCGCTTTCCGCTCTGACGGGCACGTACGACGTTCGGTGTGCGTGCATACGACGTTCGGTGTGCGTGCGTACGTCGTTCGGTGTACGTGCATACGTCGTTCGGTGTACGTGCGTATGGCGTACGGTGTACGTCGGCGTCGGAATGAGAACGGTGTGCCGTTTGGCAAATACGCCGCTTAGGCAAGCCTCTTTACGGCAAAGATGTTTGTAGGTACGATGCATCAAGGAGTTCCAAGCCGGCAATCTGTTTTTAGCGAACAGTAACGGTACCAATATCCCCTACAGGCAGAAAAACAGCATTTGATGTTTTGCTACTTCTGCATAACAAAATGGTATGATGTTCATGTGAACATTGGAAATAATAGAGTTTTTTGCCTCAATAGCAAAAAAACTTTAATTTCTCTTGTTCGTTACAAAAACTTTTGTTTATCTTTGCATAAAATATTAAAAATGTTTTTTAACTCATTATAACTATAACCAAACAATCCTAAATCTACAAAGAGAATGAAAAAGTTTTATCTACTGGCTTTTGCACTGATTGCTTGCGCCATGGGATGGGCACAGAGGACCCCGACACACCCTCTCGACATCCAGACCTCCGACGACAGTCAGCTCGTTTCCGATTTCAACGCATGGCAGCCGGGCAAGCCTTTTGGCGGCGTGAGCGCCATTGATGAGCAGTTCTTCATCGGTCGCCAGAGACCTCTTCAGCGCATTGCCGGAAGCCTCGATTACAAGGCTGACGGCGAGGGCGACTCGCTGCGTCACATGTGCCTCTGGGTGCCTCTTGATGACCCCACGTCGCAATGGAAAGCCCTGCCACGCTACTGCTTCGAGGGCGACAATTTCAGCAATTGGTCGTATGTCACTATTCACGGCAACTGGACGGCACCGTGGTTCCGTGTCTCCGGCGGACTCGCCGATGTGGCGCACAAAAATGGCGTCAAGGTAGGCTGTGTGCTGTCGGTGCCCTACGGACAGTCAATCCAAATCCAGACTTGGGGCGCCACAGGGAACAGTGCTAAGTTCTCCATGCTTTGCACCAAGAATTCGCAGGATAAGTTCGTCAATGTAGAAAAGTTCGTCAAGTTCCTCAAATACTACGGCATCGACGGAGTGGGAGTGAACTCGGAGTTTAATTCCAACAGTACATCCATGCAACTCATACAGGAGTTCTTTGCCGAGGCACACAAAGAGGCAAAGAAGATAGACTGGGCATTCCAACTCCACTGGTATGACGGCACCAACGACTACGGCAATATCAGTTTTGACCGTGGTCTCAATTCCGACAACGAGCAGATGTTCGGCCGTGGTGATAATATCGTCACCGACATGATGTTTGCCAATTATAACTGGCACAGCGGCACGTTGGCACAGTCTGAACAGAAGGCTGAGGAGCTTGGACGCTCAAGCTATGACTACTATGCCGGCTTCGACATTCAAGGGCGTGCACTGAGAAACTGGAACTGGACTGAGCTGCTCAACTCGAAGATATCCGTCGGTTTCTGGGGTGCCCACTCACAGAGCCTCATACACCAGAGTTCCACCGACAACGGTACCTCCGATGTGGCCATACAGAAAACTTACCTTGACAAGCAAGAACTCATCTTCAACGGCGGCAACCGCAACCCTGCCAACACGCCGGGTCTCAACATGATGTGTAACTTGAGCAACGCCAGCCTGAAGAAATTCCATGGCCTGTCGCGATTCCTCTCCGCCAAGTCTACGATACAGACGGTACCTTTTGTCTCACGTTTCAATCTTGGCAACGGCCTGTCGTTCCGCAACAACGGACAGGTGACGTTCGACCACAAGTGGCATAACATCGCTACTCAAGACATCATGCCCACATGGCGCTGGTGGATAGTCGACGGCAATGAGAGTGCTAAGAACGGGGGGCTTGTCAATGCCGACCTCACATGGAACGACGCATGGTTCGGCGGCTCATGTCTGCAGCTCAGCGGAGCTACCACGCTCTCACGTGTGAAACTTTTCAAGACCGCTCTCACCATACAGCCCGACTACACGCTGTCCGTCACCTACAAGGTGCCGGCCAATACCAAAACTTACGCCAAACTCTTCGTAACTCTTCGTAACGGCCTTACCGACTACAAGGAGATAGACATTCCCGATGCCCAGACATACGGTCAGTGGCAGACCTACACCACTACTCTCGACAAACTTGGTCTTTCGGCAAACGATGTCATCTCAATGATTGGTGTCACCGTGGCTAATGCTCCGGCAGATTATAAGATGTATATTGGCGAGATTGTCGTTCGCGACCCACAGAAGACATTTGCCCCTGTATCCCCGACGATCAACGAGGTAAAGATCATCCGCGGCAAGGGCAGCAGTGTCGACTTCAAGATGCGCTACTCGGCCAAGGACGAGAGCGATGGTTCCAAATACTACAATGACGAGGTGGACACATGGTACTATGAGATCTTCATGCAGCAGGAGAATCAGCCTGTGCAGCTTCTCACCGCTACCACATCATGGGCGGCCTATGTCGTTGATGCACCGCTTAAGAGCGGTTTTGAGGGGCGTAACGCACGCTTCGGCGTCGTGGCGGTATCACCGGATGGCTTGCAGAAGTCGGACACAGCATGGACGGCTTATCAGCAGGTAGCTTACGATACACCGTCAACAGCGGTCGTTATCGATAAGCCGGTCATCAAGCCGAATCAGGAATTCACCATGCAGCTTGAGGATGAGATGGCTGAGCCGGCACAGAAGTGGCAGATTCTCAATGCGCAGACCGGTGAGGTGGTCTACACAGCAGACAATACACGTGAGATAACCACCAAGCTCACTGATATAGGCACCTACGATCTTATCCTTACTCCATCAAGCGGCTCTGATATCACCACCCGTGGTAAAGTTATAATCTCGCCGGAGGCTACAGGCAAGGTGCCTGAGATAAGCGACTTCACCGTTGATAAGGCCGAGGCCAAGACGGGCGAGGACGTCACCTACAGCTATACTATTGATAAAGGCGAGGGCAATGTGTCGCGTGCACTCACCATCGCCGACCCCGACATGCTCATGATACCCGGTGAGGTGCAGACAGGCAAGACCTATACTTACGCCCTCTGGGTGAAAGCCGATAAGTATGCCCATGACAAGCAGGGCACTAATCTCATTAGTAAGAATACTATTGCCGACAGCTGGCCGCACAACAACTGGGGCGACCTCTGGGTACAGATCCGTCCGGCGTGTGCCTCCGATACCGGCTCTGGCTGGTACAGTGGCGACGACAACGGTCCAAAGCACGCCGAGAACGAAGTATCGTTCAATACTTTCGGATGGCTCCACCACGACACCCCGTGGGACAAGATGATGTCTACCGGCTATAGCCTCAACCCGGGCGTATGGAACCACATCGCCGTGACGCAAGACGGCAATCAGCAGGCCATCTTCTTCAATGGCAAGCGTGTGGCCAACGCAACAGCCGGAAGTCGTAACTCGCGACGCGAGGACTCTGATGATTACCGCATTCAAAAGACAGTAACGGCCAACATCTTCATCGGTGGCGGCGGTGTCTACAAGGCGGGATTCAATGGATGGGTCGACGAGGTGCAGGTATGGAACAAGGCACTCACAGAAGACGAGGTGCGTCAGGCCATGCAGGGCTATAAGACCGGCGAGGCACCCGAGGGGCTTCAGGCTTACTATACTTTCGAAGATTATAACACTGCCGACTCTACATTCGCCAACAACGGACATGGCGGTGAGCAGTATAAGGCACGCATGGTACAAGTGCATGGTTCCGGCGGCGAGACTACGACAAATGCGGCGTATGTCACGCAGTATGCCGACAACAGCACGCAGGGATACCCCGGTATAGAGGGAACCATGGCGATAAAGGGCACAAGGACATTCTCTACTCCGATGGTAACAATCTCCAGTGAGGATGACAGGGCTGCCGTGGTGAAGTACAACACTGCCGGTACCTACAGCGCTACGCTCAATGTGACCAACGACTGGGCATCTGAGGAGCAGACACTCGATGATGCTGTGACTGTCAGCGTCCCCACATCTATCGACGCTATGTCTCAGGAGGCCGACTTTGCAGTCTATCCCAACCCGTTCGTGGAAACTGTTAACTTCCGCTTTGCCGAGACCGGACACTACACCATCAATATTGTCAACACGGCTGGTGCTATTGTGCAAGCCAATCCGTTCGACGTGCAGGCTGGAAAGGTGATCAGTGTCACTGTCACTGCACCCAGCGGCCTCTACCTTGTACAGGTGGTTAAGGACGGAAAGGTCTACAAGACGGTCAAAGTTGTGAAGCAGTAACCACCTTTGATTTAACCTTTAACAGATAAGTTTATAATTATTGCCGCTATCTTTACAACTGACGTAAAGATAGCGGCAAAGTAACAAAACAAAATAAAGAGAAACATATACGTTTAATTTTGAATACCTGCTAAAAATAGTAAACAGATATTCTGAGATTTTCGTTACATCTTCTCTATTATCTGCCAAAATCGGTAAGGGAAAGAAAAACAGGAACGATATTATCAACATTCTATCTATATAATAAAATCTCTACATGAACAACAATCTAACTGACAGAAGCCAAAGGCTAAGCCGGGTTGCCATGACTCTATTGCTTGCCGGGTTGCCTATGTTCTATGCCTACGCTGATTTTGTAGCTGCACCGGCGGTGGCTCCAGTGACTCAACAACCGCAGCAGAATGTGGCCACCGGTATCGTGACTGATGAGAAAGGTGAGCCACTCATTGGCGTTACAGTGATAATAGAAAGGCAGAGCGGTACCGGCACGGTGACCGACTTGGACGGTCGCTTCGAACTGCGTGGCGTCAGTCGCGGGGTAAAGATCCAGCTGTCGTACATCGGCTATGCGCCACAGACGGTGACATGGAACGGCCAGAGTATCAACATTAAGCTTGAGCCAGAGAACACCACCATCGGCGAGGTAGTCGTAACCGCCATGGGCATACGTCGCAAGGAGGAGTCGCTGACCTACGCCACGCAACAGGTCAGAGCATCAGACCTCAACCGTGTTCAAGACGCCAACCTCGCCAACTCGCTCGAAGGTAAGGTTGCCGGTATAACCATCACACCGTCGGCCGGTGGTGCCGGCGGCGCGTCGAAGATCATCCTTCGTGGTAACAAGTCGATCTTAGGTTCCTCGACACCGCTTATCGTCGTCGACGGCGTGCCTATGACCAACTCACAGCACGGACAGATTTCCAGTGATTCGTTTATGTCGGAAGGTCACACCGAGGGCGCTGATGCGCTGTCGATGATCAATCCCGAAGACATCGAGTCCATCAACGTGCTCAAGGGTGCCAATGCTGCCGCCCTATACGGTTCGGTGGCTGCCAATGGTGTACTGATGATTACTACCAAGAAAGGCCGCGAGGGCAAGATGCGCATCGATTTATCGTCGAACATTACTTTCGATAGCCCACTTACCAAGCCGAAGATACAGAATATCTACGGAGCCACCGTTCGCGAGAATAACATTGCCGGACAGGTTTCCGACTACTCTTGGGGGCCTCGCCTTGCTGATCGCTCATCAGATAAGCTCACGCAACGTACGCCTATGGATGGAGACACGTTCAAGTACACCGTGATCGATGATAACGGACAGACTAAGACTATCCGTCAGTATAATGATGTGCACCTGCGTAACTACGCCGCTGACGACATCGACGACTTCTTCCGTACCGGTGTTACCACCAACAACTCGCTGGCACTCTCGGGAGGTACGGAGAATATGAGTTCGTACTTCTCCTATGGTAATGCCCATTCCAATGGCATGATGCGTAACAACTCCTACAATAGGAATACACTCTCATTCAGGCAGATGTTTAAGTTCTTCAATAGAGCTACCGTCAACATCTCAATGAATTATATCTCCACCAAGACGAAGAACCGTCCCGGTGGCGGTACGAACATGAATCCCATCTTCGATATGTACACCATGCCCCGTAATATCGACATGGCTTATTATCGGGATAATTACCGCATAGAAAAGGGCAGATGGAATGCTATCAACCAGAGTTATTTTGAACGGCAGAATAATGGTACCTACAAGCGTACCACGCAAAACGTTGCACTCACTGGACCAATGATGAACTGGTACACATACTCCAACAACCACAACAATCCTTATTGGCTGATGTACCAGAATGAGAGCGTACAGCGTGAAGACAGGTTCTTCGGCAACATCACCGGCAGCCTTGACATCTGGGATGGTTTGTCGTTCCAAGCACGTCTCGGTATCGACTTCGACAAGTATGAGAGTGAGACCAAGCGCTACGCCACGACGTACGTTCCCTCAGGAATAGAGCCCTACGGACGTTATTTTTGGAGTAATAATAGGACGACGGAGTTTTATACCGATTATATGCTCAATTACAACAAAACTTTCCGCGATACATGGGACGTGTCGGCGACGGCCGGCTTTGTGGGGCATACTATCAAAGGTTATAATAAGAGCGTAGATACCGGCAACGCCACCTATATTGACCCGCAGAATGTCTACCTCTCCGATCTCATCAACTGGTTCTCCGTTTCAGCAGGCGGTGCTGGTAAGAACTCACAGAGCCGCTCGTCTAATTGGGACAAGGGAGCCGTGTTCACCGCGCAGATCGGATGGAAAGAAAAGGTGTATATCGACGGCTCTTACCGTCGTGACTGGTACCGTGCTTTCAAGCAGTTCAAAGACCGTGGCACGCCGGTGTCGTACGGCTACTTCGGTTTCGGAGCCAATGCCATCATCAGCTCGCTCGTCAAGCTGCCCGAATGGTGGAACTATCTCAAGTATCGTGTCTCTTATTCCGAGGTGGGTAACTCCATACCCAATCAAGTGTTCGGAGCGGTGAACATCAACTGGAGAGATAAGACCTATACTCCCAATATATGGGCAGACTTCAAAGACCCCAGACCCGAGAAGACGCAATCGTTTGAGACCGGTTTCGAGACTACGTTCCTTAATGACAGGCTTAGCATCGACTTTACGTACTATAACTCTACCACGTCGAACCTCTACATGGTCGGTACCAATGCCTCCGGTCGCAGAATCCCAATGAACTCGGCCAAGATACGCAACCAAGGTATCGAGACCTCAATAGGTTACAATTGGAAGATTATGAGGAATATGACGTGGAAAACGACGGTCAACTTTGCCTACAATAAGAACAAGATTCTCCGTACAGCCTATTCCATTGATGAGACGACGGGAAAGGAGAAAGAGAATGTTATTGCTACCAATGTGGGGCTGGTGCAAGTGCTCTATAAAGAGGGCGGCTCGGTGGGCGATATGTATATCTCCGACATCCGCCGTTACGAGCAGGACGGTGTCGATGACAAAGGTAATCCTGTGAAAGCGGGGTGGTATCAGCTTGACTCGAAAGGCGGTGTACAGACCGTGGCAGATTCCGACAAGAAACTGAAGAAATATGTGGGCAACATGAATGCACCATGGACGCTCGGATGGAGCAACCAGTTCACATGGAAAGACTTCACGCTTACTTTCCTCATCAACGGACGTATTGGCGGTAAAGTTTTGTCGTTTACCGAGGCTATGCTTGACGCCTATGGTGTGTCACAGCGCACTGCCGATGCGCGCATGTACGCCGAGCAGCATAATATCTATGCCACAAACTACGGTGACGGCAAACAGCTCGGCATAGAACTCGACGACGGTTCGGGGCGCATCGTGCCTCTCGAGGAATACTATCAGTCTGTCGGTGGCAATAATCCCCAAGATCTGCAACGTTATATTTATAATGGTACCAACTTCCGCCTGCGCGAGCTTACGCTTGGCTACACTTTCCGCAATCTTTTCGGTGCCAACCGCAACCTTGCGCTCTCGTTCATAGCCCGTAACTTGTTCTTCATCTATAAGGACGCACCTGTCGACCCCGATGTCTCGCTGGCAACAGGTAATGGTCTCGGAGCTTTCGAGATGTTCAACATGCCGTCGGCACGCTCTTTCGGCTTCTCGCTCAACATGAACTTCTAATCAAAAACAGACAAAAATGAAAAAAATCATTCTTTTTGCGGTCATGGCCATAGCCACACTGTCGATGCAGTCCTGCCTTCAGTATGATGAGCCGGGTGATGAGTTTGAGTTGGGGCAGCTAAAGCCTGCACCCTCCGAGAATGCGTCTGACAGCACTCGGGCTGCCGCACCGCAGCGGGCACCGCAACAGTAATCTCCGGAAATGATTACTCGATAATAAGTTGGAATTTTCGGTGCATATTCTCAATATTCGCCAAAGACGGGCAGGGGAATGTTTTCCGTCTTCTTGCTTGTCTTTAGATAGGATATAAAGGATATGCATCGGAATTTCAGAATCGTATGATACATAAAATAAGAACCTTTTGTTTTCACTTTTGCAATATACCTTTATTTAAAACTAAATTTTATCGTATGAATTTTACACGATTATCTAAGGCTTTCATGGTGGTGGCATCGCTTGTTTTCGCCATGGGAACCTACGCTCAGGGCACGGAGACCGTGCTCAGGAGCAACTACTCGCCCAATGGTGTGAAGTGGGTGGATCAAGCTACCATAGACTGGAACACGCAGAAAGTCTATGTCAAGGCCGACCTCTCTTCATGCACGCAGAGCAACGAAGGCATCCTCTCCGTGGGCTCCGACATCAGCGCTTGGAGCGGTGAGCACTGGCACCTTTACTATACCAAGTCTTCGTCGACCATGCAGATCAACTACCTTGCGGGCTCAAGCAGCACTGTCATCCGCACAGATGTCAGCAACATCTCCGGTACTGTTGAGATTGAGATCAGCAAGGAGAAAGGTATCACCATCAACGGCACAGCTTGTAACAGCTATTACGGCAATACCGTTAATGTGGCTA
Source organism: uncultured Prevotella sp. (assembly GCA_963541305.1). Classification (GTDB taxonomy): domain Bacteria; phylum Bacteroidota; class Bacteroidia; order Bacteroidales; family Bacteroidaceae; genus Prevotella. The sequence continues at coordinate 67,413 of CAUTTP010000005.1, forward strand.
CAGCTTGCGCAGCACTTTGGAAAATGACCTCTATTGAGGTCGGCTCACAGGAAGGAAACACGCGCTCTCATGCTACCTATGAGAAAATTGCCATTCAGAGCGTTACCACTACACCACCGACACCGCCGACGCCCGGCCAAGAACCGGAATTGTCGCCGACAGCCACTGACCAAGTGTATGACGGTACCGGATGGTCGGACGAAAACCTTGTCAAGATTTTCAAGACAGCTCTCGACAATGGGCACACATACCCGACCGACGCTGAGTTTGAGCAGGCAGGTATACAGAAGAGCGACATCGCTTTTGTGCGCTCTCACGTGGCTAACCCGGGCATACTGTCGCGCTCCGACAGGCTGCTGAACGACACCTACGAAAATCGCAACCTCTGGATGAATATCCCCATGGACGTGGGTAAGGATTTCTCCACCGGAATGCCTAACAGCACCTTTACCAGCGACAACTTCTCAATGTGGAACTATACCAATCTCTTCGGCTCATGGAACCGCGGACTCTTCACGGCCCCTGCAGCATGGACCGATGCAGCCCACAAGAACGGAACAGACATCATGTCGGGCATCAAGTTCTTTGACACAACGGGAGGAGGTACCGGTTACGCCAGCGGCTGGATGAAGTTTATCACTGAAAAAGATACCGACGGCAACTTCGTATATGCCGAACCCATAATCAACCTGCTGATGTACTTCGGTTTCGACGGCATCAATTACAACTGGGAGGATCAGGGATATGACAACGACGACATAGTAGCTTTCCACAAGCAGCTTTACAAGATTGCAGCACAAAAGGGCTTCGACAATTTCCACTGCGGCATCTATACTTCAGTTTCGCAGCTCCAAGAAGCTAACCCACTATATAACTCGCAGACCAATGCTCTCTTCGGCAACAGCGAGGGTCGTACTCACGACTTGATGCTCAACTACTCCGGTGGTGACTTCGCATATAATCTTAGCCGCTCATCAAAGGCTGCACAGGCCGCCATGGGCACCACAGACGGTCTCTATGCCGGAGTGTGGATAGTGTCTATGAATCGTAGATGGAACTCTCTCGATACCGATAATGACGCTAAGAAAGTGGGTATCTGCCTCTGGGGTGAGCACAACGAGAGCCGCTTCTGGAGCTACAACAGCGGAGCCGATGCCTATGCCAAGATGAACAACTACCAGAAACTTCTTGAGCGTGCTTTCTCCGGAGGAAACCGCAATCCGCTCTCACGACCGACAGTAAGTAATACCGGTAATGAGTGGGAAGGAGACAACCCGCTGGCTAACTTTGCCGGACTGGCCACATGGATACCCGAGCGTACCACGATAACAGGCAATCTGCCTTTTGCCACAGGGTTCAATCTCGGCAACGGCGACCGCTATAGCTACAAGGGCAAGCGCACCACAGGCTCATGGTACAACATGGGTGCACAGGATGTCGTGCCCACCTATCGCTGGCTTGTCGTACAGCCCGGTACAACGGCGGTAAGCACCAACATACAGCCTGAATTCACGGTCGAAGACCAGTATACGGGCGGTACAGCACTGCAGCTCACGGGCAAGGCCACAGCTGCGGGCACCGACCTCGTGCTCTACAAAACTGACCTTAACGTGAGCGCTGCCAACCCCTTTGCTAAGGTGGCTGTGAAGAACGGTAAGACCGGTACTAACCCCTCCAACCTCTATGTCATCCTGAAGAAAGGTGACGGCTCATGGGTGGAGACGGCTTATGGTAATGTCGAGGGCGACACATGGCAGGAGAAGAATATTGCCATCAGCGGTCTCGCACAGGGTGACGTCATCAAGGCTATCGGTCTCCGTGTGAAAGGCAGCGATGACAACTACAAGCTCCTCGTGGGTAAGCTGGAGATCAACGATGACGTGAAGGCTACACCGGCCAACGTCACCGATCTCAATGTTGAGGTGAAGCAAGAGACCAAGACATCGCTCACGGCCAAGCTCTGGTGGAATACCACCACAACAGCTGCCAAGCGTGCCGATTGGAACCTCGCCTACAACACGGAGGGAAACATCGACCACTTCGAGATTCTCTATAAGAACGGTGAGGATGGCAAGGTGTCAGAGGTAGGTCGCACCACTACGTGGGGCACGCTCGTACCCAACATCGAGTTTGAGAACGAATCCGACCGCCCGTTCATCGGTGTGCGTAGTGTTTCTACAGACCTCAAGACCTATTCTGCACCCGTATGGGTGGAGATCACTCGTGCCGATCAAGACAAGCTGCCCGCCAAGAAAGATCTCTCCTACGGCGTGAGCGAGATCAATCCCAATGCCGAAGGTGTCAACATTGCACGTAAGATACGCTTCGTGACGAAAGTCACAACCACAGGTGCCGAGCAAAACCTCGACTACTCTGCCACAGAGGCTCCGGCCGACGGCACACAGTATGTCGACGCTACAGACCGTATGCTCACCGTCAATCAGGGACAGACGGTTCAGCTCTTCATCAAGTGTTACGACACATCCGGCCTTAAGGCTCCTGACGGCACTTCACTCTCTTCTCCCGACGGTCTGCGCTACTGCTTCGGTGGTGGATGGCTCGACCTCAACGGCAACAAGCAGTTTGAGCCCAACGACATTACCATCGACCCGGATAATGGCGAGCGCCTCTTCACTGTGGGTACACTGCGCAAGGGCACACCGTCATTTGAGACAGAAGGCATCACCACCACTTTCAAAGTGCCTGAGGATGCAAAGCCCGGACCCAGCCGTCTGCGCATAGTATTTACCGACGCATGGTTTGCAGGCACATTCCTGCCCACAGGCTACACCGCTAAAGGCTTCTCCATCGACTTTGGAGTGACCATCAAGGGTACTAACCCGGGTCGTGAGGCTGCCGACAGTCATGATAAGGGCGAAGCCGACGAGCCTGAGGATATCAACGGCACGCCGTCAAGTATCACTGCTACAACAGGTCAGGTGTCGAGTGTCACTGTAGAGGATGGCAAGGTCAACTTCCAGAATGTCGACAAGGCGTGGATCTACACCCTCACCGGCAATATGCAGAGCTATCTTGTCAAGCCGAAGACTATCGACGCTGCTACCCTGTCGCAAGGCGTGTACTTGGTGAAGATGCAGTCTGGCAGTATCTTCCGCAGTCAGAAGATTGTCATCAAGTAAATTTGATAAATAGATAAAAGCACAAAATAATAAAAGACATACATGTTCGAAACTAAACGTGTATGTCTTTTATTATTTTGTGTTCTTTGTTTAGGGGGAGGAGTTATAGGATGGAGTTAAAGGAGTTAAGGAGTTGAGGGAGTTAAAAGGAGTTATCGCTCGCCCCGCTCGCTAAGGAGTTAAAGACAAATGTCCGTCAGATGTACAGTCTAAACGCCCGCAAAAGTATTCTCTCTCCCCCTCCTCTCTCCTCTCCCCCCCCCAAAAAAACTGTCAAGAATTCATTATAGTTTTTTCGTTCAGATTTTTGTTCATTCTAGAGTGAAAAATCGGGGTGGTTTGGCAAGATTCCGGTCATGGGAGGTCGAAAATTTTGAGGCAGGGTTGCGATAGCACCCTTTTCGCATCGCGATAACGGCCTAATCGCAGTGCGATCTCAATGTTTTCGCTGTGCGATAACTATGCTTTCGCGATGCGAAAGCTATGCTATCGCAAGATGAAAAGGTGAATATCTATGGCATATTTTTGCTTTTCGCGTCTAACTCTCTGATGCTCCGAGGTTTACGTAAACCCCTCTGATTTTCGCGTATTTCGGACAAAAGTTTTTCAATTTTGCTACACGTAAATCTCCAGAGGGTCTTTGTCAAAATAATTACAGGTTTTATGGTAAATATGCTTAGACGAGACAAAAGAATAAAAGAATAAGAGAACAAAAGAATAGAAGCCATTACTTTTATGTATATATAAACAGATGTTTATCCGGCATTCGGCTTTTATTACTTTCCCTCTCGGCATATAGCCGAGAACAGTGACTTTCAGTTCTGAGCGAAGCGATTATTCTTTTATTCTGTTATTCTATTCTGACACACCCTCACTTATCAGGCAAATACACATAGAAAAATGGGAACTTTTTATTTTTTTTAAGCAAACAACCCTTGAATTATAAAAAGATTTTTATAACTTTGTGCCAATTATTAAAATTAACAACATTCTAATAACCTCAATTTAAAAAACTGCTATGAACATTTTTACATCATCCCGAACTTTATTAGTGGCTGGTGCTACCCTGTTCTCTGTGGGGCTTTCTGCCCAGAATCTGCTCAACGATACGCAGGCCGACCAGCTCAACTATCAGCGTACGATAGCCGATGCTGATGCGCAGCAGGCCATGAACAGCCTCAGCCAACTGCTTGGCACGGCCAGAGCCGGTTTTTGGTATCTCCGCGGATCTAAGGATGCCAAACAGATTACCACCCACTCCTATCAGGCCAAATACTCATTGAGCCTTGAGAACTATGCGCAGTATTCCTGCGTCACTCACAGTGACTATCCCTACACCGCGGGTCTTAATATACCCTCGACCTATTCCGTCAACACAGCTATGGGCGGCGGTGGCGGTCTCTTCGGTGATTTCCGTATGGCCGTTGTGCCATTGATGGTGGACACTCGTCTCAATAATCTTCCCGAGTTTAAGGCCATTTGTCTTCTCTTCTACGACTATGGAGCCGTGGAAAACTCCGATATGTTCGGTCCGCTGCCATACAGGGATTTCAAAATGAACAAGAGTTCGAATCCTTTTACCTATGACAAGCAGAGCGACATCTATTATACTGCCGTCGACAATATCAACAAGATTATTGCCTGTCTGCAATATTATAAGGATAACCGTACAACTGCATACAAGACAGTGATCCAGAATGTCATCAAGAGTTATTGTGACCTCATTCCTAACGGTAATTACCGCAATAACCTCAATCAGTGGATACACTTTGCCAATGCTCTGAAGTTGCGCTATGCCATACATATTGCTAAGGTTGACCCTACCAATGCACAGAAATGGGCAGAGGAGGCTGCAGATCCCGCTAATGGTGGTCTGATGGACGGCAACAAGCCAACGGAGCAGGTGTTGGTGGGTCTCAACGGTGCCACACACCCTATAGTTGAGATACAGACATCATGGCACGACAATGTCCTCGGTGCATCTTTCGTCAGCATTCTTGAGAGCCTCGACCACCCGTTTGCAAAATATGTGTTCGACAAGAATAGCGACCCCATCCTCAAGGTAGGCGATCAGGGGTCGGCACCCGAGGCTACAGAGGCAGATGATCGTCTCATCGGTATGCGTAATGGTACAAGGAGCGGCATAGGTCAGGCTGTGAGCAGCAACTCGTATGTGGCAATGAGTAAGGTGAACGCCCAGTATTTCGGTGAGAATAATCCGCCGATGTTCTTTATGAAGCTGTCTGAGCAGTATTTCAATCTCGCCGAGGCTGCCCTGCGCGGATGGAATGTCCGTGGCACGGCTCAGGAATTCTATGAGATGGGTATGAAGAATGCAGCCCTCGCAGATCCAATGTATGTGACAAGTGACAAATATCAAGATTATGTCGACGACTACATGAGCCAGTCATCAGCTAAGGATTATACATACGTCGACCCCACGGGCAACACTCCCGACATGCCGAGCGTAACGAAAATAGGTGTGGCATGGGACGACAACCTCTCCACAGAGACCAAGCTCGAAATGATTATCACGCAGAAGTATCTCGCTGCATACCCCAATCCCACAGAGCCGTGGGTAGACATGCGCCGCACGGGTTATCCTAAGGTGTTCCCCGTACTCAATACTGCCGACGGTGACGGTAGCCTGAATGAGGGTGAGCAGATACGTCGCATCCCATGGAATTCGACAGACCCGTCGACAACTGCTGACCTCAATACAACAGGTATCCCCAATCTCGGCGGAGCCGACAAGATGGCTACACGCCTATGGTGGGACACCACTGCCGGCAACTTCCCTACCGGTATCAATACGGTGAACAGCGATCGTCAGTCTGTGGAGATGATTGATGGTAACCTTGTGTTCGATGGTGTGACTAAGGTGGAGATTTACGACACCACCGGCCGTCTCGTTAAGAGTATTGCCAATCCCGGCAACGTGTCTACGCTGTCTATGCCCAGAGGTCTGTACATTATCAAGACCATTGGCGCTAACGGTACGCAGACCCAGAAGTTCATGACGAAGTAATCGCTTTACGCCATACATGCAAGATTGTCTCTGAGAAAGGTACCACCTCGCTCAGAGACAATCTTTTAGTTGCTTTTTCTCCACATGCTGTCGCGGGATGTACGGAATAAGCATTATCGGATATTTTACAGTATATTATCTTCTTGCGATTGGTGTGACACCTTGTGATTGGTGTGGCACCGAATTCTACTGACAATCTATGAAGAACCCTGTGATATTGACATTTATGCTGGCGTGCTGTCTTGTGGCAGCCCATGCCGAGACTGCTGCTTCGTCTTCTGCAATAGGCAAGACATATTATATATGCAATGTAGCCAACGGTATGTACCTCTCTGTCACAGAAGGTAGCTTGGTGCTGTCCACAGTTTCCTCTCCTTTTACTTTCGAGGCCTCCTCCGATGGTCTTTATACGGTCTCCTCAACCTCCGGCACTGTCGGTGGCTCTATTCATATGCCGATTTCTACCGACGGTAGCGGACAGTATCAAGACTGGATGCTTGAGCCTGTTGAGGGAAAGGAGGGCGTCTATCTGCTGGCAAACCGTCAGAGGGAATCAGCCAGCTTCCACTTTCTCGCTTTTTCCAAAGACAACGTCACAGACTCTCTCACTTTAATGCTCTCGCCCGTTAAGCCCGGCGACTATGAGCCGGCGCAGTGGAAACTTGTCACAGAGGTAACGACGGATATGGGCGGCGTGACGACACAGCCGACAATGCCTGCTTTTCATTCTCAAGAAGGTGTGTATACCGTTTCCGGTATCAAATGCGCCGATAACGTGGGGGCTCTTGCCAATCTCCCCTCGGGGATATATATTGTCGATGGTAAAAAGACTGCTAAATATTGATACCTCTTTAAGTGCCGAATAGTGTTATCTAAGAAAATAAAAACATTTGCTTCCCATAATGATAGCCAACACCCGTAAACCCTTTTTGCTCCTTATCGTATTGTTGGGGCTTTTTATTCCAAACGTCGTTTTTGGTGCAGACAACATCAAGAGTCTGTGGAAGAATTATGTTCCCGACGGCCAGCCATTCTCCATCACTACCGATATAGACTTTTCTCAGCAGGCCCTCCGAGCCGTCATCGATTTGAGTACGTGTCGTACGGACAGGCAGTTGGAGGACATATTGTCTTTCGGCAACAGCATATCGCAGTGGAACGGTACACATGTGCACCTTTACTATACTCACTCTTCGCAGTCTCTGCAGATTGACGTGCTCATAGCTGGTCAGGGCAATGTCGTGCGCACTGACATCATTCTGCCTTCCACCGATCTCACAGTGGAGTTTAACAAGGATGGTCTCTTTGTCAATGGCGAGAGCTATGCTGATGTAACCACCTGCCAGCCCATCAGCTCCATGACTCACATTGAGATAGGAAGCACTGAGGGCAATACGCGTTCGTGGGCTACCTACAAGGATGTTAGTATTGTGCCCTACACTACTCAAGAACCTAAGCCGGAGCCCACCGACTTTTCCGTAGACTTCATCAGCGATCAGACACACTTTCAACACAAAAAGGAGGCAGGCCATGCCACATTCATCCCTTATGCCACGGAAGCCGATATGAAGGCCGACGCCCACTATGACCGTCCATGGCTCACACCGGAGAGGGCACAGACCATCGACCTCAATGGTGTGTGGAAGTTCAAGTATGTGCCCGGAACTTCCAGCGGCCCGGGCGAAAGCGACTTCTTTGCAGACAAGTATGATGATGAGTCGTGGGATACCATCCGTGTGCCATTGTCGTGGGAGATGGCAGGCTACGGTAAGCCGGTATATACTAATGTCGGATACCCGTTTTACAATACACCGCCGCGTGCCATGACCGGCATCAGCGGTAACGGTGTCGTTGACGACAATGCCACTGGCTTCTACCGTCGAATGTTCCGGTTACCCGACGGGTGGACTGACAAGCGTGTGTTCATACATTTCGATGGCGTGTACAGCGCCGCCGTGGTATGGGTCAACGGACAGTATGCCGGTTACTCACAAGGTTCCAATAATGATGCGGAGTTTGATATCACAGATCTTGTACGGCGGGGTGATAACCAACTATCCGTGCGTGTCTATCGCTGGAGCGATGGCTCTTATCTCGAAGGACAGGATATGTGGCATCTCTCCGGTATACACCGTGATGTGTACCTCGTGGCCACGCCGAAGGTGTTCGTTCGCGACCATCGTATCACCGCCGACCTCACCGCTGATGCCACTTCCGGCTCTATGACCGTGGAGCTAACCGTCGACAACCGCGACAACATTTCCGCAGCAAAAACTCTTGCCGTAAAGTTGCTTGACCCTGATGGTGCTACCGTGGCCAGCGGCACGACAGATTACAGCGGTACGGACACGCAGAAACTCAGCGTGATGCTATCCGGACTCAGCCAACTCAAATCATGGACAGCCGAGACACCAAATCTATACACCGTCACGGTCAGCCAAATCGAAGACGGCAGCGAGGAGATGGTATTCTCCACCAAATACGGGTTCCGTAAGATTACCAAGAGCGGTAACCTCGTCTACATCAACGGTAAGCACGTATTTTTCAAGGGTGTCAATACACAGGACACACATTCTGAGTACGGTCGTGCCATTGATGTAGCTACGATGATCAAGGATGTGACGCTGATGAAGCAGGCTAATGTCAACACCGTGCGCACCAGCCACTATCCGCGTCAACCGAAGATGTATGCCATGTTCGACTACTACGGACTATATTGCATGGACGAGGCCGATATGGAGTGCCATTACAACCAGAGTCTGGCATCCAATGCCTCGTGGAGTGCTGCCATTACCGATCGCGAAGTGCGCATGGTGCTGCGCGACCGTAATCACCCGAGTATTATCTTCTGGTCAATGGGCAATGAGAGTGGCGGCGCATCGAATCTCATAGCTGCCATAGCGGAGGTGAGAAAACTTGATGACCGCATGATACACTATGAAGGAAACAATGCCATCGCCGATATTTCTTCTAGCATGTATCCCACGGTCAGTGATGTGACAGCCCGTAAGGGAGGCTATGCCGGCAAACCGTACTTCATCTGCGAGTATGCCCACGCCATGGGGCAGGCGCTTGGCAACTTCAAGGAATATTGGGATGTTATAGAGAACTCTACGGGCATCATCGGCGCGTGTATATGGGATTGGGTGGATCAGGCTATCTACGATCCCGTGCGGCTGAAGCAAGGTGAGAAAACAGATTCAAGGGGTTTCCATTACTGGACAGCGGGCTATGATTATAATACTGTAAATGCCGATATCGGCTTTCAAGGTAACTTTATGGACAACGGCATTATAACCCCCGACCGTGCATGGACGGGCAAACTTACTGAAGTGCGCAAAGTGTACCAGAATGCCGTATTTGAGAAATTTGAGAACAAAACAGCCACGATACGCAATAAGAACAGCTTCGTTAACCTCTCCGACTACAATCTCGCTTATGAAGTGCTGCGCGACGGCAGTGTAGTGGAACGCGGGGCGGTGCCTATGCCCGGTGTGGCTCCAGAGGGCACAGGCACGGTACAGGTACCATATACCACAGAAACAACCGACGGCGCTGAGTATCTCATCATACTCTCGCTGACACTCAAAACCGCCCAGTCGTGGGGCATGGCTGGATATGCTGTGGCATACGAACAGTTCAAGATTACCGAAAGGCCGGAACTCAAGGCATACAGCAGCCGGGGTACAGTCAGTGTCTCCGGTCAGACGGTAACAGGTATGACGGCTGATGGTCAGACCTTCAGCATAGTCTTTGCAGGAGGAAAAATTAACTCGTGGACTTATGCTGGCAAACAGATTATGCAGCAGGGCTTCGATTTTAACAACTACCGTGACATAGAGAACGACCGCAACGGACAAGTTACCGGCTTGCCGTATGCCAACAGCTCCACTGTCATTGTCACCTCACCACCGACCAAAAACGGCAGTACGGCCACGATGGCCGTAGAAGGCCGTTCCTCCAACTGCAACTATACCATTGCCTATACTTTCTACGGCGATGCCACTGTGGACATGAAAGTGACTTTCACGCCCACTGGCGGCAACCGCAGGATTGGTCTCGGCGTACAGTTTGCAAAAGGATTTGAGAATGTGGAATACTATGCCCGCGGCCCGTGGAGCAATTACACTGACCGTAAGACGGGATCATTCTTGGGGCGTTATGTCACTACTGTCGACGATATGGTGGAGGAATTGACCCATCCGCAGACCTATGGCGACCGTCAGGACATGCGTGACCTCACGCTCACCAACAGCACTGACGGCGTGGCTCTGAAGATTGTTTCTGGCGGTCAAGTATCTTTCTCGCTTTCCCACTATGACGAGACACAGTGGTGCTACAATGGTGACCGCATGTGGAGCACAAAGCTGCATTGGACAGATATGGTGCGCCAGCCACAGATATACGCACACTTCGACTACATGCAGCGCGGACTGGGTAACAACTCGTGCGGTGGCGATATCTGCCTTCCGGAGTATGTATGCCCCACATCCGGTTCTTACACCTATACCCTACGTCTGACGCCAAGTCTGACAAAGTAGCGCTCATGCGGCGGTCAGGTCGTCGCATCGTAATCTTGACGGATAACGGTCTTGAATGTGAAGTCGTGCCGTCACGCCCGGGCATGTAATTCTCCAAGTGCTTGGCATCCTTCCTCATTGCACGTTTCGTCGCCGCTTCCTGCCCTGATGGCCACGTACAGCGTTCGGCGTACGTGTGTACGCTGTTCGACGTACATGCGTATGACGTTCGGTGTACGTGTGCACGCCGTTCGGTGTACGTCGGCATCGGAATGAGATCGATATACCGTTTGGCATATATGCCGCTTAGGCAAGCCCCTTTACGGCAAAGGCACTTATAGACATGATGTATAAAGAATTTCCGAGCTGGCTATCTGTTTTTTAGCGGGCAATAATAATTTTCTTCTTTAGTCTATCGTTTTACTTTTGCTGTACTTTCTGCACTCTATGTTGTGAGACATGGTTTGGCAGCCAAACGAATGTGGATAAAAAACAAAAAAATCGCTGCAAAACCTTGATTTTACAGCGATCATCCTTGTTTTAAAGGCTAAAATGACGTATTGCTTGACATCCTTTTGAAACCTATTTGTGGACCAGATAGGGCTTGAACCTATGACCGAACGAATTTATTCCAAATAACCGAGCAACACTTTGCCAGATAACCAAGCGGAATAAAGCCAAATAACAAAACGGTATTAAGCCATATAACCAAATAAAAGTACGCCAAATAACCAAATCGTGCGTAAAATATTCTTTCGTTTTAAGAAAACTCACTACCTTGGTGCCCAAAATCGTACAAGGTTATTATTATGAAGGAAAATACTTTCAATTATCGGAAGAGAATTGCAGACACTCTTTTAGAAGAGAAATTAGAAGCAATGGGGGCGGTTCTTATAGAATGACCTAAAGCTTGCGGCAAAACAACTACTGCCGAACAGCAAGCTAAGAGCATCCTGTATATGGATGACCCTGAGAATATACAGCAAAACCTCCAGTTGGCAGAAACCAACATCAAACGACTGCTCCAAGGTGAGACACCGAGGCTTATTGATGAATGGCAGGTAGCCCCTCAAATATGGGATGCGGTACGTTTTGAAGCAGACCACAGAAAGGATGATGGTTTATTCATGCTTACAGGCTCTGCCGTTCCTGCAGATAAATCAAAAATTCGCCATACTGGTGCTGGGCGTTTCGCATGGCTTACGATGCGTCCCATGACACTGTGGGAATCGGGAGAATCTTCTGGGGATGTAAGTATCAGAAATCTTTTTGCTGAACCAGATAAGGTTGATGGTGTAAGTACGCTGAAGATGGAAGACATTGCTTATATTATTTGTCGAGGTGGATGGCCTAAATCTCTGACCAAGAAAAATCAGAAGGCATCACTTCGTCAAGTCACAGAGTATTTTGAAGCCATAACACGCTCAGACATTTCAAGAGTTGACGGAATTGAGAGAGATGAGTTTCGCGCCAAGAGGCTTATGCGTTCATATGCACGATTGCAAGGAGCGATGGCCAGCATACCCACTATCATAGAGGATATGAAAACGAATGAGCCAGAAAACATGAGCGACGAAACGGTCTCGTCATATATCAAGGCTTTGAAAAAGATTTTCGTGATAGAGGATATGCCAGCCTGGAATCCGAATCTGCGTTCAAAAACATCCATACGAACGAGCGACACACGCTATTTTGTCGACCCATCTTTGGCTATTGCAGCTTTAGGTATAGGACCGAATGACTTGCTAAACGATTTGAACACTTTGGGATTGTTTTTTGAAACCCTCTGTGTGCGAGATCTTCGTGTGTATGCAGAAGCCAATGATGGAGACGTATTCCATTATAGAGACAAGAGTGCCCTTGAATGTGACACTGTTGTACATCTGAAAAATGGTAACTATGGTCTCATTGAGATAAAATTGGGCGGCGATACGCTTATTGAGGAGGGTGCAGCGAACTTGAACACGTTGGCAGAAAAGATAGACACCACAAAGATGAAGGAACCGTCATTTAAAATGGTTTTAACTGCTGTCGGACAATATGCGTACATGAGAACAGACGGTGTAATTATTGTTCCTATTGGTTGCTTGAAAGACTAACAACAATGAAAAAGTATGTCTTCCCAACGGTATCAGGAATTCGTAGCGGAACGTGCACGGCTACTTGAACGCATCAAGGAGTTGGAAACGGAGAACGCCGAGCTTCGGAAAAGGCTTGGCGAACCTGTTACACCTGTGTCTCAAAACTCTAAAGCCATGCAAAATCTGTCTCTTCAGGAGAAGGTTGACTTGTTCTGTAGTTTGTTCAAGGGACGTGATGATGTGTTTGCCAGAAGATGGTACAGCAAGACAAGTGGGAAAGCCGGCTATCAGCCAGTATGCCCAAATGAATGGACTCCGCTATGTGATAAGTGCAAGTATAAATGCGCAGATTGTCCCAACCGTCAATTTTCACCATTAACATATAACGACTACTATAGGCATCTGGAGGGAAAAGATGCTGAAGGCAGAGATGTTATCGGTCTTTATGTTCTCAACAAAGACAACACATGCCATCTTCTTTGTATTGATTTCGACGATAAGAACTGTAAGCACGGCTATCAGGATGACGTATTAGCTTTTGTCGATGTGTGCAAAAGTTGGAATGTGCCTTACTCCATAGAGCGTTCCCGTTCTGGTAATGGTGCCCATGTATGGATATTCTTTGAAAGTCCTGTGCTTGCTGTCAAAGCCAGAAGATTGGGCAATGCCATCCTGACGGAAGCCATGAACAGAGATGGAAAGATAGGATTCAAGTCCTACGACAGATTCTTTCCTAATCAAGACACACTACCCGAAGGTGGATTGGGAAACTTGGTAGCACTTCCACTGCAAGGTAATGCCCGAAAGAATGGCAACAGTATATTCGTAAATGATTTCTTTGAACCATATCCAGACCAGTGGGAGTACCTACTGAATGTGGAAAAGTTTTCAGAACAAGCACTTGAAGAACTTCTGAAGCAGAATGCGAACACGATTCCACTCGGAGATTTGTCAAAGACCAGTGAGAGCAAACCTTGGGAAGTGCCTGTTGCAATCAAAATAGAACGAACTGACTTTGCTTCAGAAATAGTTATCACAAGGTCGAACATGCTTTACATCCCGCTGAATCAGCTTTCATCAAAGGTACTCAACCATCTAAGACGCATTGCTTCGTTCCGAAATCCAGAGTTCTATAGTAAACAGGCATTGCGCCTGTCAACATATTCCACGCCTCGAATCATCTCATGCGCAAAACTGACGGAAGAATATCTGGCATTACCTCGTGGATGCGAAGATGCTGTTGTCGCACTACTCAAAGAGAAAAGTGTAGCATTTCGCTTTGATGACGAAACAAATCATGGCAGGAGCATCTCTATACATTTCAATGGAGTATTGCGTAAAGACCAACAAGAGGCTGTCGAAGCTTTGACCTCCAACAATACAGGTGTGCTTTCGGCAACCACAGCCTTTGGTAAAACGGTTGCCGCTATCGGTCTGATTGCCAAGCATGGTGTCAATACGCTGATTCTTGTACATACAAAAGCTTTGCTCGACCAATGGGTACAGAGATTGGAACAGTTCTTGGTTATTGATGATGTCCCAGCAGTCGAGAAATCTAAGCGTAGAAAGAAGAATCTTTCGCCCATAGGCACACTTTCTTCAACGGGAAACAAACTGCATGGCATCATTGATATTGCATTGATGCAGTCGTGTATTTCGGATAATGAGATAAAGCCTTTCGTCAAAGACTATGGCATGGTCATTGCCGATGAATGTCACCATGTCTCCGCAGTAAACTTCGAGCACATACTGAAAGCCGTCAATGCCCAATATGTCTATGGACTGACAGCAACACCCATTCGTAAGGATGGACATCAGCCCATCGTCTTCATGCAATGTGGTCCAATCCGATACTGCGCAGATGCCAAATCGCAGATGGAGAGCCAAACTTTCCAAAAGCTGTTAATTCCTCGCTTTACTCCTTTCAGAACAATCAGTGGTGAAAACCTTTCGTATGCCAAGGTTACACAGCAAATCGCAGAAGACGAATATCGCAATCTTTTCATTATCAAAGATGTTCTTACGGTGTTAAAGGAAGGTCGTTCACCAATTGTACTCACTAGCCGCACTTCACATGTAGCCTT
>CAUTTP010000006.1:0-67559 GCA_963541305.1 uncultured Prevotella sp.
GAGTATTCTTCAGTGCGACCGCCCCATGGCGGACTGTGCCTAACCATATCGTCTTGTTATTGTCCTGCGATACAGCAGTGAATGACTTGCTGGGCAGTTCAATATGCTTATATTCTTTAATGTCATTCAATGAAGATATGCTGTTTTTGTCGAAGTCAAGCACGCATATACCTCCCCCGTCGGTTGCCATCCACAACTCCCCGTTGACCTCGTTGAGGGAGAGTATGATATTGTGGGTCAGTCCGGAGTTTGCTTGCGTGTAGGTATGTATCATTTTTCCTTGGGGAGAAACTTCTATGAGTCCCTCGCGGTATACGGAGAGAAATATCCGTCCGCTCCGAGTCTTACAGCCTGCAAGGAATATACAATCAGTGCGGGTTCCAAAGTCTGTCTTGCGAATCTTAGTCTGAGAGGTATCAAGGCAGAAGATTTTTCCGTGCTTCATTACCACGAGGATGGATGTTTTTCCAAGTGGACACATATACACCACCATATCGTTGCGGGCAGTTCCCACATTGATTTCTATTCTGGAGAATTTCCGAGTAGCCCTGTCATAGCGGTAGATCTTTCCCTTGCTGCCAAAATATACGGAATTTCCCACCTCTGTGATGGAGTAGGTTGGCTTGGATAGATTCTCCGTGAAGGTGTCGCTCCTTCGGTCGAGTTGCGATAGTGATGTCGTTGAGCCCACCCAGAGGATGTTCTTGGAATCCTCGAAGATGCAATTGATGAAATTCCCATAGATAGGCCGCTTCTCTTGTCCTCGGTCTATATAGGAGTGGACGCTGTTGGCTCTGTAGGCATTTAGCCCATAGCGAGTGCCTATCCATACGGTTCCTTTTCTATCTGTATGAATACATGTGATGTTGGGCTGTGACAAACCTTCGGAGGTGCTGACGGTTTTGGTGCAATAGTAATTGCCTGCTTTCATGGTCTTTGCAGAAAGCAGCGAAAACAGAATTATGAGAAATAATAGGTGTTTGCTCATCAGGAGAGATTTTATTTCAAAGTTACAAAAAAATCCAATTCTACAGTTAAAGCCATGAAATAATTCCTGAAATAATGCCGCTTTTCTCTATTTTTGGATATTCTCGAACATTTTTAGTACAAATTCCTCACCAATAATTAACAATGGTTCTATAATTTTGCACCAAATCTTAAACTACTTTAAGCCGACCATTATGAAAAAAAACTTTATGGTTTATCTTGACTTTTTATGGCACACTTTGCAAGCAACAGCGTTAAGGCGGATGATATATCCGGTGCAAGGTGGGCATTCTGCACCCTTGACCGGGTAGCATTCACGAATCTTGCAGATGTTACCGGTGGCCGGAATATAAATGTTCGGGGGTAAGCGGCCATCTATAATCTGCAGGGTTACAAAGTGAACACCCCCAAAAATGGCTTTACGTTAGTAATAATAAGAAGGTTATATATTAAACAACAATAATTTTTATGAAAACGACAATCTTTACTTTTTTGACAATTGCTGCCATGAGTATGCCAATGTCCTCAATGGCACAAGATCTCGTGAACTATGCCCTTCCTGATAACGGGGAGGTGGTGACCAGAGGAGACCTTACTACCAACGACTGGTTTCATGCGGGTAGGGTTAATGACAATGATTTTGAAACGAAGTGGCTCTCATCTGACCCCAAAGGATATGAGAATCAGTGGACTAAACATTGGATGGTCGTAGATCTCGGCCAAGAGCGTGATATCAAGGAAATTGACATCTACTGGGCAGAGACGGCAAATATCTATTATGTATGCTTTTCCAACGACGAGAATATCGTGAGCAAGGTAAAGGCTGAGGCGGGGAAGGAGGAAGCCGTTCCGGAGAACATCGGTGAAGTTATAGCATCGAGCAACTATCACGATCTTGGTATCACAGCAGATAAAGGTGAGACCCATAAGTATCCTCTGACAGAAATTAAAAAAGCTCGTTATGTTGTTGTATTCACGACTAAGGACTGGACTGCTGATACAGGATATGGCGTAGGCATCTATGAACTTCAGGTTTGGGGCAAGCCGCTTGAGACAACCAAGATACTCGACATCTCAACTTCGGCAAAGCAAAATAAAATATATGACCTCTCCGGCCGTGAGGTAAAGGATATAAGAAAGGGTCTTTATATCGTCAACGGTAAGAAGGTTATCAAATAAGAGGACTATTTAAATATTTATTTCTGTCCGCTAAAAAACAGATTACCGGCTCTGAAATCCTTTATGTATCATACCTGCAAGCGCCTCTACCGTAAAAGGGCTTGTCTAAGCGGCACGTACGCCAAACGGCACACCGATCTCATTGCGATGCCGACGTACACCGAACGTCGTACGCACGTACATCGAACGTCGTACGCACGTACATCGAACGCCGTACGCATGTACACCGAACGTCGCACGTGCTCGTCAGAGCGGGAAGCGGCGCCGAGACGTGCAGGGAGAGAGGATGCTAAGCATCTGAAGTCATTATGACCTCGGCCAAACACGTAGTACGAACCTATCTCATAAGGACTTATGTCCATTGCATTGACATCATTCATCTTGGCACTTGCGATTATAACAAGTGAAGAATCGCACATATTTTTATCACCTCCGTATTTGCGGATTAGATAATTGAGGTGATTCCTGTCAAGACATGAGACTAACTGAGCGAAAATGAATTTGGTTTTGTGCATTTGCAGAATCTGATGATATTCAGTAAAGGTGTGAATTCAAATCCGTTGAAGCGAAAAAACTTTGTAACTAAATATGATTCAACAAATTCAAAGATCGATTGCTGATTGTAAGTGGACAACAGTAATAACATTTATGAAACAATTTCTGAAAAAAGTGATGTTGGTACTGGTAGTCGCATTGTTTGCAACACCAGTCATAGCACAGAATGTAGTAAACGGTTCTGTGTCTTATGCCAATGATGGTAGCCCTGTCGTGGGGGCTGTCATTCAAGTGAAGGGCACGAAAGTGGGAACTGTTACCGACTCGGACGGAAAGTTTAGCGTGCAGGCAACACCGGGACAGACCATCGCTGTATCGTATCTCGGTATGACCTCGGTAGAACAGAAAGTAATTCCGGGGACAAATCTGCTGACCTTCGTGCTGGAAGATAAGACGCAAGAGCTCGAAGACCTCGTCGTCGTGGGCTATGGTGTTACCAAAAAGCGCGATCTTGCCGGCGCAATCTCACAGATTAAGGCAGACGACGTGAAGGCAGGTATTGTTACCAATACGGCACAAATGATAAAAGGGCGCGCCGCCGGCGTGCAAGTCCGTCAAGGTTCACTTGAGCCGGGAGGAAATATCACGGTGCGCGTGCGTGGTGCATCTTCCATCAGTTCGAATAATGAGCCTCTCTATGTCATCGATGGTATCCAGTATTCTACAGGCAACCAGATCAGCCCCGAGGATATTGCCTCAATGGAAATCCTGAAGGATGCCGCTGCTACAGCCATCTATGGCGCCCGGGGTGCCAACGGCGTTGTTATCATTACTACCCGCAAAGGTAGCGAGAACAAGTTTACCGTTGACTATTCGTATGACATCTCTACGAAAACTCTTATCAATCCTTGGAAGCTGATGAATGCTCAGGATGAGATTCAGTACAAGATGAATGTGTGGAGGCAGAATGGTGCATCAGGTGCAGCTCCTTATACAGAAACGCAACTTCAGTATAAGGGGGCGGGTACCGACTGGGTGAAGGAGATGACCCGCAATGCTGCCACACAAGCTCATGCCGTAGCGATCACCGGAGGCTCAAAGCGCCTGAAGGCTGCCACGACGATGGTCTATGTGGATGACGAGGGCATTTTGCCCAACACCTCATTCAAGCGTCTCAGTGGGCGACTGAATATCGACTATACCATTACAGACTGGTTCCGTGCCGGCGTTAATGCGTATATGGCAAAGACAAAGAAGACATACTTGAACATGGGCAACAGTGCTTCTACCGATAATGTGCTCTATTGGATGTTCATGGCAGACCCGACGCGTACGATGTCCGATGAGGGACTTAATGTATTCGGAGAACCTGATCGTAAGGAGACGGTTTACTTTGAAATTCAGAACAAGGATTTCAACACGGCAGTCTCAAATTCCTATATCACTCTCTTTGCGGAAGCGGACGTACTTCCTTGTCTGACAGTGCGCGCCCAGTATTCATTCTCTAACGAGACAGACAAGTACTCAAAATATTATAATCGCGAGACTCTTCTCGGTGCAGGTTATAAAGGCAAGGCGGAAGTAGAGGATGAGCATATCAACTATCAGCAGTTAGAGGGGCTGCTCACATTTCATAAGAACTTTGCAAACAAGCATGATTTGAAGATTATTGCAGGTGCAAGTTATCAGAAGAACGACTATGAATATATGGGTATGTGGGCTCATGGTTTTACGACGGATGCCTTTAGATACTATAACATGGGGACGGCAAGCACCATAGACGCGATAGCCACAGCCCGTTCCATCAAGACGAATATCTCTTTCTTTAGCCGCGCAGAATATGTGCTGCTGGATAAATATATCATCAATGCCAGCTTGCGTGCCGACGGTGCGTCAAACTTCGGTTCCGGCAACAAGTGGGGTTACTTCCCGTCTGTTTCTCTGGCGTGGCAGCTTGGAGATGAGAAGTTTATGGAGTTTGTCAGGCCTACGGTCTCGCGTCTAAAACTGCGTGCAAGCTATGGCACATCGGGTAACGATGGCATTGGCAGCTATAAGTCGCAGCGTATGTATTCATTCGAGGATGTATATCTTGGCGGTGCAGACATCGTGAAAGGTATGTATCCGTCGAATGCCGGTAATCTCCTGCTTCGTTGGGAAACAACGGCACAGCTCGACTTGGGTTTTGATATGAGCATTTTGAACAATAAGATAGAACTTACATTTGACTGGTATAACAAAAAGACCACTGACCTTTTGAATGAAATCAATATTTCATCGTCAACAGGTGGCCTTACCACTACTACCGGTAATAACGGCTCGCTGCAGAATCGCGGATGGGAACTGTATGTGAAATATAATGCCTTTACAACAAAGAACTTCAGCTGGCAGACAACGCTGAACCTTGCCCAGAACAAAAACAAGGTGCTTTCTATTGCGAGCCCGACCTATTACACCATTCGTCCTCATGGAACCTATAACTATGAAGAGTATATGCAGATCAAAGAAGGACTCCCCTTGAGTTCTATCTATGGCTATGAATGGGCTGGCATCATTCAGGAAGGTGAAACCTATAGTGCCCAGCCGAAGTCTCAGCCGGGTGACCCCAAGTTCAAAGACCTTGACGGCGACGGGCTTATCACATCGGCCGACCGCAAACAGATAGGCAAGGGTACGCCGGATATAACTATCGGATGGGGTAACAATTTCCGTTATAAGGATTTTGACTTTTCCTTCTTCTTCGATGCCTCACTGGGCTACGACTTGCTGAATCTCACTACGATTCTTCTTGAAGACAATGACCGTCTGACAATCTGTAAGGATCGGTGGACAAAGGAGAATCCCTCTGTCAATGTCATCCGTGGTACATGGAAAAAGGACGGAGGCCTGCAGTATGGTTCTTATGTAAACAGCCACTATGTGGAAGATGCGAGCTTTCTTCGTCTCTCAAATATCGAGCTGGGGTATTCTGTTCCTTTGAAGAAACTGGGCATCAGCTTCATTCAGGGATGCCGTATCCACATCGGTGCACAGCGTTTGTTCACCCTTACCCATTATTCAGGCTTTGATCCCGAAGTCAGCACGAATGGCTCAAAGGCTTACCAGCAAGGTCTTGACTTCAATTCGTATCCTTCTTATCGTTCGTTCAGTGCTGGTGTGAAAGTAACATTCTAAATTCTAAATCCTAAATCAATAAGCTAATGAAGACTAAACATATTCTTTTCTCGTTGCTGATGATGGCAGGACTGACTGACTGTAACGATAAACTCGAAGAGACCGTCTATTCAAACCTTACCGATGAGACAGCCTTTACCACAGGGGAGAATGCTCAGGCTGCCGTGAACAGTATGTACTCTCCACTGCATCTTATCTACCGTACCCCGATGTTCTACATCAATGATATGTCTACCGATGACTGTTATAACAACGGATGGGTATTTGAGGTGATGAACGATGAGGGTATCTCTACACGCGACGAGTTGGCAGCAGCATGGGATGGCTTCTATCAGATAGCCTCTCGTGCCAACATTGTGCTTGACAATATTCCCGAGATGCATGACGGCGTGTTCGGCAAGGATTATTCTAAAACACAGATGATAGCGGAGGCTCACTTCATGCGTGCCTTTGCTTACTATAACCTGACGGATATTTTCTATCAGGTACCTCTTGTAACCTCAAGTAAGGTGAATGTAGCCGATCGTCTGCCTTATGATGACATTGATGTTATCGAGGAGCGTATCGAAGCAGACTTGAATGCAGCAGTCAATGATTTGCCCAGATACTATGCCAGCAATGCAGAAGCAGGCCGCCCTACTTACGGTGCAGCCTGCAGCATGCTCTGTCGTCTTTATATGCGTGAGGCTGGGCGTTGCCGCCAGAACGGTAACGAGCAAGTGGCACAACAGAAGTGGGCACTTGCCTGTGAACAGGCTGACAAGGTGTTGGCTCTCGAAGGCTCTGTATATAATTTGCAGCCAAAGGTGTGGAATGTGTTCGATCCCTCAAGTGATGCTACTATTTATAATGATGAGCTCATCTTTGCCGTACGCGCCAGCGGTACGATTACTTCTGGTTCGTGGGACTTGGGCATGATGTTCACCGACTGGGAGTATGACATGGGCTGGAACCTCTTCCAGCTGCCGCTTGAGATGGTCTGGCAGTTCGACCGTGCCGACCAGCGCTTTACGCAGCTGATGGTTACTGAATATAAGGATATCTATAAACCACAGGAAACATACTTCACCATGCCGCCGTCAATTGACAAGACCGGAACGATGAGCAGCAACCAAGTGATTAACGGACATACCTATATCACGGTGAATGAGAATAACTGTGCATTCACTCAGAAATACAAGTTCCTGAATACATGGAAGTATATCTATGACACCCCAAACAACATGCCGATTCTGCGCTTGGCTGACATCATCCTTTGCAAGGCAGAGATACTCAATGAGATCAATGGACCCTCGCAAGAATCACTCACTCTGATAAACAGAATCCGTGAGCGTGCTTTCGGCGACACTTCGCATAATCTGAATCTTGCAGACTATCCTACAAAAGATGCACTGCGTAGTGCCATCTGCGACGAGCGTCTCTATGAGCTGAACAATGAGTGTGTCCGCCGTCCCGACCTCATTCGCATGGGTCTTTGGAAAGACCGAATGGACAAGTATATCGCCGGTATTAAAACCAAGATTGAGTGGAAAGAAAAAAACGAGGGTAAGACTCCGGGGTTTTATAAGGAGCAATATGTCTCTTATCTCACGGATTTGAAAGCTAACGACATCCGCCGCTATATGCCCATTCCAAAGCGTGAGACCGATAATAATGCAAACCTCCTCGAAGCTCGTTCATTTAAATAATCCGTCCGTATGAAAAGAATTCGCATTGATTTATTTAGGGTACTTTGTATATTCATTCTCCTTTGTCCTGCCTTCCCTGTATGGGCAGACAAAGGGGATGATCCAAAAGTAAAGGTAGACAAAGACGGAACCATTCATCGGCGTTGGGATTTCGATACCATCAAGGGATGGGTATACGAGCATCAGGACACGGCATCCGTCTCGCAATGCAGTCTGGCAGGGGGCAACCTTATTATATATACGCGAGCCTTCACTGTCGACAGACAGAAGATGCACACCTATGACACTCATTATACTGCCGGTAAATACTTCTGGCGCACATTCATCAGTGAGATTGCCGAAGGCGAGCGCTCCAGCATCGGCTCGTGGATTTACTGTGATGACCATCATGAGCTCGACTTTGAAGTAGGCTATGGAACGGCAGAAGTCCGCCAGAAGTATGGCATCAAGAAAGGTGAGATGGTGGCATGCATGACCTCGCAGGATTTTCCTTTCATCTCCGAGTATACGGGCATTACGCCCGGGTGGCATGATTTCTCTATTGAGCTGATTGATAATGACGGCAAGTATCTCGCTAAATGGAGTATCGATGGCGAGGTAAAGCAGACCGTACAGTTGCAGTTTGGCCGGGAAATAGCTTTCCGTATTTGCTGCAGTGTGGAGAATCTTAACTTCATAGGTGACAAAATGGCCGAGAACAGTAACTACGGAATGTGGGATTATGTGACATTTGATGGATTTATAAAGCAATAACTAAACAGTATAAAAGCAAAGAAATGAGGAAGTACATGTATATTTTGTTTCTCCTGTTTGGAATGTTATTCCTCTTGCCGTCATGCCGTGATGACAATGACGACGTGGTCATCAGACACATCACAGCCCGCACGGAGAACGGTAATGTGTTGCGTATCCCGATCTCGGTTTCTTTCAGTGAGGACTGTTCCTTTAATGTTACCTATTGGGAACAAGGGCATAAGGAGAAAGCCGTTACCACGCCTGACATTCAGACAAGCGGTGCACAGGGTGAGGTTACGCTGAAATTCCTTAAGGGCGCAACGGATTATTATTTTCAGGTTCATGTCATCGGGGGACCTTCCTCAAAGGAGTATTCCTTCACGACACAGGAAGTGCCGATAGATGTCCCTGCATACACCCTTTCCACCGACAACCTCGGCGGCAGGCTCGACGGCTATGTGCTTCAATGGGAGGCCAGCGTTCCCGGATACATCACTTTCTGCGATATGCAGGGTAATGTGGTGTGGTATGAGAAATTCCCCGATGCCATCCGCACTGCCACATACGATCCTGCCAGCCAGTCGATTCTGCTCATGACAGGATTCATGGATGAAGCCAATTTCTATAGGCTCTGCGCCCATATCATCAGAATAGACCTTAACGGAAATATCCTGCTCAACTGGACACCCTCTGACCGCACGGTTCGTTATCCCCATCACGACTTCAAGGTCATGCCTGATGGGAATCTGATCTTTGTCAATAACTCTGTGCGCGAGTTCAACTTGCTGTCCATCGGCGGAACGGCTACCCATAAGGTCTGGGGCGACGGCTTCACCATAGTTTCAGCTGCCGGTTCCGTTCTTCGGAAGTGGGATTGTTTTGAAGCGCTTGATCCCATTGCAGCCAACGAATATATCAACACGGTGCAGGTAGCCAATGATTTCCTCCATGCCAATTCCGTCAACTGGGATAGTAATGGCGACCTCTATATGACATTCAACCGCCTTAGCGAGCTATGGAAGATAGACAGGTCAACAGGCAAAGTCATCTATCGGGTAGGGGCACATGGAAATGTAAGGCTTGCGGCAGAAGACATGGCGAGCGGTCTCCACTGTGCCGAGCCGCTCTCTCCTGACCGCATCCTATGCTTCGACAACGGAAAGACCAGCGGCCATTCGCGTGCCATCATCTATCAGGTAGATCCGGCCGACATGACGGCTGTGGCCACTCTGAGCATCCGGTTGCCGCAAGAATTGAGTTCCAGCGACCGCAGCAATGCCCAGCTCTTGGAAGACAAGCAACTCCTTTTCTTCGGCTCTACTCAGGGAAGGGCTAGTATCGT
Organism: uncultured Prevotella sp.; assembly: GCA_963541305.1. Lineage (GTDB taxonomy): Bacteria > Bacteroidota > Bacteroidia > Bacteroidales > Bacteroidaceae > Prevotella. Next base: position 9,601 of record CAUTTP010000006.1, read on the forward strand.
ATGCGATTTGAACGGCAACATCTTGTGGACACTCAAGCGCACCGGTATATCCTATCGCTCGTATTATTATCCTCGTACGGCATTCTGAACCGAGTTGTTTGATATGCGACAGGTCTTTGCCTGCATGAATGTTTACGGCCGTTATACACTTCCCGGGTGCATGTAACGGCCGTAAATGTTCCTCATCCTTACAGGTTAATTTCTGTTAATTATACCTTTCGCAACCTTTTAAATTCTCCACTCTCAATTAAAATAGCTACTTTTGCACCGCTTTATGGACTGTAGCGGATCGGTTCCGTAGCTCAGTTGGATTAGAGCAACAGCCTTCTAAGCTGTGGGTCTTGGGTTCGAACCCCAACGGAATCACGAGAAAGGACACCGATTGCGGTGTCCTTTTGCGTTGAGAATAAATGAACTATAATTATCAGCAGCAATACACGGCATTGAAATGCTAACGGGAGAGAGAACATGAATTATATGTTTTCTATGCTTTTCGAGGTAGAAAGCACATAGAGGATTTCACACAATACTTATTATTTGCCAAGTGGTTGAGCCAGAAAAGGAGAATATGAAAATGAGAAGGATTTTGTTTGCAGTCTTGCTGTCGGCGGCCACTTCCCTGCTGTCGGCACAGATTCTGGTCACGGAGAATCGGCAGCATGCCTTCCCCGACAGTATTCCGGCAGGAAACTACAGCGGCATAGCTTGGTTGGGCGGCAACCGCTATGCAGTGGTGAGCGACAAGTCGAAGGAGGATGGTTTTTTCATCTTTGAGATTGCCGTCGATTCCGTCTCGGGCGACATACTCTCTGCCCGCAACATGGGATTCCGCTCCAGTGGATATGCCAACCGTGATGATGAAGGCATCGCTTACGTGCCGCAGACCCATACCTTATATATAAGTGGCGAGGCGGATAACCGCATACTGGAATATAACATGGACGGTTTGCGAACGATGCGAGAGGCTCGGCTACCCGCCAACTTCCCGAAACCGGCGGGCAATCTGGGTTTGGAGGCACTGAGCTATAATGTGAAGACGCAAACGCTGTGGACCTGCAATGAGAGCGGCGAAATCCATATACAATCGTTCGACAGTCGGCTCAATCCGCAAAACACATATCGCTATGCCCTCAACAGCCCCGACAACGACGGAGCAACGGCACAACATTATGCACACGGTATCGGCACGATATGTGCGCTGGACGATGGTACGTTGTTGGTACTGGAACGTGAATTCTACGTTCCCAATGGCAAACTCGGGGCATACGTCAACTGCAAACTGTTTCGCTTTCAGCCCGACGATGCTGCAAAAGAACTGCTCATCACGTGGCACACAAGTCTCGGACTGTTCTCCCAAGACCTTGCCAACTATGAGGGCATGTGCTTAGGCCCTAAGCTAACGGATGGGTCTCGGGTGCTTCTTCTTGTGGCAGACTCTCAAAATCAGTACGGAGGGGTTCTGAAAGACTGGATGAAGACGTTGAAACTGTCGGGGGTGGGGCTGCCTTAGTCGCCGGCCGGGTCGTCACAGACCTCAGTTTTTCATATTCATCAAAGGTGAAACGGCGGCTCAGCCTCAATGTGATAAACAGTGATGACATGACTAATGCCAGCACCATGACATAGAACAGGATCTGAAACGCCACAGCCGTGGCCATCCCCACTCCGCTCATCACCATGACCAGCATCATTGCGGGTGCCGTGGAGATCACCACACCCGACATATCCTTGGCCACTGACAAGGCAGCCGCCTGAAAGCCACGGCGCACGAAATGGCTCACGGCCTTACGATGGGTGCTGCCGTTGCCCAACAAATAATAATAGAGTTGGTTGTGGTGCAGCAATCCCATGTAGTAAGCATGCAGGGCTTTGGCGTTGGCTCCGATACCGCATCCCACGATCAGAGCTACGAATGGTATGAAATATTGAGCTTCGAGCACGTTCTTGATACCTAATACCAAGAACAGAAAATAAACACTGATCAAAAGCGTGGGCAGCAACATGCCTGCAATCATAGGCACGATGAGCCTTTTCATCGACAGCTTGGCTTTGCCGATGGAAAGCACGGAACCAAGCACAACCGACAGGACGGCGGAAAGGATGGATATCCAAACGTTGTTGAGACGAATCACGAAACCCATGAAAACACCAACCGACACCATAACGGCCATCATCTTACCCACTACCATGAACAACCGCCGCATCATGCCGAGGTGCAAGTAATATATCAGATAGGCAGGGATAGCCAAGAGCAAAAGCCCCAGTACGAAACCTAAGATTGTTATCTCCATTGCTTAGATATTTATAATTTTAGTACACGACATCATGTTGGTTCTACAGGTGTAGAGTATCTCCGAGCCGTTCGCTACCAGTTCTTTCAGGTAGCTGATGATACGTTCATCACTCAAAACATGGTCTATCAAGATGATGGAACGGTGCTGAAACGACAGCAATGACAGGAGAATGCGGCGGAGCTCGTCGGGATTTACCGATGGCAGCGACTGCTTATAGCACGCATGGTCGATGCCCAGCATATCCCATACAGCCATCAGGCTGCTCTCTTCCAATGTGCTTTTGCCCTCGTCTTGCAACGACAATACTTCTCGACAAAGCTCCGACACCTTGATGTTGGCCTCGGGCAACTGCTGGGGAACGTATGCTATCATACGCCTGAAATACTCGCTCGACCCGGGTGCCACGAGTTCACCGTCCACCGTGATATAGCCGCTGACCAGTGGTTCCAAGCCCAATACGGCCAGCAGCACCTTGCTCTTGCCTGTTCCGGCAGCACCCGACAGGCACACCAGATCGCCCTCGCTCATCACAAGGGAGAAGGGAATAGACGTGGAACCATTGTCCAATCGGATACAGACATCTTTGAATTCAAGCATATCTTACATTTCTGATTACAGGCAGACAGACCGCAAAAAGGGTTGCCTGACGGATATGACAAAGGTACGAAACTATCCCGAATAATCACTACAATGGCAAAAAGAATTTCCATATTTTATGCTCCTATTCTCAAGTTATTTCCATAATTTTGCATGAAGAACAACTTTCAAGAAACAAACAACACCCATATTATGCCAAGCAAATCGACTTGTCCCGATTACGTCTTGCCCGCAGAATGGGAGCCACAATGCGGCATCCAACTGACATGGCCACACGACAAGACCGACTGGAAGCCTTATCTCGATGAGATAACCAATACCTACGTTGAACTGACACGTGCCATCGCCAAGCATGAAAAGGTGATTATCGCAACGCCTCACGCATCGGATGTGAAAGCTTTGATAGAAAATTGCTTGGACAAACAACTGATACCGAACATTCATATCTATCCATGCCCCACGAATGACACGTGGGCACGCGACCATGGCGGCATCACCTTAGTGCCTCGAAGCAAGGCGGAGAAGGGGCGGCAACGCCATCGTGTGCTCGATTTCCGGTTTAACGGCTGGGGTAAGAAGTTTGCACACGAGAATGACAACCTCATCAGCAGCCGGCTTTTTGCCCATAAAGATTTCGACGTGACGATAGACAGCCACAACGATTTCGTTCTCGAAGGAGGCTCTATCGAGAGCGACGGCAATGGCACAATCATGACAACCTCGATGTGTTTGCTGGCTCCCAACCGTAACCAACCCCTCACCCGGCAAGAGATTGAGCTGCAGCTGATGCTCCGCCTTCATGCCGAGCGCATCGTATGGCTGGAGCATGGCAACCTCATTGGCGACGACACGGATGGACATATCGACACGATTGTGCGCTTTGCGCCCAATGATACGCTGGTGTATGTGGGTTGTGACGACGAGCAGGACGAGCAGTTTGAGGATTTCAAAGCATTGGAGCAACAGCTCAAGACCCTACGCACAATGGACGGCAAACCATATCGCCTTATCAAACTGCCGATGCCCGATGCGATATTCGACGATGGTGACCGATTGCCCGCAACATACGCCAACTTCGTGATTATCAACGAAGCGGTCATCGTGCCTACCTACCGGCAGCCGCAGAAAGATGCCGAGGCCGTGGCTGCCATACGGCAAGCCTTCCCCGGCAGGGAGACGATTGGCATAGATGCCTCCGCCGTGGTGCGCCAGCACGGGTCACTGCATTGCATCACCATGCAGTATCCGGAGGGCACATTCTAAGCAACTACCTCTAATAAGATATACTCGAACCCCAAAGAGAACATCATGCGCTCACCGCCATACGGGCGCAGACAACTCGAAGGATAAACATTTCAGAACATGACTTTAAAAACAGGATTGCTGCAACAGCACAACGTTGCCGATACGACAACCAATATCGATCACCTGAGCAAAGGCATCGAAGACCTTGCCAAGCAGGGCGCAAGGCTCATCGTGCTGCAGGAGTTGCACAACTCGCTCTACTTCTGTCAGACAGAGAACGTGGGTCTCTTTGACCTTGCCGAGCCCATCCCCGGGCCTTCAACAGAGCATTTCGGGGCGCTGGCCAAGAAGTGGGGAGTGGTCATTGTGACCTCACTTTTCGAGCGTCGGGCGCCGGGGCTATATCACAACACAGCTGTCGTGATTGAAAAAGATGGCACCATTGCCGGCAAATACCGCAAGATGCACATCCCCGATGACCCCGCCTATTATGAAAAATTCTATTTTACGCCGGGCGACTTGGGCTTCCGCCCCATCGACACCAGCGTGGGGCGATTAGGCGTGTTGGTATGTTGGGACCAGTGGTACCCCGAAGCTGCTCGGCTCATGGCATTGCGGGGGGCGGAGCTTCTGATCTATCCCACTGCCATCGGCTATGAGACCTCCGACACGCCGGAGGAGCAGGAACGCCAGCGCGAGGCATGGACGACGATACAGCGTGGGCATGCCGTAGCCAATGGGCTGCCTGTCATTGCCGTGAACCGAGTGGGCTTTGAGCCCGACCCGAGCGGGCAGACCAAAGGCATACGGTTTTGGGGTTCCAGTTTTGCGGCAGGTCCGCAGGGCGAGTTGCTGTATCGCGCCTCGAATCAGGAGGAAGAACGTGTCATCATCGACATAGACCTAAAGCACAGCGAGAACGTGCGCCGTTGGTGGCCATTCCTTCGCGACCGCCGTACAGACGAGTATGGCGGCATCGTCAGGCGTTTCATCGATTAGCAGGAAGGACATCCGCCCCCATTGTCTCTTGCCATGTGCTCCCTCCGGGGATATTCCGAGACAGAACGCAGACACCTGCCTCTTCCTTTACTTTATGACACAATTCGATATCCAAAACGTTTGAGGAACACGAGAAAGCATCTTGACGACGCCCTCAAACCGTTGCTCCGTCTCCGTCATCCGGTGGAAGCGGCGGCGTACGACGTTCGCTGTACGCACGTACGACGTTCGACGTACGCACGTACAGCGTTCGGTGTACATGTGTACGGCGTTCGGTGTACGTCACCGTCAGGGCGCAAAGCGACGGTGAAACGGGTATAAAGAGAGCGGCGTAAAGATGCTTTTCTGCCTGAAAAAGCACAACGTACCCGGCCGGCCGACTTGCGAACGGACAGGACGGGCACTTGAACCGTGATGATTGGCGAAGACAAACGGAAAAACATTCGGGAATATACCGGGTACAAACCTATACCTGCCCACCCCCAAGCAGCTATTTCTAAATGAAATAAAAAACCGTCGGGATTGTGTGAATTGATGCAAAATTAGATTCTTTTACAATTATTTTTCGTACCTTTGCACCTAATTATTATAAATTAGGATTAGTGTATAATGGCCAAAAAGAAGATATTGTTCATCAATCAGGAGATTGCACCCTACGTGCCAGATTCGGAGATGTCTATCATGGGACGTGATCTTCCTCAGAAGATTCAGGACAGCGGATTCGAGATTCGCACTTTCATGCCGAAGTGGGGAGCCATCAATGAGCGCCGAGGTCAGCTTCACGAGGTGATCCGCCTGTCGGGAATGAATCTTGTCATTGATGACACCGACCACACCTTGATTATCAAGGTGGCCAGCATTCCGGTTTCCCGTCTGCAGGTCTATTTCATCGACAATGAGGATTACTTCCTCCGTCGTCGGGCTATGACAACCGATGAGAAAGGCGAGGAGTATACCGACAATGGCGAACGTGCTATTTTCTTTGCCCGTGGCGTGTTGGAGACGGTTAAGAAGCTCCGATGGGAGCCGGACATCATTCAGTGTCAGGGCTGGATGGCTGCAGTGGTACCGCTGTATGTGAAGACCGCTTATCATGATGATCCTTCTTTTGCCAATACTAAGGTGGTGACCTCTCTGTTTCACGCTCAGCTGAAGACGCAGCTGGGAGACAACTTCAAGCGTTGCGTAGAGTTCAGGAACGCAAAGGCCGAACTGCTGAAGCCATACGCGGAGAAATTCGATTATCTGGAGTTGGGTAAGATGGCTATCGACTATAGTGATGGCGTGATAGAGGCCGGCACAAATATCAATGACAGCTTGCTGGATTACGCACGAAGCAAAAACATCCCCATGCTCGACTACCCCGGAGATGATTATGCGCCACTCTATAGCAATTTCTATAACAAGATTTTTGCTGAAGAATAATTCCCTTTTGCGTTCACATTTAAATCATACACGCTTTATTCATGAAATCGAAGCTCATTGCGGGCTTGGCGCTCGCTTGTCTTGCCTTTACGGCATGTGATGATTCCACAGATACAATCGGTTCTTCCTTGTCGGAGAACATAGACGGTTTGACCATTCAGACTGCTACATTTGACGTAGAAAGCCGGTCTATCCTGCCCGACTCGGTGCTCTCCCGAAGCGCCACGGGCTATCTCGGAAAGGTGAGAGACCCGGAGACAAGAGGATATATAACGGGCGACTTCATGACCCAGTTTAACATTCTTGAGAATTATAAGTTCCCTGATAAGGATAGCATCGTGTCGCTCGATGCCAACAAACAGATTATTGCCGACTCCTGCGAGTTGCACCTTTTCTATACCGAATATTACGGAGATTCCACCCAGACCATGAAGCTCACCGCATACGAGATGAGCCGAACCATGAACGAAGACCGTTTATATTATAGCAACTTCGACCCATTGACGGAAGGTTATGTTCGCAGTGGTGGTATTGAGAAGGATAAGACATATAGCCTTGTAGATTACAACGTGGCACAAAACGTGCGCGACACCAGTACCTATATGCCTTACATCACGATTAAGCTCAATGAGCCTTACACGGATACAGACGGTAAGACTTACAACAACTATGGTTCGTACATCATCAATAAGTATTACGACCATCCGGAATATTTCAAGAACGCATACAGCTTCAGAAACAATGTGGTGCCCGGTTTTTTCTTTAAGTGGAAGAGTGGATTAGGCAGTATGGCTTATATCACCGACTCGCAGCTGAACGTTTACTATCGTGCGACGGTTTCTGACACTACAGCCAATCTGGCCAGTGTGTTCTGGGGCACGGAGGAAGTGCTGCAAACAACAACCATCAGCAATGATGCCATTACGCTTCAACAGCTTGCCAATGACCAAAGCTGTACCTATCTGAAGACGCCCGCAGGCATCTTTACGGAGCTGACACTGCCTGTCGAGACCATCATGAACGGTCACGAAAACGACACTATCACGTCGGCCAGAATTGTGATTCAGCGTATCAACAATACGACATCCAGCGAATACGCATTCGATGTGCCCCAAAACGTCTTGATGATTCCGAGAGATTCTCTGTATTCTTTCTTTGAGAACAATGAGCTGTACGACAACAAGAAGTCATACGTGGCATCGTGGGCATACAGCTCAACTGGCACAACAGAGAACAGTTACACCTTTAATAATATCTCTGGCATGATTAGCGCCATGTATAAAGGTGACAAAACATCCGCCAACTGGAACAAAGTGGTGCTCGTGCCTGTAGAGCTGACGAAATCGACGACCTCTTCTTCTTACTATAGTTCGACCACAACAGTGACGAAAGTGACCAACGACATGTCGCTCACCACAACAAAACTGGTGAAAGGCACCAGTTCGAACAGCCCGATACAGATTAGCGTGATATACAGTAAGTTTAAGTAATGGCAGACAATTTCCTTGAACGCCACCGCGAAGATTACGAAAAGCGAAAGGCAGAATGGCAGAGAAAGAAAAAACGTCTGCCTAAACTCAAGGCAAAATTAGAGAAGCCCGAGGATGAAAGTCTGTAAAGCATCTGCCGCTGTAACCTCGCTTTTGCGTATTCTACGCATTAACCAACAATTGTGAATCTCGCAAACTTGAGCAACAGTTGCTTCCGGCCGGTAGTATCAAAGTCTACCGTAGCCTTACTGTTTTCTCCTGTACCTTCTATCTTCACCACCGTACCGCGACCAAAGCGCTGATGTTCTATGACAGCCCCCTCTTTCAGTTTGTCTGATGGTACGATAGGAGTGGCAGATGATGATGGAGGCACGCGCCCTCCATTGGTCATAGCCTGACTTACCTTTTTGAAATTTCCATGCTGGCGGAGTTGCTGTTCCAATGGCGGCGATAAAGGGTTGACAGCCGTCTCCGGCCTATGCGGTTTGGTTATCTTTGGCTTAGGATCAGCCATAAATTGTCCTGCAACTGGGCGGGAATTCTGCATGCGATTGCTTCTGCGCGTATAATCGGAACCCCACAGGCGGGCACCTGTATATGGCTGATTGATCTCATAATCATCCTCCCAAGGGCGGCGGGTGGGCGTGTCTTCATTCTCCCAAGGACGATGGCTGCCAAAAGTCGACCTGCCACCTTCTACCCTTATCGTGACATATTGAGACTCTATATCATCCAAGAAACGGCTTGGATTCACAAAGCTATCCATCTTGCCGAAAAGCCAGCGAGAGTGTGCCCAAGTAAGATAACAATGCTTTTCCGCTCGTGTGATAGCCACATAGAGCAGTCGGCGCTCTTCTTCCAGTTCTTTGGGAGTACTAGTAGACATCTGACTCGGGAAGATATTTTCTTCCATCCCCACTACGAAGACCGTACCAAACTCCAATCCTTTGGCAGCATGGATAGTCATCATCGTCAGCTTATCGTCTGAACCATCATCCGAATCCATATCGCTGATGAGGGAAACCGTAGAAAGATAATCTATCATGGCAACATGGTCATCTAATCCATCCTCTCGCTGCGCAAGAACGAAATCACCCATTGCCGATATCAATCCATCCAGATTCTGTCGCCTGCTGTCGCCTTCCGCAGTATGGTCGGATGCCAAGTCAGCCTTGATTCCCGACTCTTCGATAATCTCGTTACCCAATGTGAATGCATCCGTGGTATTGCTCCTATCCATAAACGACTGCATCATCGTGCGGAAAGCACTGAGCCTGCCAAGCGCACCTTTATTCACATCCAACTGATGGTGCACGGGGTCGTTGATGACCTCCCATAAACTGGTATTATGCTGTTGTGCAACGGCTACAATCCTTTGCACGGTGGTATCACCAATGCCGCGCGTCGGATAATTGATGATACGACGAAAAGCCTCCTCATCGTTAGGATTAACCACCAAACGGAAATAGGCAATCACATCCTTGATCTCCTTTCTCTGGTAGAAACTCAAACCGCCATAGATGCGATAACACGTGCCCATGCCCACCTCCGGCTTACGCATTTCTTCCTCAAAGGTACGGCTCTGCGCATTGGTACGATATAAAATGGCGAAATCGCTCCACCTACAACCTTCCTCTTGCCTGATACGTTTGATTTCCCGACACACCATCGCCGCCTCACGTTTGTCCGAGATGGTCTCAAGTATCGTCACCTTCTCGCCCTCGTCGTTCCTGCTATACACATCTTTAGGAATCTGTTGCTCATTGTGCTTCATCAGAGAATTGGCAGCAGCCACGATCCGACGGGTAGAACGATAATTCTGTTCCAATTTGAACATCTTAGCCTCCGGATAGATCCTATTAAAATTTAGAATGTTATCTATCTTCGCCCCACGGAAAGCATAGATACTCTGGTAATCGTCGCCCACCACACAGATGCGCCGATGGTCGGATGTGAGCAAGGATACAATCTGCTGCTGTGCATAGTTGGTATCCTGATACTCGTCCACCAATACATACCTAAATCGCTCCGCATATTTCCGGCGCAAGTCCTCATGCTGCTTAAGCATCCGATAGGTAATCACCAGCAAATCGTCGAAGTCCATTGCATTGGCTTGGTGCAACCGCTGCTGATAAGCCATATATATCTTATAGGTCTCCGGCACATTCCGTTGCCTATCCCTCCGAATGCTCTCCCCATCCTCTGCATATTGTTCCGGCATACATAACCTGTTCTTGGCCATTGAGATAGTGGCATGTACTGATGCAGGCTTGTAGGTTTTGTCATCCAACCCCATCTGCTTTACAATATTCTTGATAAGCGAACGTGAATCGGCTTCATCATAGATCGTAAAATCAGAAGTATAGCCGATGGTCTGGGATTCTACCCGCAAGATACGCAGGAACACCGAGTGGAATGTTCCCATCTGCAAATATCGGGCACGCTCTTCACCCACCAGCTGTCCGATACGCGACTTCATTTCGCCGGCTGCCTTGTTGGTAAATGTCAGTGCAAGAATGTGCCATGGCTGCATGCCATAATGTTCCAAGAGCCACGCTATTTTATAGGTAAGCACCCGTGTCTTACCCGACCCTGCACCGGCTATAACCAACTGCGGGCCGTCACAATAGGTTACGGCGTTACGTTGACTGTCATTGAGCTGTGCAAGGAGTTCCTGTTCGTTTTGCATCGAATATTATATCTCAGAACGTTTTTATTTATATGTCGATCCCACAGCTGTGCTCGGGTCGTAGTCCTCACCTTCTTTTGGAAAACTCGGGATGTAGCGCATATTCGCCATAATCCTACGCAAGCGCAGCCGCATATACCCGCTGGGATTCTTCGATGAATAGACCCGAGGATTGGGCAACGTGGCGGCAATGAGCGCACACTCACTCCGTGTTAGGTCTTTGGCTTCTTTCTCAAAGTGATATTCCGCACAGGCATCTACACCATAGATGCCGTTTCCCATCTCAATAGAGTTGAGATAGACCTCCATGATGCGCTGCTTACTCCAGAAAATCTCTATCAGTGCCGTAAAATAAACCTCCAACCCCTTTCTCAACCACGAGCGACCGGGCCACAGAAACACATTCTTGGCCGTCTGCTGCGATATGGTGCTGCCACCATACTTCTTCCCGCCTTTGTTTGTAATATTGCGTTTTGCTGCCGTGCCTATCGCGTTAAAGTCGAACCCATGATGCAACAGGAATCGGGAGTCCTCACCTGCCATCACAGCCACGGGCATGTGAGGAGAAATATCCTTCAGCGGCACCCAGTGGTGATGCATCGTCAGATTACCATTCTCAAAGCAACGGATAATCATCAACGGTGTTACAAAAACAGGTATAAAGCGATAGGCCACTACTGCCAATATCGTTGAAGCAAAAAACAAGCACAAGGCCCAGCGGATGATCTTCTTTATAATTTTCATGCCAAAAGGGGGATGCAGACATCAAGCCTGCACCCCCTATCTTAACCTTTTATATATATATATCAACTTACTTAAGTGTGCCGGCATTAGCGGCGTTCACCATCTCTTGAGACGCATACAGATAAACCTCCACACGGCGGTTAGCCTGCGACACGGTCTTATTCTCTATCTCGTCCTGACTGCCCTTGCCTACAACATTCTGCAACTGTGAGCTGCTCACACCGCAAGAACGCAGATAATTTGCCACGCTCTCAGCACGCCTCTGGCTCAAAGGCACATTGATGCCATCGCCGCCCGAGCGGTCTGTATAGCCATATATATCCACATGGCAGTCGCTATTGTTTTTCAACACTTGTGAGAACTTAGCCAGTTCGGTCTTGCTTGTCGCATTCAGTTCCGACTTGTTGGTAGCGAAAAGGATACCGGAATCAAAGGTAACCTTCACGGCTTTCAATCCGTTAGCATCGGTCACCTCTTCCACCTTGGCATTTTCCACCTGCGCAGCGGTCTCGGCAGCTACCTTGTCCATGCGTCGGCCAATCAGCGTGCCGGCACCGGCACCCACAGCACCGCCAATGGCTGCACCGATAGCGGCACCCTTACCCTTACCGGCAATAGCACCGATGATGCCCCCCAGAGCGGCACCACCACCTGCACCAACCAGTGTACCTGTGCCCTGCTTAGTGGCACAACCTGAAAAACCTGTAGATAACGTAAGGAAACAAAGTCCTACAGCTGTAAACTTTAAATTCTTCATAATTCTTTTTCTTCTTATTATTTTATTTTTTTTTCGCGTCAAATAATAGCATAACGATTACCGACGTTCATCCTTTTTCCATCAGCCGATATTCATCCATCTTCTGCAAAGATAACTCTTTTTTTAATAGGATGGATGTTATCCTACTTAATTTTTGTAACTTTGTCGCAAAATTAGTCATTACAAATGACATGGTATAACGGGGAATACCTACTCATGTGTAGGAAAATCCCTAAAATTTTTTGGTAAATTATTAAACATTATATCAATGGCAACAGAATTAAAAGACCTCACTAAGCGTGCCGATAACTACAGCCAGTGGTACAACGACTTGGTGATAAAAGCCGACTTGGCTGAGCTCTCCCCCGTTCGCGGATGTATGATCATCAAACCTTACGGTTATGCCATCTGGGAGAAGATGCAGGCACAGCTCGACAAGATGTTCAAGGCAACCGGTGTTCAGAATGCATATTTCCCCCTCCTTATTCCCAAAAGTTTCTTTGCTAAAGAGGCAGAGCACGTGGCTGGCTTTGCCAAAGAGAGCGCTGTGGTGACCCACTATCGCCTCAAGGCCACTGCCGACGGCAAGGGCATTGAAGTGGATCCCGAAGCCAAACTGGAGGAGGAACTGATCATCCGCCCCACATCGGAGACGATGATATGGAACACTTACAAGAACTGGATTCACTCTTACCGTGACCTCCCCATCCTCTGCAACCAGTGGTGCAACGTGATGCGTTGGGAGATGCGCACCCGCCCATTCCTCCGCACATCGGAGTTTCTCTGGCAGGAGGGGCACACTGCCCATGCCACCGAGCAGGAAGCACAGGAGGAAGCCCGCAAGATGCTGGGGGTGTATGCCGATTTCGCGGAAAACTACATGGGTGTGCCCGTGGTGCAGGGTGTGAAGAGCGAGACCGAGCGCTTTGCCGGTGCCCTCGACACCTATACCATCGAGGCCATGATGCAAGACGGCAAGGCTTTGCAAAGCGGCACCAGCCACTTCCTCGGACAGAACTTTGCCAAGAGTTTCGACGTTACTTTCTTGAATAAAGAGAACAAGCCCGAATATGTGTGGGCTACGAGTTGGGGACTTTCCACCCGCCTGATGGGTGCACTCATCATGGTTCACTCCGACGACAACGGTCTCGTGCTGCCTCCCAAGCTCGCCCCCATTCAGGTGGTCATCGTACCCATCAGCCGCAACGCGGAGCAGCTTGCTGCCATCACCGCAAAGCTCCAACCGGCCATCGACCGGCTGCGCGAGGAAGGCATCAGCGTGAAGTATGACGACTCTGACAACAAGCGCCCGGGCTTCAAGTTTGCCGATTATGAACTCAAAGGCGTGCCTGTGCGCCTCGTTATGGGTGGTCGCGACTTAGATAACAACACCATTGAGGTCATGCGCCGCGACACTTTAGAGAAGGAGAACGTGTCGTTCGACGGCATCGTAGAGCGTGTGAAGGGCTTGCTCGAAGATATTCAGACGAACATCTACGCTAAGGCGCGCAAGTATCGCGACGAGCACATATATGAGTGCGATGACTACGAAGAGTTTAAAGAGCGCGTGAAAGACGGCGGGTTCTTCCTCTGCCACTGGGATGGCACCGAGGAGACCGAAGCCAAAATAAAGGAGGAAACACAGGCCACCATCCGTTGCGTACCCTTCGGCTACGAGCAGACGCCGGGCACCGACATGGTGAGCGGGAAACCCGCCAAATGCCGTGTAATCATCGCGCGCTCCTACTGAACATTCCCTTCCTCTTGAAAAAAGAGGCGGGCACAAAAATATCAGGCGGGTGTGTCAGAATAGAATAAGAAAATAAAAGAAGAATCGCTTCGCTCAGAACTGAATGCCACTGTCCTCGGCATATATGCCGAGAGGGAAAGTAATAAAAGCCAAATGCCGGATAAACATCCGCTTATATAGGCTCATCCGGGCATAAAGTGATGACTATTATTCTATTCTGACACACCCGTTTTTTGCATGCAATGCCGTCAAGCATAAAGCGGCAGGTCGGCGGCACAAAGCCGAAAACCTAAAAGAAACACCTTGCTCCGATCATACTTTATGTTCCCATCTGTCAAGATTTCATTACCGCTTTTCCGTTCAGATTTTTGTTCATTCGATAGCGGAAAATCGGGTCGGTTTGGCAAGATTCGGGTTGTGGGAGGTCGACAATTTTGTGTCGGCCTCGCGATAGCATAGCGCCGCGCCTATAGCCGTACAGAATTCCGAATGCTTGGGAATGATGAAATGCACACCATATAGTTTTTCCAACCCCGGATAAACCTCATGACACTGGGGCAAGAGAGTGAGGTTGCCGATGAGCACAAACTTCTTGATGCCGGAATTGAGCGCCGCCAAGATACAGCCGGAACCGATGGACTGAAGCACCATGCGGATGATTCCGGCCGCGATGTCCTCGCGGCTCGCATTGCTCTGCGCATTGCCGAAGAGCGAGGCGGTGGCCGTCTTGGGAAGGTTGGGCAGTGGATTCGGACTTATATCGCCGATCGTCACGTCGATGTTGGAGATATTGCCCTTCTTTGCCAACGCGATAATATGCCTCATATCATCGGTCTTGAGCATGATCCGGCTCAGTCCCGTCAGCGTGCCGCCACCCAAACCGATGCCTCCGATGTGGCGGATGTCACTGCCGTCACACTGCACCAGACTCGTACCCGTACCCATCGATACCACAATCATGCGGTCGATGTCGGTCTCATAGCGGGCACCAAGACCATCGGCGATAAACTCCTCTGCCTTTGCCGTCGGCAGGCCATAGATGGGGCCGTCGATATATGCCGCCCCGACACCGGTGATCATTACCTGTTCGATGGAGTCGAGTTTCAGGTGATTGTCATAGAGATACTTGCCAAAAGCGCCGTAAAGCGATGTCACCGGGTCGGTTGCCTTGATGCGGACGGGCGACACCACCCTGCCGTCATCATCTATACCAACGATCTTTGTCGTACTGATACCTACGTCTATTCCTATTATCATGTGATTGATTTTTGTTGAATTGTTCGCTGTCGTTACATGAAAACATATAACCTGTCGGGTAGCTGTCCGAATGTCATAGCTCCTTTCCTTTTTCGTGCAAAAATACAAAAAAAGAGGAAGCTGCCCTATATGAATACAAAAATAATTGTTATATTCGTAACGAATATTACAATTAGACAAAAACCGATATGGCAAAAAAAGAAGTTAAGGTGGCAGCAGCCGTCATCCGGAATGGTGACAAATACCTCTGTATGCAGCGCCGCCGCTCACACCGAGAGTACGAATCGGAGCGATGGGAATTTCCCGGAGGAAAGGTGGAAGACGGCGAGTCGGGCTACGACACGCTGCTGCGCGAGATCAAAGAAGAAATGGATTGGGATATCTATGTGGGCAGAACCTTTGCCACGATCACTCATGATTACCCTGATTTCACCCTCTCTCTCACTGCCTACTTGTGCAAACCGGGCGACGGCGACTTCACGATGCTGGAGCATCTTGACAGCAAATGGCTCGATAAAGAGGAACTTTCGTCACTGCGATGGACAGATGCCGACAAGAAGATTGTCGCTATCATTCAAGAGAAAATGTGATTCTTTTATTATTGTCCGCTAAAAACAGATTGCCGGCTCGGAAATCCTTTATGCGTCATACCTGCTGGCGCCTTTGCCGTAAAGGGGCTTGCCTGAGCGGCGCGTGCACCAAACGGTATGCCGATCCCACCCGGATGCCCACGTACACCGAACGCCGCACGCACGTACACCGAACGCCATACGTGCGTACACCGAACGGCGTACGCATGCACACCGTACGACGTACGTGCCCGTCAGAGCGATAAGCGGCAACGAAACGTGCCGGGAGGGAGGATGCTAAGCACTTGGAGAACCTTTTGTCCGGGCATGACGGCACGGCTTCACATCCCGGGTCGTCATCCGTCAAGATTGCGATGCAGCAATCTGCCGGGCGAGCAGACCGCCGTGTGAAGGTGGAACTGCCAATGCTGCCGGGCAGATTGCATATCGTTTGGTTACAGCTTTTAGCGGGCAACAATAGATTTTTCAGGAGTAAAGGAGATGACGGAACCAATGCTCCCTGCGGTCGTTGGGAGTTAAAACAATACTTTATTAAGCAGGCTTTTCTCTCTCTCACTCCTCGCTCCGCTCTTCACCCTCTCCTTTCTTGGGGAGCCCATATATATAATAGGTGCCGCCCTCGCCCTCAGCATATTTGCTGAGGAGAGTCAGTATATACTCGGCATTGCCCCGTACCCGCTCCTCGTTGCCGTCATATCCGTTGACGAGCACCAAGAGGTGAGTGGTGCGGGTGTCTATTTTTGTTCGCTCGTTGTCTGAAGTGGGCGTACCCACTCCGCCGTCAGCATCGCGGTACACGGGCAGCCCCTCGATGTTGATCATGCCGCGGCCTATCCCCTCATAAGGCTCGCCGGCCTTACCCACGCCCAACGTCAACGTGTTGCCCGCAAACTTATCGGCATCAAAGCCGCCGATGCTGTATCCGTAAGCGATGCTTGCCAAGTTGATGAGATCGACAAGGGTATCTATCTGATACAGTCCCTTGCCCTGCAACTGCCGACGGATCAATGCTTCCGATGCAGGGCGATAGCGCGAAGGGTCTTTGCCGCAGGCCTTATACACCCGTCTGGTGGCTGCAATGCCCGGCATTTCTTTCAGTGTTTCCGTAGTCAGTGTGGTGCGGAAGCGTTCGCCCATGGCATTGATCTCATCCCACAACGGCTGGCAATACGCACTGTTCCTCACCCGTGCCTCCACACAAGCCCCTACAAATCCCGGGCATACCTGCTCTATCTCCTTGCTTACAATTACCTTCATTTTGTCAAAATTGTATTTAATTCGGGCGTAAAGATAACAAAAAAGCACTAACTTTGCACTACAAATTCAAGACAAAAACATGACAGAAGACGACAAGAGGCGCATGCTGGAGCTTATCGAAAAGCTCAATCAAGCCTCCGACGCTTATTATAACGGGCGGGGTGAACTCATGACCGACTATGAGTGGGATGCAGGGTTTGACGAACTGAAACGATTGGAGCAAGCCACCGGCACGGTGCTCCCCAATTCGCCCACCGCTAAAGTTTCTGAAGACAACATCACCGGACAAAAGGAGGAACACGAGTTTGCAGCACTCTCTTTGGCCAAAACCAAGAAGCCCGGAGACCTCGTGAAATGGGCGGAGATGCGCCCCATCTGGCTCTCGTGGAAGCTCGACGGCCTCACCCTTGTCGTGACCTACGACGGCGGAACGCTCACTAAGGTGGTGACACGAGGCAATGGGCACATCGGAACCAACATCACTCATCTGGCCAAAGCCATACAGGGCATACCCGAGAAGATACAAGACGGGGGGCATGTAGTGATTCGCGGCGAGGCCGTAATATCGTATGGCGACTTCGAACGCTTTAATATGGAAAGCGACGAGGAATATGCCAACCCCCGCAACTTGGCCTCGGGCTCGCTCACCCTCAAAGATCCCGCGGAGGTGGCGACACGCCATATCCGTTGGATTCCTTTCACTTTGGTTCATACCGACGAGGAGATTACCTCGTGGGGACAGCGCATGGATTTTCTCAAAGACAACGGCTTTGCCTGCGTGGAGCATGAGATGATTGCTCAGCCCACGCTCGACAACGTGGAAAATGCGATTGCCCGATGGACGCTTCGCGTGACTAACAAGGAAAATCCATATCCCGTCGACGGTCTCGTGATTGTCTTCGACGACACCGGGTATGCCGCCACCGGCTCCGTGACGGGGCATCATGCCACGCGCGCGGGCTATGCCTTCAAGTGGCAGGACGAGAGCGCGCAGACCGAACTTGAAGAGATAGAGTGGAGCTGCGCGGCCTCCACCATCTCGCCCGTGGCCATCTTCCGCCCCGTGGAGCTGGAAGGTACCACCGTGAAGCGTGCCTCACTGTGCAACATCAGCGAGTGCGAGCGGCTCGGCATCGGCGATAAAGGCACAGAGATGGACGTGATTAAGGCCAACAAGATTATTCCCAAAGTTATCAATATCCGTCGGAAGAAAGGCGAACTGCACATCCCCGACCGTTGCCCCGTGTGCCATTCGGCCACCGAAATCGTGGTCAGTCCCAACAGTGGAACCAAGACTCTGCACTGCACCAACCGCGAATGCCCCGCCAAACAGCTCAAGAAGTTTGCACGCTTCGTGTCAAAAGAGGGTATGAATGTCGACGGCATCTCCGAACAGACCATCGCCAAGTTCATCAATCTGGGATGGGTCAGCGAGTATGTCGACATCTTCCGCCTGCCCCTGCACGCCCAAGAAATCAGCCGGCTTGAAGGTTTCGGCGACAAGTCGGCACGCAACATGGTGCGTTCCATTGATAAGGCGCGCACCGTAGAAGCCCGTCGCCTGCTCTATGCACTGTGCATCCCCATGGTGGGTCAGGACGTGTGCAACCGCTTGCTATCCGTTTATCCGCTTGCCGAACTGGTCGGCATTGCCTCCGGCAAGCGCCAATCAGATGCCGATCTCTTTACACCCGACAGCCGTGAAATGCTGGCCACGATTCCCGGCATAGGTCCGGAGAAGGCAAATTCCTTTGTCAATTGGTTCTCCGATGCCCACAACCTTGCCATCTACGAACGCCTGTTGGCAGAGCTCCATGTGGAGCAGAGCGCCACAGGTGCCACAGGCGAGAAATGCAAAGACATGACTTTCGTGGTGACGGGCGACGTGCATCACTATAAAAACCGAGACGAACTGAAAGCCTACATAGAGAGTCAGGGCGGAAAGGTGACGGGCAGCGTCTCGAAATCGACCCATTATCTCATCAACAACGATGTGACTTCTACCAGCGGGAAGAATCTGAAAGCTCGGCAACTGGGCATTCCCGTCATTTCCGAAGACCAGTTTTTGGAGCAGTTCGGATAGCACCTTATCAAGAAAAGAGACACTATGAGAATAGATATTATCACCGTATTGCCCGAGATGCTCGAAGGATTTGTCAACGAGTCGATTCTCGCACGCGCTCAGAAGAAGGGGTTGGCAGAGATACATCTGCACAATCTGCGCGATTATTCCAAAGACAAATGGCGCCGTGTGGATGATTATCCCTACGGTGGTTTTGCCGGCATGGTGATGCAGATAGAGCCTATCGACCGATGCATCTCCACCCTCAAGGCAGAGCGCGAGTATGACGACGTGATCTACGTAAGCCCCGACGGCGAGACCTTCAACCAGCATATTGCCAATGAGATGAGCCTACAAGGTAACCTCATCATACTCTGCGGCCATTACAAAGGCATAGACCAGCGCGTGCGCGACCACCTCATCACACGTGAGATCAGCATCGGCGATTTTGTGCTTACGGGTGGCGAACTGGCCGCAGCTATCATTGCCGATGCTGTGGTGCGACTGGTGCCGGGCGTGGTGGGCGATGAGCAGAGTGCCCTCTCCGATTGTTTTCAAGACGACCTGCTGGCTGCCCCCATCTACACCCGCCCTGCCGAATACAACGGCTGGCGCGTGCCCGACATCCTGTTGAGCGGCAACGAGGCCAAGATCAAGCAATGGGAGATGGATCAGGCCGTGGAGCGCACCAAGCGTCTGCGCCCCGATTTGCTACCCCCGAGGACGGACTCCGACATCTAAGTTATAGAAAAGGCTTACTCATAAGCGGCTTCAAAACATCCTCATACAAGTCTTTTCTGTCAATATTTGGATGCATCTCGTTGCCCACGATATGGAACAAAAGCGCCGTAAAATCATAAAAAAAACATTAAATGGCGGTGTCAGAATCATTTTTTTCGTATTTTTACACCGGCAATTTAAAAGGTACAAGCAGCTTGTGTCGATATATTCTATTGCTTTTAACACCGATAATCAGAAAAACTATCAAATCATAAAAGAAACATGAAAGAAGAAAAAACGGGTGAGATACTGTCTCATTTTTGCTTTGAGGGCAACGTTCAGGGCATCACTCCACTGGGCAACGGACTCATTAACGATACGTATAAAGTGACGACGGAGGGCAACAACACGCCCGATTACGTGTTGCAACGCATCAATGACAGCATCTTTACCGACGTCGAAATGCTGCAACACAACATTGAGGCAGTGACCCGACACATCCGCCGCAAGCTGGAAGAGCAGGGCGAGACCGATATCGACCGTAAGGTTTTGCAGTTTGTGCGCACTGCGGAGGGCAAGACTTATCACAAAGACGCGGATGGAAAATATTGGCGAATGTCAGTGTTTATCCCTCGCACCATGACTCAGGACACCGTGACGCCCGAGCACTCGCGCACTGCCGGCGTGGCTTTCGGGCAGTTCCAATCGATGCTGGTCGACCTGCCCGAAAGATTGGGCGAAACCATCCCCGACTTCCACAACATGGAGTTGCGCATGCGCCAGTTGCACGAGGCAGTGACGGCCGACGCCACAGGCCGCGTGGCCGAGGTGCAACCCATACTCGACGCACTCCTGCCTGACGCCGACGAGATGTGCAAGGCAGAACGCCTGCACCGTGAGGGTAAGTTGCCCAAGCGCATCTGCCACTGCGATACGAAGGTGAACAACATGCTTTTCGATGAAGACGGCGATGTGCTCTGCGTCATCGACCTCGACACCGTGATGCCGAGTTTCGTGTTTTCCGACTTTGGCGATTTCCTTCGCACAGCCGCCAATTTTGTGGCAGAAGACGATCCGGACATTGACAAGGTAGGGTTCGACACAGAGATATTCAAAGCTTTCACCGAAGGTTATCTGCAATCCGCACGTTCGTTTCTCACCCCCGTGGAGACCGACAATCTGCCCTACGCTGCCGCCCTCTTCCCTTATATGCAGTGTGTGCGGTTTCTTACCGACTATATCAACGGTGACACCTATTATAAAATAAAATATCCCGAGCACAACCTCGTGAGAACCAAAAACCAGCTCCGTCTCTATCAGAGCGTTCGTACGAAAGATCGGGAAATGCACGATTTTGTCGCCGCATGCTTGCAAAAACCATAGCAGGAGTGTGAATGTCAGGAGATGTAAAAACGGCAAAAAGGGTATTACAGCGACCTGATATTTCATAAAATCAGTGCTGAAACATCTCAACATACATCCTAAAAACAACCCCGTTTTTCGAAATTCGCCACCCAAAGGAACGAAAATTGCGAAAAATCGGGGTGTTTTTGCTTCTTGCTGATTATCAATGAGTTGCGAAGACAAAGCCAAATTTTTCCGAAAATCCCGATTTTGTTGTCTTGCGATAGCATAGGTTTCGCATCGCGAAAGCATAGTTATCGCGATGCGAGAACATTGAGATCGCGTTGCGATTAGGCCGTTCCGGCGATGCGAAACCATAGTTATCGCAGCCCCATCTCATTTTTTCCGGTCATCTTTTTCGATAAATTTGACCAAAAAGCATCATTATTTTGCTATTCCAATGCTATCTCAAGATTTATTCATTGTGAAATGAATTAACAAACAGATTGATGAACAAAGAAATCCGTTGAATGGAGGAAAAGGAAAAATACGATTTCCAAACGTTTTCTTGTCGTACTGATTATGCTGCTTGCCAGCCATGAAATACAAATATTACATGTGTAACCTATGGAAAAAATATAATGCGACAGAAACGTTTTATTATTACAGCATTGCAGATGACTTCACCAAATACCGGCTCAAATACGACTTAAAAGTTGTTATTATTTGGCATATAATGTTGCATATTATGTTTATTATACCTACCTTTGTAGCAAATAAAATCCAATTATGGCTAATTACGCAGATCAGCTTAGAGAATATTTCAGAATGACACCGAAGTCAATACTGGAAGAGGAGTGGAACAGAATCCATTCTAAGTTTTGTTTTGGACCAGAAGCCGCAAACTATATGGAAGAAACCCAAATGCTTATAGATAGCATCTCTTTGGGGACAATTTCCGAGACAAGAATAAAGACGGAAAGTAAGAATTCCTTTGATAAGACGGACAGTGACTTTTGCTTAGCTGCATAATACGAATATGGAAAAAGCGAGCTTTTCATTCAAGAGGTATTCATTCACAGAGGCTCATCTATCTTTGAAAGCTATTCCGGAAGAGTGCTCTTTGAAGATAAAATTTGAACCTGCCGGCGAGTTTCATGCGGAAGAGCAAATTTTTTCTATGACATTAGGATTCGTAGCCTCTTATAATGATATGGAAGTTGTAAACATATCATTAGAGGCAGATTTTGAATTTAACGGAATCTCTGAACTTGAGGATGTTCCAGACTATTTTTATCCAAATAGTCTCGCCATCGTATACCCTTATGTACGTGCCTTCGTCAGCACATTATCGTTGCAGGCGAATATTCACCCATTGTTATTACCAACCATCAATCTTTCCTCACTGAAAGAGGAATTTAAAAAACACACCATAGTGAAGTAGCAGCTATAGCATGTCCAAGAATCTGTATCAGACCGTTGAAGATAGGGATAATGCGGACGAAATAGAGGCACATGGCCCCTATTTGGGTAATGCAAGCTCCGCATGGCTGGGGCAGGGCTATTACTTTTGGGATTCCGCTATCGAACTGGCTCATTGGTGGGGCAGGAAGCGTTATCCCCAGAAAGGGTACATTATCTGTCGTTCTATAATACAGAATGACGATTGTATTTTTGATTTATACAACAACCATGAACATCGCATTCTATTCCGAGATTTTATCAATATTGTCAGGGAAGAAATGGGTATCTTCGATGTAAGGGTTCCTGAAGTGATAGAATATGTGCGCCGACACACGGACGTGTTCAAGAATTATAAAGGCATAAGAGCTCTTGGCACAAAAAGTGCCGGTAACGCTTTTGCAAATTATCGAATAAAGTTCGTTAAGAGCAACGTTGCTTATCTTGACATTTGCCCTGCCATCCAATATTGTATCACAGACATATCTATACTTGGCGGCTATACTATAGCATATCCTGACTATTATTGCATCTGATTTTTCTGCCGAAGATTTTTTTACCGCCTTTTCCCTTTGCCGTTTCTAAAACGTTAGCTACCTTTTGCAATAAGGACAAAAGAAAAACGCTCGGAAAGCATCTGCGATACACTTTCCGAGCGTCTAAGTTGCGGAGGCAGGACTCGAACATGCGACCTCCAGGTTATGAGCCTGGCGAGCTACCAACTGCTCCACTCCGCGATATTAACCAAAAATTAAGATGTCGGGCAAGGCCTTTCACTTAATTGCGAGTGCAAAGATAGGGCATTTTTGCCATAAATCCAAATGTTTTGGCATTTATTTTCTTTTTTTACCCATATTTCTTAGTTTTTCTGCCCGATACTTGCTTGTTTCGATTTAAAATAATACATTTGCACATAGCATAATGATGTGCAGTATCAAATAATTAAGATGAAATAACCATGTCGCTCTCGAAAACAAGACAAAAGTTGGTGGACGTTGCGCGCCAACTGTTTGCAAAGAACGGTTTGGCAGGCACGACGATGAATGACATTGCCACGGCCTCGGGCAAGGGACGTCGCACGCTATATACTTATTTCAACCGTAAGGAGGACGTCTACTACGCCGTCATCGAGTCGGAACTGGAGCGATTGAGCGAGAAATTGGACGAGGTGGCAGCCAAGAAGATTCGTCCGCAAGACAAGATTATAGAGCTGATCTATACGCATCTCATCATGATAAAGGAAACGGTGATACGCAACGGCAACCTCCGCGCGGAGTTTTTCCGTAACATCTGGACAGTGGAGAAGGTGCGCAAGAACTTCGACGAAGATGAGATGGAGCTTTTTCGCAGGGTATATTCGGAGGGTAAGGCTGACGGAGAGTTTGATATAGACAATGTGGAGCTGGTGGCCGATGTGACCCATTATTGTATCAAAGGGCTGGAGGTGCCGTTCATCTATGGCCGCTTGGGACACGGACTGACGGAGGAGACGAGCAAGCCGATGATAGCGAAGATCGTCTATGGCGCCTTGGGCAACAAGCGCCAGTTGATTAGATAATTATTATAACCATAAAAATAAATCATAACATGGGATTATTGACAGGAAAGACAGCCCTTGTGACAGGTGCTGCACGTGGTATTGGAAAGGCTATTGCCTTGAAGTTTGCAGAGGAAGGCGCTAACATCGCTTTCACCGACCTTGTAATCGACGAGGAACACGGCGGACTGGCAACAGAGCGCGAGATTGCCGCCAAGGGTGTGAAGGTTAAGGGCTACGCCAGCAACGCTGCCGACTTTGCGCAGACGGAAGAGACGGTGAGAGCTGTGAAGGAAGAGTTTGGCAGCATTGACATCCTCGTAAATAATGCCGGCATCACCAAAGACGGACTAATGCTTCGCATGACTGAGGCGCAGTGGGACGCTGTGATTGCAGTAAATCTCAAGAGTGCGTTCAACTTTATCCACGCATGCATTCCCGTGATGATGCGTCAGCGTGACGGCCGTATCATCAACATGGCCTCTGTGGTGGGCGTACATGGTAATGCCGGACAGGCCAACTATGCCGCTTCTAAGGCAGGTATGATCGCTCTTGCCAAGAGCGTAGCTCAGGAGATGGGGGCTAAGGGTATCCGTGCCAACGCCATCGCTCCGGGCTTTATCGAAACTGCCATGACCGAAGCGCTGTCCGACGATATCCGCAAGGAGTGGGTGATGAACATACCTCTCCGTCGTGGCGGTACGGTGGACGACATCGCCAATACAGCCATTTATCTGGCATCAGACCTCTCAAGCTATGTGTCGGGACAGGTCATCCAAGTGGATGGCGGTATGAACATGTAAAGTTCCACTGAACTTTGAGTTTTGAGGTTTGAACTTTAAACTTTATGAATTACTGTACAATTAAGCAATCATAAAGTTTAAAGTTCAAACCTCAAAGCTCGATGTTTAAAATCTCAAAATTCAAAGTTCAAAGGAAATGCGCGTTGTCCACGAGGATAATCATCTCATCATTGTCTA
The DNA here is from genome assembly GCA_963541305.1 of uncultured Prevotella sp. Taxonomy (GTDB): domain Bacteria; phylum Bacteroidota; class Bacteroidia; order Bacteroidales; family Bacteroidaceae; genus Prevotella. The sequence continues at coordinate 34,799 of CAUTTP010000006.1, forward strand.
TAAGGAGAGCGGTGAGATCGTGCAGGGTGACAAGACCGGTGACACGCCGCTATCGGAGGCGGTGAAGGATTACATCAAGGAGAAGTACCGGAAACCGGGTAATGTTTTCCTCGGCGTGGTGCATCGTTTGGATCGTCCGGTGAGCGGATTGGTGATCTTCGCACGCACCGGCAAGGCGCTCTCACGACTGAACAACATGTTTCGCGACGGCGAAATTCACAAAACCTATTGGGCTATCACAAAGAACTGTCCTAAGCAGACAGAAGCCACGTTGACCGACTGGCTGGTGCGAAACGAGAAGCAAAACAAAAGCTATGCCTATGATCATGAGGTGGCGGGGGCAAAGAAGGCGACGCTGAAGTACCGTCTCATTGGGCGGACTGACAATTATCATCTGCTCGAAGTGGAACTGATGACGGGGCGCCATCATCAGATTCGCTGTCAGTTGGCCAACATGGGATGCCCCATCAAGGGCGACTTGAAGTATGGTGCGCGCCGAAGCAATCCCGATGGCAGCATCTCGCTGTTGTCTCATCGGGTGGAGTTTGTGCATCCCGTTTCTAAGAAACTAATCAAGATCGATTCGCCCCTGCCCGATGAGCAATTGTGGCGAGATATTGCGGCTAGCGCAGAAAAATGAACACATAGCTTATTTTTCTAACTATAAAGAATAGTTTTTTCCTATTTTTTTATTTACTTTGCACCTGATATACGTTTACCGGTGCATATATGAAACGCATATACAAGTGGGTGGGGATGACCATAGCCGTTTTCCTGCTATTAGTTTTTTTGTTGTCGCTCTTGTTCTACTTCCCTCCCTTTCAGAATTGGGCAGTAAAGCAAGTGGCTACCTACGCATCGGAAAAAACGGGGATGCAAATCAGCGTGGAGCGCGTGCGCTTGGCATTTCCGCTGGATTTGGCAGTGGAAAACATTAAGGTTTTGCAGCCCCATGACAATCTGAAACATCAGATGGACACTATTGCCGACATCGACAAAGTGGTGGTTGACGTGCAGTTATGGCCGCTTTTCAGTCGGCAGGTGATGGTAGACCGCCTGACTTTCAAGCAGATGAAGGTCAACACCGATGGGCTGATCGATAATGTGCAGATACGCGGACAGGTGGGCGAATTAGGTGTAAAAGCTCATGGTATCGACCTGCGACAGGAGTTAATGACGGTGACCAACGCTCGTTTGTCGAACTCCAACCTGACCATCGCACTCAGTGACACAGTGCCAGCCGATACGACACCCAGTGAAAATAAATGGAAAGTCTCGCTCCAAAATTTGCAGGTGAAGAACTCCAATCTGGCCATTCACCTACCGGGCGACACGATGTCGGTGGAAGCCTATTTGGGCAATGCCACGGCGAAGAATACTTTTCTGGATCTCGGCAAGGGGCTTTACACCGTCCGGTATCTTGAGTGGAAGAATGGGCGACTGTTGTATGACCAGAACTATCAGCCCACGATCGAGGGCTTAGATTACAACCACATAGCCTTGACCGACCTTGCGATGCGGGCAGACAGCTTCTATTATTGCGATTCGAAGATTGATGTCAAGATCCGCAAGGCACAGTTTAAGGAGAAAAGCGGGCTGGATGTGAGCAGTATGACGGGGCATTTTGTCATGGACAAAACCCGATTGGCACTTCAATATATCAAACTCAGAACACCCGGCACAGCCTTACTGTTAGACTATGCGATGGATCTCAATACCTTCGATGATACCAACCCGGGAACTATGAAGGCCATCGCGCACGGTCATGTGGGAAAAAAAGACCTGATGATCATCATTGGCAATAGCTTTCCCAAGACCCTTGTGCGGCAATGGCCTAATGAGGCAATGACCGTTGATGGCGAGTTGCGAGGCAACCTGCAGAAGATGCAGGTCAAGGACTTGAGCCTGAAACTCCCCGGCGCTTTCCAATTGAAAGGCAATGGTTTTGTGGCAAATGTGACCGATATGAATCATCTCAAGGCCGACATAGACGTGAAGGCAACTACCTATAACATTGGATTCGTCACCTCGCAGCTCGATCCTGAACTGATGAAGACCATACGCATACCAAACGGCATTGGTTTTGACGGCAATGTGAAAATAGATGGCAACCGCTATGCCTCTACGTTCACCGCCATACAAGGTGGCGGATCGGTGAAAGGCAATGCATCGATCGATGTCGACCGCATGATTTATCGTGCTGCGCTCAACATCAGCCAACTTCCCTTGCAAAACTTTGTTCCTCACATGGGATTGCATCCCTTCACTGGTCGTATCAACGTGCAAGGTGCGGGAACCGACATCATGTCGCCCCAGACCAAGCTGCAGGCAGACATAGAGATTAAGCGATTCAGTTACGGAGAGTATAATCTCGACAAAATGGATGCGACCGCAACTATGGGTAACGGGGTAATCAAAGCACATGTGGACAGTCGCAATGACCTGCTGCAAGGCATCATCGACATCAACGCGCAGACTGACAACAAGCTCCTGCAAGCCAATATTTCCGCTGACCTCACTAAGGCCGACCTCTACCAGCTACATATCTCCGATGAGCCATTGGTGGTGACCATGCGTGGCGACATGGATGTGACGACCGACATGAAGCAATATTATAAGGCAAAAGGGGCACTGCACAATGTAATGGTCAACAACCAGAAGCAGGAGTATCAATTGGAGGATGTCACACTCGATGTGATGACCTCGCACGATGCTACCCATGCCATCGTCGATTGTGGCGACCTGCATCTCAGCATGGACGGTGCGGCTGGCTACGAGCAACTGATAAAAGAGACCGATAGATTCGTGCAGGAAATGGAGAATCAGCTGAAGAACAAGCATATCGACCAAGCCCGTCTGCGCCGGTGCCTGCCCGATGCCCGCATCTATTTAATGTCGGGACAGGGCAATATCGCCAGCAAGATACTCCGCCAAATGGGATACGAACTGGCACATATTCGGATGGATATAACCTCGTCTCCCATGTCCGGGTTGAATGGAAGCATGCTTATCGACTCGCTCGTAGTCGACAGCATACAGCTCGATACCGTCCGTCTGAACATCTCTTCCGACGACAAAAACATGACTTACACCGCCCAATTGCGCAACCGCAAGGGCAATCCCACCTACGTATTCAATGCGCTTTTCGATGGCGGCATTACCGAAAAGGGCGCCTATCTCAAAAGCCGCGTTTATGACGACAATGATAAATTAGGTATCCGTATGGGTCTACAGGGCACGATGGAGGCTAAGGGCATCAGGCTGCGTCTTGATGATGACGACCCCATCTTGGGCTACAAGACTTTCACAGTCAATGACAGCAACTACGTGTTTCTTGGCGACGACCGTCGCATAAGTGCCAACATGATACTCAAGGCGGCCGATGGTACAGGCGTGCAAATCTATACCAACGACAGCAACATGGTGGCTTTGCAAGATGTGACGGTCAGCCTACATCGGTTTAACTTGGGCAATGTACTGTCGGTCATTCCCTATACGCCCGACATTACGGGTATTATGGACGGCGATTTCCACGTCATCCAGACAGAAAAGGAGCTTTCTATCTCGGCTGCTATCAATGTCGACGACATGTTCTACGGCGATTGTCCCATGGGCGACCTCGGCACCGAGTTTACCTATATGCCCAAAGCCGACGGAACACACGTCATGGTTGGCATCTTGATGCAAGGCGGCGAAGAAGTGGGAACGCTTGAAGGCACCTATCGTTCGCAGGGCGACGGTCATCTTGATGCCACACTCGGGCTCGACCGCTTCCCCCTCGATTTGCTCAACGGATTCGTTCCCGATAGGATTATAGGTTTCAAAGGTTATGGTGAAGGCGGACTTACCATCAAGGGCAGTCTGTCGAAACCCAATGTCAACGGCGAGGTATATCTCGATTCCGGATATATATTCAGCGAACCTTACGGCGTGGAAATGCGCTTTGCCAACGACCCCGTGACCATCACCAACAGTCGTCTGCTGTTTGAGAACTTTGAAATGTTTGCCGGCAACGACAGTCCACTCAATGTGCAGGGATATTTCGACTTTGCCAATATAGACCGTATGACACTCAACATGCGCATGCGAGCCCAGAACTTCCTGCTGATTGATGCCAAAGAGACTATGCGCTCGGAGGCATACGGTAAGGCTTACGTCAACTTCATGGGCATGATGAACGGACCGGTCGATAACCTCAAGCTGCGCGGGCGATTGGATGTTTTGGGTACCACTGAACTGGAATACAACCTGAAAGACACGCCCCTTTCTTCCGACAACCAGCTTGATGGATTGGTGACTTTCATCAATTTCAATGACACCGCGGAAGAGGTGGTGAGCCGACCGCCGCTCACGGGGCTCGACATGGATATGACAGTTGCTATCGATGAGGGCGCACATATAGATTGTTACCTTAATACCGACCACACCAACTATCTGGAAGCATTTGGCGGCGGTACTCTGCGCATGAGATATAATGTGGTGGATGGCATCAATCTCACGGGGCGCTACACCATTGATGAAGGTACGATGAAATACTCGCTACCCATTATTCCGCTCAAGACCTTCAACATTAAGGAGGGCAGTTACGTTGAGTTCAAGGGCGATCCGATGGATCCTGCACTCAATATCACTGCCACCGAAACGACCAAATCGACCGTAGGCAGCGACTCGGGAGATGGTCGTGCGGTAGAGTTTACCTGCGGCGTGGTGGTGACCAAGACGTTGAGTGACATGGGATTGGAGTTTATCATTGATGCCCCTGAAGATATGACGGTGAGCAATCAGCTCCAGTCGATGTCTAAAGAGCAACGCGGCAAGCTGGCTGTCACGATGCTCACCACAGGTATGTATCTCGCCGACGGCAACACCAGCAGCTTCACTATGAACTCCGCACTGAGCGCATTCCTCAACAGCCAGATCAATCAAATATCGGGCAAGGCATTGCAATCGCTTGACGTGAGCATCGGTGTAGACAATTCTTTCACGGGCACTGGGGCGTTGCATACCGACTATTCGTTCAAGTTTGCCAAACGATTCCTCAACAATCGCCTACGCGTAATCGTTGGCGGCAAGTTGTCGTCGGGCGCCGAAGTGTCAACCACTGACGAGAGCTTTTTTGACAATGTAACCGTAGAATATCGTCTTAGTCCTATCTCCAACATATATCTTAACGGTTTCTACGAGCGCGACAGTTACGACTGGCTCGAAGGAACTGTCAGCAAGTATGGCGGCGGATTCTTATGGAAACGCCAAGTGCGACATTTCAAGGACATCTTCCGTTTCAAGTCGAGCAATGAGAAAATGCCGCCGCTACCCGCTCTTTCCGATTCTACCAAGACCGACAGTATCAAAAAATGAAGATAAATTCCATCATTGCCTCCATAGCCGGGCTTGTGCTCGTGCTCGTCATCGTGTCATGTTCCACCACTAAGAGCATCCCCGAAGGCGACCAACTGTTTGTGGGGCTGACCGACATCGACTATAATGCACCCGAGAAAGGCGAGCACTTTACCACCGTGCGGGAGGAACTTGACGCCGCCCTTGCCACAGCCCCCAATGCCGCTCTCTTCGGCAGCAGCAGCATGCGGTCGCCATTCCCCGTGGGTCTGTGGATATGGAACGAGTACGCCAACAGTAAGAGCGTCTTCGGTAAGTGGATGCTCAAGTCTTTCGGCAGTAAGCCGGTGCTGATGAGTTGGGTGAATCCCGAGTTGCGCTCGTCTGTAGCGAAGGAGGTGTTACGTGCGCACGGCTATCTCCGCGGTGGCGTGAGCTACGAGGTCATCACTCAAAAAAATCCCAAGAAAGCGAAGATAGGCTATAGGGTCGACATGGGGCACCTGTTCACCATTGACAGTATCCGCTACGTCAACTTCTCGCCAGAGGCAGACAGCCTCATCCAAGCCACCATGCCGGAGGCCAAGATCAAGAACGGTGATGCCTTTGACGTGAGCACCCTCGATGCCGAGCGTACCCGCATCAGCAATCTCTTTCGCAACAACGGATTCTATTATTACCAATCTACCTATGCCTCCTATCTCGCCGACACGACTTCCGTAGAGGGCAAAGTGCTGCTGCGATTCCAGCAGGCCGATGACATCCCCGATATGGCACGGTATAAGTGGCACATCGGCAACATCGATATCAATCTGCGAAGGCAGTTTATGGAACAGCTCAATGACACCTTGCAGAGGCGACGCGTCACGGTGCATTTCAATGGGCGCAGACCACCCATCCGCACTCCGGTCATCCTCAACGCGCTCAACTTCCGCCCCGGTCAGCTATATAGCTACAGTGATTATCAGGAGAGCCTGACCAAGCTCTCGGCCACGGGCATCTTCAGTATGGCCGACATTGATTTCATCCCTCGTGATAGTACAGGATTGAACGATACGCTCGACCTACATCTCAATGCCGTGATTGGTAATCCGTACGATTTCTACATCGAGGGCAATATGACCGGCAAGACCAACAGCATGTGGGGACCGGGCGTCAGAATCGGTCTCACCAAGCGCAATGCTTTCCGTGGTGGCGAGCTGCTCGACATCAGTCTCAAAGGCAGCTACGAGTGGCAGACAGGGCACAGCGGGCAGGGCACTTCATCACGATTCAACAGCTATGAGTATGGTTTCGACGTGTCGCTGCAATATCCTCGTCTCGTCATCCCCTTCGCTTCGCTCTTCCGCAAGAAGCTGCGCAACTATTATCGGCGTCACCGATTCTATGCCACACCCACCACAACTCTCAAACTTTCGTCCGACATCATCAGCCGTGCCAACTATTTCAAGCGCCACATAGTATCGGGGGAATGGACTTACGCCCTACAGACATCCGCCACAAGCCGCCACCAATTCAGTCCGTTGGTCTTCTCTTTCGATTACATGCGTAGCACCACGGCGGCCTTCGACTCGATATTGCAGGCCAACCCTTACCTGCAATACACCATGCGCGACCAGTTCATACCCAAGATGCAGTATGTCTACACCTACACCAGCCCAGCGACATTCCGCCATCCCATCCGATGGCAGACCACGGTGAGCGAGGCGGGCAACCTGCTCTCCTTGGGCTATGCCGTGGCAGGTGAGAAGTGGAGCAAGAAAAACAAAGAGATGTTTCAGAATCCCTACGCCCAGTTTCTCAAGCTCGAAACCGATCTTACCAAGACGTGGCAGCTGGGCGAGCACAGCCGGCTGGTGGCTCATGCCAACGCAGGAGTGATATGGGCCTACGGCAACGCCACAAGCGCTCCTTACACGGAGCAGTTCTATGTGGGTGGTGCCAACAGCATCCGTGCCTTCACCGTGCGCGCTATCGGCCCCGGCAGCTATCATGACCCTGCCTCTGCCGACATCTATTATCTTGACCAGACGGGCGACCTCAGACTCCTTTTCAACCTCGAATACCGCCCCCGCCTCTTCGGAAGTCTCTACGGCGCGCTCTTCCTCGACGCCGGAAATGTGTGGGAAGTAAACGGCAACTATCGTGAGGGAGGCAAGTTCAGGCTCAAAAATGCGCTTAAAGAGATGGCTTTGGGCACTGGTGTTGGCCTACGTTATGACCTCGACTTCCTCGTCATCCGGCTCGACTGGGGCATCGGCCTGCACGTGCCCTACAACTCCGGATTCTATAATGTCGGCTCGTTCAAAGACAGCCAGAGCCTGCATTTTGCCATCGGCTATCCATTCTAAAGAGGTCGGCAGGCCGAAAATGACAGGCTGCAATACAACATTTCCCCATTTATGCCCCACGCACATCTGCATTTTTATTACCTTTGCATGGTATATCAATTCAACAAAACCAAAATATAACAGAAATGAAACCAACTTTATTACTTCTTGCTGCCGGCATGGGCAGCCGCTACGGGGGGCTCAAACAGCTCGACGGCCTCGGTCCCAACGGCGAGACCATCATGGACTATAGCATCTACGATGCCATTCAGGCAGGCTTCGGCAAAATCGTATTCGTCATTCGCAAGGACTTTGAGCAGCAGTTTCGCGAGCAGGTACTGTCCAAGTATGAAGGGCATGTACCCGTAGAGCTCGTGTTTCAGGGGCTCGATGCCCTGCCCGATGGATTCAGCGTGCCCGAGGGGCGCGAGAAGCCATGGGGCACCAACCACGCCGTACTGATGGCAAAGAACGTTATCAACGAGCCTTTCTGCGTCATCAACTGCGATGACTTTTACAACCGCGACTGCTTTAAAGTCATCGGCAAATTCCTCGCCGACCTTCCCGAAGGCAGCAAGAACACATATGCCATGGTAGGTTTCCGCGTGGGCAATACCCTGAGCGACAACGGCACCGTGGCACGCGGCATCTGCTCTACCGATGATGCGGGCAACCTCACTACCGTCGTCGAGCGTACGGAGATAGAGCGCCGGGGCGGTAACGTGCAGTATAAGGACGAGCTGGGCGAGTGGGTCACCGTGCCCGACAATACACCCGTGTCGATGAACGTATGGGGCTTCACCCCCGACTATTTCGAGTACAGCGAGGCCTACTTCAGACAATTCCTGTCCAATCCCAAGAACATCGAAAACAAGAAAGCAGAGTTTTTCATCCCCCTGATGGTCAACAAACTCATCGGCGACCACACTGCCACGGTGAAAGTGCTCGACACCACCAGCCACTGGTTCGGCGTGACCTATGCCGCCGACCGCGACAGTGTGGTGAAAAAGATTCAGGCTCTTGTAGACGACAACACCTATCCCGATAAGCTGTTCTAAGGTTCTTTGTTTGAGCATTTTCATCATAAAAGAGTGTATCTCAGAATAAAAGAACAAGAGAGTAAGAGCATAAAAGAATAAAAGCCATCACTTTATGCCAAGCAGAACCGTATAAGCGGCTGTTTATCCGGCATCTGGCTTTTATTACTTTCCCTCTCGGCATGTATGCCGGGAACAATGACTTTCAGTTCCGGGCGAAGCGATTATTCTTTTATTCTCTTATTCTTTTATTCTGACATATCCTTTCTTCCGGCGGCCTATCCCATCTTTTCCTAAATGCCTCAATTACGTAACGGCATCTTCTGACCGCCGCTTCGTCCTTGCCATCAGATGGAAACGGTGGCGTACAGCGTTCGCCGTGCACACGTACAGCGTTCGGTGTACGCACGTACGACGTTCGGTGTGCATGCGTACGGCGTTCGGCGTACGTCAGCGTCAGAACGGAAAACGCCGAGAAAACGGTTGTGAAGGCAATGCCGTCTCGACATTCCCGACAGACCGGTATCCGTATCAAAAACCGTAAAATGATACTTTCAAACCGTAATTTGTATAAAGCCGATATATGGATTTTGACCTAACTTTGCAGCGATAACCAACAAAATAAATAACGTATGAAGAAGTTTTTCACATTGATGGCAGCTCTGCTCGTACTCGCAGGTTGTAAAACTAACGCTAAAGATAACAACAATATGGTAGAAAATCCTCATGCAAAGAAGGCTCTTGTGGCCTATTTCTCTTATTCCGGCACCACCAAAGGTTATGCCGAGAAGATTGCCAAAATGGCTAATGCCGACCTCTTCGAGATTCAGGCGGCACAGCCCTACACCGATGCTGATGTGGACTGGACCAACGATAACTCGCGTGTGAATCAGGAAATGAAGACACATCCTGACAGCCGGCCGGCCATCGCCAAGAAGGTCGACAATCTGAAAGATTACGACGTGGTGTTTGTGGGCTTCCCCATCTGGTGGTACATTGCGCCCAACATCATCAACACCTTCCTCGAAACGCAGGATTTCAAGGGAAAGACCATCGTGCCTTTCTTCACCTCTTATAGCAGCGGGCCCGGCGAGACCGATAAGCATCTGCATAAATCTATCTCGTATGAGGTGACGTGGAAACCGGCCGTACGTGTCAACAGGATGGACGATGCAAAGCTGCAGAGCTGGGTTGACGAGGCGATTAAATAATATTGGGTTTTAAATTACTTAAAAGAAACAGGATGAAAACAAGAACATTAGGCAAGAGCGGCTTACAGGTGTCGGCCATCGGAATGGGTTGCATGGGCTTCTCGCAGGCCTATCCGCCTTTCCCCGACAAGGAAGAAAGCATCCGAACGATTCATCAAGCTGTCGACGAGGGCGTGACATTCTTCGACACGGCGGAGATTTACGGTAAGTTTGAGAATGAGAGTTTAGTGGGCGAGGCACTGCAGCCTTATCGCAACCGCGTGGTGATAGCCACGAAGTTTGGCTTCAACGTGACCGACACAAACTTTACGGGGGCGGGCAAACCCATGGACGGCAACGTCCTGAACAGCCGTCCCGAGCATATCCGCGAGGCTGTGGAAGGTTCGCTCCGCCGTCTGCGCACCGACCATATCGACCTGTATTATCAGCACCGCGTAGACCCGCAGGTGCCCATCGAGGATGTGGCGGGCACGCTGGGCGAGCTGATCAAGGAGGGTAAGATACTGCATTACGGTCTGTCGGAGGCATCGGCCAAGACCATTCGCCGTGCTCATCAGGTGCATCCCGTGACGGCTTTGCAGAGCGAATACTCCATGTTTTGGCGCGAGCCGGAGGAGAATGGCGTGCTGGCAACGCTCGAAGAATTGGGCATCGGCTTCGTACCTTTCTCACCATTGGGCAAGGGCATCCTCACGGGCGCAGTGAAAGCTACCGACCGGTTCGACAAGGACGACTTCCGCAGTCAGGTGCCCCGTTTCAACAGCGAGAACCTGTCGCAGAACGTGCAGATGGCCGATTATACCCGCCAGCTGGCAGATGCCAAGCACTGCACGCCCGCACAGATCGCCCTCGGATGGCTGTTGGCGCAGAAAGAGTGGATAGTACCCATCCCCGGCATGCGCAAACTGAGCCGTATCAAGGAGAATGTCGGCGGCGCAGACGTGCGCTTCACCGAGCAGGAATTGGCCGATATCAGGCAGCATCTTGACCAAATCAAATTGTCGGGCGAGCGATACGGCAAGACCAGCGAATCGCTGATCGACAAATGAAAGGATAAGGTCGTGCCTGTCCAAGCGTGGCCTGAGGTTGTAAGGACATAACAAAAAGACCTACATATTCTTATAAAATAGCAACGCCTCCATAACTACAAAAGAAACAGGGCAGAGGCGTGAAAGCTATCCAAGAATATGTAGGTTTTATCTTTATCTATCAGGGATTGCCAAGATATACCGACTTATCTTGTCCTCCTTTCCAAATATCTGCTGTCTGTCGAACGGCATTGGCCGCCCCTATCGGTTGATGTCGATGCGCAAACCGATGTTGAGATTGAAGTTGGTAGGCTTCTCCTTATAGAGATTATCTACTCCGCTGCCATTGTTGAAGTGGTGGCTGATGCCCGGCTCGACGTAGGCGCTGATGCCTTTAACAAATGAATATTCCGCACCAATGGCGCCCTTGACAGAGAATTGCAGCCTGCTCTCCTTGACAGAAGTGCTCCGTGTAGTTCCAATATCCGCACTTTTGCCCTCTGTGGCAATCTCGCCCTGCACCAGTTTCTCCACTTCCCCGCCTGCCGTGGCATATACATTGATGTGCTTGTTCTTCCAAAAACTGTAGCCTACAGCCACAGGCACACCCACATAATGCAGCTTCTGGCTCGTCACACTCGTCTCAATGCCATCGCTATGAGTGAAATCCGACGAGAGATAACTATAACTTATGCCTGCCTGAATGCTCCAGCGGTCATCAATATTGTAGCGCACCTGTATGCCCAACTTGACGGGCTGGCGATGCTTGACCTTAACAGCTGTCTTTCCTCTACTCGTCATATATGCTGCCCTGTTATTGGAGGAGAAGTCGGCATCATACTCTCCGATCGGGTCAGCAGCAGCCAGAAGGATGCCCGCCGAACTGCTGCTCGCACCTGTGGAGCCGCCATACGAGGTGGCAACACTGAATTGCGAGCCATCCGGATGATAGCGCCGTGAACGCAGGTTCCGCCCTGCGACACTGGCCTCACTGTGCTTTCTGCCATTGGGCGATGCCGCGCCCCGCCGATCCTGTGGAGGGGAAGGAGGAGGTGGGGGCTGCGATTGATCGGTGGCAATGGGCTGATCGGCGGATGCAATCATTGCAGGTTCCGCCAAATCAGCCCCACCACTTAATGCCGACAATGCCTCATACCTCACCGCAGAAGATCCTTTCCTCCCGGAAGCCAAGGCTGAATATGCCTTGACACGGTGGATGGATGATGCAGTTTCTGCCTCCACGGGCGAAGCGGCGAGTACATCTTGTGTTGTGTTTGTGTTGTTATGAGATGTCTGTGGCAGTTGTCCGGCTATCTGCCGGGGTGCAGTAGATTGGTCGAGCAACGTATTCCACAACAACCATCCGCAGGCCACGACTGCCGCCACCGATGCCGACCGCCATACCCAGATGGGCACCATACGCGCATGTTGCGGCTTGGGCTGCGCAGGAGCAACACCCCGACGATTCATCTCAGCCTTGATATCGCCGAGAAGATCCTTTGGCGCATTTGCCTCGCCCTCGCTGTTCAGGCGGGCGTGCAATCTGTTGATCCATTGTTCTTTCATCGTTGTTGCTCTAATCGTTGTTGTTTATTGATCATACGGGCAAGCATCTTCTTTGCCTTGTGAAATTGTGATGCCACCGTGTCGGGCTTGATGCCGAGCGTCTCGGCCGCCTCCTTGTGGCTCTTGCCCTCTATCACCAGCAGGTTGAAAACGGTGCGATAGCCCGGCGGGAGTTGTAGAATAAGGTCTGTGATTTGCCCTATCGACAGACCCTCCGCATCGGGCTCGTCGTCCGGCAGGTCTGGCAAGTCTGGCAGATTGCCCTCCCTGTCGACAAACATTGCAGGGTGCCCCTTGCGCAGAAAGGTGAGAGCCTCGTTGATAACCAGCCTCGTGACCCACGCTTTCAGCGACCCCTTACCTCGATATTCAAAGGTATCAATCTTTGTGAATATCTTGATAAAGCTCTCTTGCAGCACGTCGTGCCGATCTTCCTCATTCCGGATATAGCGCGAGCAGACCAATGCCGAATGGTCGGCATATTCAGCGTATAATCGATCCATGGCAAGGGCGTCACCCCTGCTAAACAGTTCGATGATTTGTTGCTCTTTGTTATGTCCAAATAGGTTCCTCAACATCTAAACATGCCTAAGACGTATCTATGGGCGTGTGCGGTACTTGAATGTGGTCGACTTCTCCCCACTGAACGATAACCACTTCAAGGTCAGGTTTACAGTGCGCCCTTGTGTGTCGGGCAAATCGCTCAGACGGAATGCTACAAGTCCATCGCGTACCACGCCATACATGTCACCATTAGCGTTATGGTACAGCACCACCTCGTAAGGGTTACTGCCCCTCACCAGATTTATTACATGCTTCTTTCCATTGCCGAAATAGGTTCTGAATCTCAGCGTGATATAACCATCTTCCACCACCGTTGTCCAATCCCTCACAATTTCGATTGGGTTGTTACCGTAGGTCGTCGCATTGTCTGCCACGCTGGGCGCCATCTGCTTGGTGAGAATCGTATCCACCCAGTTCACGGTTGCCGTCTTGGAGTAGTGTCCCGACTGTCCGCCGTCCACTTTAAAGTTTGTCAGTGCCCGCACCTCTTTCGTGCCGTATGGCGACGACTTCATGTTGGTAGGCAGGATAGTTGTCGAATCATCCAACTGAAAGTAAACCCTGCCGTCTGTAGCACTCGTCTTGATGGTCACCAGCGCATTCGGATAATTCATAGCCCAATCGTCATCATCATCCAAATCGCACGATTGCAAGCTCGTTGCCGCCAATAGAACCACCGCTCCCAATAGATAATTAATTACTCGTTTCATATTCTCTTGATGTTATGGTTTACTTATTAAACTCAACACCCGGCAAATCTTGCCTCAAGAATATACTTTTTTTATTACTTCTGCAAAATTACATTATATTTTTGAGCTATCACACTTTTGCACCATTTATTTTTATCCTTCACACACCATTTGCCCGTCTGGTGCTCGTAAGAAAACATCTCCGGTTTCATAAAAATTCATTCGGAAATAAATCAACAATCACCCCGGAAACATGCCCGTCTTTACAGAATCGATGGTATTTCGGGCGAAAAATGCGAAAAATCGGGGTGTCTTTGATCATGTCTGATAATCAGCGAGTTGCAAAGATTAAATCAAAAATGCTCGAAAATCCGGATTTTCCGACTTTGCGATAGCATAGGTTTCGCATCGCGAAAGCACCGTTATCGCGATGCGAGAACATTGAGATCGCACTGCGATAAGCACCAAATGGCGATGCGAAACCTATGCTATCGCAACACCTCATCGTCTTTCCCGACCTCAAAAATCGGTTTTCTCGACGAAAAAGACCATTTTCCCGATTTTTTAAAACGTTAAATTACCTTTAATTATAAAGAAAATATTCAACGATCAGTCGCAATGAATAAGGGTTTCACCGCAGAAAATTAGAGAGAAAATCAGGGCAAATAACCCATCAAGAAAAAAGGCAGAACGAAATGAATCATTCTGCCTTAACGACCGTTGCCGGTCTCGTCGAGCCTCTTGTCGGATTCGAACCAACGACCCCGAGATTACAAATCACGTGCTCTGGCCAACTGAGCTAAAGAGGCGGGTGGGCAAGCGATTCTTATCGCGCCGCTACAACCAAGTACCCTTGCTATGTTCCCATCCTGGGGGATTCCGAGGGAGCTGGCCGTAAGAGACTTGCCCATGTTGCAAAGCATAGCTGCCTTTAGCGGCTGCAAAGGTAACAATATAAATGCGAAAAGGACAATATGGGAGCGTAAAACCAAGTTAATTTAACATCTTTTGAGAAATGCTCAAGGGTTGGCGGATTCCATAAGCATTGATAATGAACAGTTGATAAATGATAAATATTCTCCAATTATTTGGAAACTGACATGGGAGAAAATATGTGGGGGTTTAATTTTGAACACCTGCTTATCCTTTTACCCTTTTTACTTTTTTACCCTTTGCCTTTTTGCCTTCCTTATAGAGGGCTTGATATCTTTTTCACTTTTCTTGCCCCATTCTTCACTTTTATTGCTTAACTTTGCAATTGCAATTGGTTCTCCATAACTGGAGATGAAAAGGGAACCGGGTGAGAATCCCGGACAGTCCCGCTGCTGTAAGCGGTATTTATGGGTATGGACGAGTCACTGATCAGTTATCGGGAAGACACATGCTTGAGGCCGTAAGTCAGAAGACCTGCCATTGCCGTATGGTATCATTTCCGGTTCTCGAGGAAGAATGCGAAAGAAAACGCTTTTTGTTGCGCTGCTGGCTCTATGTTTCTGTCAGGTATGGGCACAGCAAGACTCCATAGCCCTTGAGGGTGTGGAGGTGGTGGCGTTTGCTCTCGACCGTAACGTGGGAGCCACCAGTACCGTGCAGACCTTCAGCCAGCAAGACTTCCGCAATCTGGGCATAGACAATGTGGCCGACGCTGTGAAGCGTTTCGCGGGTGTGAATGTGAGGGATTACGGTGGCATCGGAGGACTCAAAACGGTGTCAATACATAATCTTGGGGCGCATCACACGGCTGTGAGTTACGATGGGGTGAGCATCAGCAACACCCAAGCCGGACAGATAGACATAGGCCGATACGACACGGACAATCTGGAAAGTTTGGCACTCTATATGGGCGATGAAGATGCACTGATGCTCCCGGCGCGCCAGTTTGCTTCGGCCGGCGTGCTGAGCATGCTCTCCTTGCGCCCACGTTTCGACAATGGGAAATCATACGCGCTGAAGCTGAGTGTGACTGGGGGCTCGTTCGGCATGGTGTCACCATCGCTCCGTTATTGGCAGAAGCTGGGGGCGCGTACCAGTCTCTCGTTGCAGGGTAAGTTCATGCGTGCTGACGGAATCTATCCATTTACCTTGCGCAACGGATACACTAAGACAAGGGAACGCCGCTACAACAGCGACATGAATTCATGGCAGAGTGAGGCCAATCTGTATCACACGTTTAAGGACGAGAGCGAGTTGGACGTGAAAGCCTATTGGTATCGCTCTAAACGGGGGTTGCCCGGCGTGGTGATTCTCTACGCCAATCCCTCAGAGGAGCGTATGTGGGACGAGGACTTTTTCGCGCAGACCACCTACCGTCGTGACCTGACAGATCGGCTGAAGTTGTCCGCCCACCTGAAATACACCCATTCGTGGAACCTTTATCGCGACTGGGGGTCGCAATATGCGGGTGGGATGCAAACAGACGAGAATCGCCAGAACGAGTATTACGGGTCTGCCACGCTTGGCTGGAACATCGTCAAGGGCTTGGATATGGCGTTGGCCGAGGATGTCAGTTACAACAATCTGCATAATAACATCTACGTCAACATCAATTACGACGTGCCCAATCCCAGTCGCTGGACATCGATAACGGCGCTCGTCATGAAGTGGAGATACGGTCGGTTGAAGGTTAACGGCAGTATGACCTATACCTACGCGGCGGAGCATGTGACGGAGGGCGGAAGGCCGGCAGACAAGAAGCGCATGACGCCCTCGCTCTCTCTGAACTACCGATTGCTCACCGCTACACCTCTTTATATACGTGCCATGTGGAAGAACACGTTTCGCGTGCCCACGTTCAACGACCTCTATTATCGCAGGTTGGGCAACATCAACCTGCGTCCGGAGCTGGCTCACGAGTACAGTGCAGGATTCACATGGAGCATGCGTGCCGGTCTTTTTCGTTATATCTCGTTCACCGCCGATGGCTATTACAGCCATGTGACCGATAAGATCGTGGCTTTTCCGAGTACCTACGTGTGGCGCATGGTCAACTATGGCAGGGTGGAGATACTCGGGGTGGATATGACGCTTGGCGCGCAGGCGGATATTGACAAGGTGTGGAACCTGAAAGCATCGGCGTCGGCCACATGGCAGCACGCCGTGGACAAGACGGACGAGACATCGCAGATATACGACAACCTGATACCATATACACCTCGTTGGAACGGGAGCGGATCGATTGTGCTGACCACGCCTTGGCTCAACATCGGTTATACGGTGATGATGCAAGGCAGCAGATACAGCATGCCGCAAAACAAGAGCGAGTATCGCATGCCCGCTTTCTGGGAACATAGTCTCACCGCTAACCGCGAGTTCCAATTCAGAAGCATCCGTCTGGATTTGAAATTGAAGGCAACCAATTTCACCAACGAGCAATACGAGATCATTCAATACTATCCTATGCCCGGCCGGCAGTTCTCTGCTGCCGCCACCTTATATATATAAGCAGGGGATAATGTGATAATCAACAACAAAACTATAACACAAGTAACGACAATGAAAAGTACTAAGATTGCGCTGATGGGCTTATTGGCCTTGATAGCAGGATTGTCATCATGTAGCAGCGATGACGACGAGTGGAACACCACCGGAGGTGGAAAAGTGGAAATGGCGAGCAGTTCGCGTGCCTTTATCCTCAACGAGGGCTCCATGGGCAGAAACAATTCCAACATCATCTACTTTGACTGGGCTTCGGGAATAATCAATCCGAACTGTGTCTATACGCAGCAGAACGGCAGGCAGCTCGGCGATACGGGCAATGACATTCTTACCGTAGACAACGACAAAATCGTGGTGGCGGTCAACGTGAGCAATTACATAACCTTGCTCGACGGCTATGGCGTGGAGAAGTCGCGCATCAGCTTTGAGCAATATTCCAACTTGGGGCAGGTGCGCAATGTGGACGAAGAGGACGGCATTATCTACGCCACGTCATACGGCGGCTACGTGAGCCGCATCAAGATCGACGGCACGACGCTGGTCTATATGGACTCGCTGCGGGTTGGCGACCGTCCTGAAGACGTAGTGGAAGAAGGCGGTAAGCTCTACGTCACCTTGCAGGGCGCCAACTATACCGACAATCGCCTCGCCATCGTAGAGTCTGACTTCTCTACGATTTCCTACGCCAATGTCATGACAAATCCTGCGAATATCTATGCCATGAACGGTAAGCTCTACATAAAAAACGGTGTTTCCACCAGCTGGGGCGTATATGATCCTTCCGCCAAGACCTATACGACGTTGCTCAATTGTTCAAGTATAGGCGAGGGTGACGGTATGTTCTATATCGCTTACAGCGAGACCGATTGGAGTGCTTACCCAACGACTACTACTACCACATGGCTCCAAACGTATGACCCGAAAACAAACACGTTCAACCCTTCATTCTTCAAAAACGTACCTTCAGAGGTTACCAATACTGCAGTCTACAGCATCAGCGTGAACCCATACGACGGTAAAATCTATGTGGCGACATCCACCTATACCGCCGATGGCACTATTTACGTGTTTGATTCCGCAGGCAACTATCTGCGTAAGTTCTCATCTTGCGGCATCAATCCTCATGCGATTGTCTTCTTGAAATAATCATGGGCAGACTATCGGGAGTATTTCTCGTATTGTTATCACTCTGTTCGTGCACCGGCAGGCAAACGTCCGGTGCAGGGCAGGGTGATACCCTTTTGTTGCAATATGCCCGGTTGCTTACCATCACCGAGGCCGACGGGCTGACCGAAGTCACCGTCGCCGATCCGTGGAAGCAGGGCATGACACTGCAAAGCGTGCGTATGGGTAGGGTGGGGGCAGCTCAAACGCTCGCGCCGTTCAGCCGTGTGGTGGTGTTTACCTCATCCCATTGTCAGCTCTTGGAGTATCTCGGGTTGGCGGATAAGATTGTGGGTGTATGCGACGCACGGTACATTCTCATTCCGGACATTCAACGACGGTTGAGAGAGGGTACCATTACCGATTGCGGAGACGCCATGAACCCTGACATCGAGAAGCTGATCGACCTGCGCCCCGATGCCATCTTCATAAGCCCGTTTGAGGGAAGCGGAGGCTTCGGCAAGTTGGAAAAGCTCGGCATTCCCATCATCCGGACAGGCGATTACATGGAGACTTCCGCCCTCGGACGGGCAGAGTGGATGCGCTATTACGGCCGCCTGTTCGGTCAAGGCGGACGCGCCGACTCACTCTTCCACGTGGTCGATTCCATCTATCAGACACTTAAGGCGTATGCCGCCACACTGCCGCAGGGCAGGAGCATCCTCACCGAGCGCAAGACCGGCGCCACATGGTACACGCCGGGCGGCGCGAGCAGCATGGGAGCCATCATCAGGGATGCCAACGGGCACTACGCCTTCTCCGATGATACACATGGCGGCAGCTTGGCTCTCTCATTCGAGCAGATCATCGACAAGGCAGGCGACAGCGATGTGTGGGCATTCAAATATAGCGGCGGGCGCATGTTGTCGAAGGCCGATCTGCTGCAAGAATTTCACGGTTACACGGCATTGAAGGCCTTCCGTGAGGGTGAAATCTACGAATGCAACACGATGACTTCTCACTATTTTGAGGAGACGCCGTTCCGTCCCGACTATCTTTTGCGAGAAATCATCCAGCTCCTTCACCCCGGCGTTTCGCTGGGCGGATTGCGATATTACCGTCATTTATAACCCATTTTTTCGCAATACATCGCCCATCTTTCCGTTTTCTCACCATTATGAGGCATTCTGTCATCTGCATCGTTCTGTCTTTAGCCATCGCGGCTTTCTTTGCCATGAGCCTGCTGCACGGCAGTGTCGGCATTCCTGCAAGCGGGGTGCTGAGTATCCTTCGGGGCGATGAGGTGGACAGAGAGAGCTGGCGGTTCATCATTATAGAGAATCGTTTGCCACAGGCGATGACCGCCTTGCTGGCTGGTGGAGCTCTGGCCGTGAGCGGACTGCTGTTGCAAACCGCCTTCCGCAACCCGCTGGCAGCCCCCGACATCTTTGGCGTGACGAGTGGTGCAAGCCTTGCCGTGGCGCTGCTGACGTTGGCTCCGGTCGCCCTGCTGCCCCTTGCGTTGTCGGGTCTCTCCACTGTGGGGGCGGCATTTGTAGGCGCCATGGCCGTCACGGCACTGATATGGACGATGGGCAGGATGGTGCGGAGCAATGTGGTACTGATTATTATCGGCATCATGGTGGGTTATCTGGCATCGAGTGCCATCATCCTGCTCAATTTTTTTGCGACAAAGGAAGGCGTGAAGAGCTTTGCCGTGTGGGGTATGGGCAATTTCGGCAACGTGTCGATGGCGCAGATGCCGATGTTTGCCGCACTGATTATTCTTTCCGTGGGAGCCGCCCTACTGTTGATGAAGCCCCTCAACGCCCTGCTTGTGGGCGAACAATATGCCGAAAACTTGGGTGTGAATGTGCGCCGCGTGCGCAATCTTCTCTTGGCGCTCACGGGGCTGTTGACGGCCGTTGTCACGGCCTTTTGCGGTCCGATAGCGTTCATCGCCTTAGCCGTACCCCACATTGCACGGCTGTTGCTCCAGACATCCAACCACCGCCGACTGCTGCCCGTGACCATCATGGTGGGCAGTGCCATTGCCCTGTTGTGCAATGTGCTCACCACATTACCCGGCGACGCGGGCATACTTCCCCTCAATGCCGTGACACCCGTGATAGGTGCACCGGTGATTATCTATGTGATTCTAAAAAATAAGTAAAGCCCATGATAACGACTAAGCGAGGCGATGGAGGCCTCACCTCATTGTGTGACGGAATGCGGGTACCGAAAGACGACGTCCGTATAGAACTGAATGGCGAACTCGACGAGCTGAATGCCTTGCTCGGCATGTGCA
This sequence comes from uncultured Prevotella sp., assembly GCA_963541305.1. Taxonomy (GTDB): domain Bacteria; phylum Bacteroidota; class Bacteroidia; order Bacteroidales; family Bacteroidaceae; genus Prevotella. The sequence continues at coordinate 55,408 of CAUTTP010000006.1, forward strand.
AGGCGGCAACCGGCCAGCATGACACCTTTGAGCGGTTACAACGCGAAGTGATGCGGGTGATGGCAGTCATTGCCCGGTCGGGGAAAGACGATTCGATTGCTACATTTGAGCAGTCGATTGCCGATATGGAGCGTCACATCAGCGAGCGGACAGGCGGCGGGAAGTTCGACTTTGTGCTTCCCGGCAAGGATATGGCTGACGTTGCCATCCATCTGGCACGCACCAAAGCCCGCACTTGCGAGCGCCGGTTCGTGTCTCTCAATCGCGAGCAAACCTATCCGGCAGTGATAGGCCGCTATCTCAACCGCCTCTCCGATTACCTTTTCAGCCTGCTCGATCTGTAACCCCAGCCTTTCGATTGCATTACAAAATCATTGTAACACGGTTACAAGCGTCTTCTCCCGTAACTAATCAATGAAAATGAAAGAATATCGAAGTTGATGTAAACTAACTGATAATGAGTAGGAGATGCACAAATTTCATTGTAAACCAATTAGAATCACTGACTGCCTATTGCCTGTTTTCAAAGGAGCTATGTATCAATATGAATAGAACCATTGATACATAGCTTACCTCATTTTAAATTCGTTGAACTCATGCAGTTAATAATCAACATGCTATTGTTAAAAAAATTTGTTTTACAGTAGCCTCATTTCTTGAGCGCCATGATATAGAGACAAAAATCTTGAGACACCGTTTTGAGTGGTACACCAAGCGACAAAATGCTTATCTTGCGTTTTATAATGTTTGATGCCAACATTCTTCAATAATTCTTCAATTAGAGTGAAAAGCTCAGGCATATCATCTTTTTTATAGTTTTCCAACTGAAATCCCCAATAAGGTAGCTTATTGCCTGCGTCGTTTCCATCCCAGATACCTAACCAGACCTTATTATTTAACTGTACTCCAAACGAGTGATTATAATGAGCTAGTGAAATATTAGATTTCTCTTCAATTTCATTTTGCCATTCACGCATTATCCTATGAGATAACTCTACTTTAAGATCATTGATTGAACTGAGTAGTTCATTAACTTTGTCTTGTTGACTGGCAAGTGCAACCATCTGTTCTTGAAATGGTTTATCTTCGATGTGAAGTTCCTTCAAAATGAAGTTTTTAATTTCATTATTCATATTTTTATCAATTGGTGATGTGTGAAACTTGTTTTCCAGAAAATCAATATATTGATCTAACGCACTCGATATATGAGGTTCATTCTCTATAGATAATTCATAAAGCCAATTAGTAATATCATATTTATATGATTGTACCGTATAATGTCCCTTTCCAAGGGCTTCAAATACGTTATTCTCTTTATTGTCATCACATAGGGAATACTCTGATGGAGGCATGCGATTAACAGGATTAAGATATACAACATAGATCTGCGACAGCTTAAATCCATACTTTCCAATGCCGATATCATGTACATACCTATATACCTGATTTCCCTGTTCTTCCGCAGCATTCACTTTGTTTTCAACTATTACAAAAAGATCTTTTCCTTTCAGAGCAACATCAACACGGTCTTTTTCCGCTGTTACCACCATGTATTCGTGCGTAATACTAAGGAATTTCTCCAAGAATGCAGATTGGATTATTGGATGCTTCAGTAAATCAGCAAGAACAAGGCTGTGTCCTGTCTCCTTGAAACGACCTCTGCATGCGGCTTCAATGACATTTAGATGAAAAGGTCGTAAAGACAGATGTTTCAAGATTATTTCACTCACATGATTGGATAGTTTTATTCCAACCTTGAAATAATCAATTTTGCATTGAAACAGTCGATTTGTTAGCCTTAGTATCTCTTCCATATTTTAAAGCCCTAATCCTTAAACATAGAGTGAGGTTTAAGTTCTTGTCCTTGTTATTTTTATAAATAACTCCTTTGTCTTTTGTACCCTTAGTTCCTAAGGAATAGCCTAATCCAGAGGGAGTATTTTGTCGACAACACTTTTGAAGAATATAGGACCCCTATCAGGATTGAATACTCCGTCAAAAGATTATATGCTATCAAACAAAAGTACACAATTGCAAATGTAGTTATTTTATTTGATATTTCATCATTTCGTTGTTATAAATTTTTATTGGCTAAATGCAAGACCAAGAAAAAAACTTAAAGTTCCAACACCAAAACAAGAGTTTTACAATTTAATTATCTAAATTTGCACTTACTATTGGAATCTACCTACACACCATTGGGTTATCATGAAATTATAGCTATGGGTAACTTAAGAAAACAATTTAATAGTAGAGAGCCTACTACAAGTATTTTCGCCTATCATTGCATTGGTGATAAAGCGAAGGAAATCTTAAAAGGTATGGAACAACCCTATCAAGATATTAGTAAATACAATATAGATACTTTAAGGTCGAATAGATTGCTTTCGCTTTTTGTTTTTACAGATGATGCAGAAATATTAGCTTCGGATATTGATGCTTGTATCAAGCAATATAAAGATGCAGTCTGCCGTTTTTTCATTCTTGACTTACATTCTAATCATCAGTATGAGAAGTTGAAAGACAGATGGGAGTTCTACAATATTTTCACTGATAAATATTGTACCTTGCAAAGTAATATTCTGCACTATCTGTTGTTTTTCAATCATTTCATAGAAACGCATGGACTTATTGGTATGGGTTTCTGCGATATTAAGACTTTCACCGGGGCAGCAATATTTATCACTGCTGGAACTGCAACCACACTGACTGATGCTATTTATCCCATACCTCATAGCAAGAATATTCGAGCATTGTTACTTGGGGTAGAATTGAAAGACTATGAGATGGATAATGCAAAGGGAGAGATGGATGTGTTAGCCTCATTCTTTGAGAAACTTCCAGAAAGTGTAGAAGTCAAATGGCAGATAAGTCCTAAATGTGGCCATCCTCACACTGAATATATAGTAGGTTTTGATGAAGATCCTGCGTGGCTAGCTGACACCCCATAGCTATTTAACATGACTATACTTCAAATCTCAGACACTCACAACCGACATCAGTTGCTCAACGATTTGCCTGCAGCTGATGTCTTGGTGCATTGTGGCGACTTTACTGATATGGGTACAGAAGAGGAAGTGCTCAACTTTCTGAATTGGTTCATCGAACAGCCCTATCGTTATAAGATTTTTGTTACCGGTAATCACGACCTATGCTTATGGGATGCTGAAGATATAGAAGATATGCCCGATAATATTCATTTCCTGCAAGACAGAGCTTGTGAGATAGAGGGCGTAAGGTTCTTTGGCTTGGCATACAACCATCAAGAGAGCATCATACCTCATGGCGTAGATGTGCTTATCACACACGAACCACCCATGATGATATTAGATAAATCTAACGGAACACATTGGGGTAACCTGTCTTTGAAAAACAAAGTGCAGGAAGTAAAGCCCAAGTTTCATCTATTTGGTCATGCTCACGAAGCTCATGGCATAGAGCAACACGGAACAACCACCTTTTCAAACGGCTCTGTTCTTAACGACCATTATCAATTGTGTTACGCTCTATTGTTGCATAAGGTCTAACCGACGGTTTATGCTTATTGTAAGTATGCTCTATCCCAAGGTAATCTCTATTTTGGTCTGAAACTCCTCACAATACATGAAATCAGTCAAAGCAAAGTTGGTATGTTCAAAGAGATGGTGAAACTGCCGTATGAAGTGCAAGTCTTTAGTGAGTCCTAATCAAGACTCTCGTTCCAATTAGGTGGTGGACGATCCATGTCATATAAGGGTAGTGTAAATAGAACAGTGTCAAGGCATTCATTCTTATATCTTTAACCTCAGATGGGTGTGAGGTTAATATAATAGAGGAAATGACCTTGACACAGTTCAACTGACACTACCTTGCATGATAACAAAGGTCATGCAACTCTCGTAACTCTTTGATATCAAGGTGTGGGTTCAGTGCTTAATAGGCGCTCTGAAACTCTTCGAGGAAGCGGGTATCGTTCTCCGAGAAGAGGCGGAGATCGTTTACGCGATACTTCAGGTTGGTGATACGCTCCACGCCCATGCCGAAAGCATAGCCGGTATAAATGTTCGAATCGATGCCGCAAGCCTCAAGATCGTGAGGGTCGACCATGCCGCAACCGAGAATCTCGACCCATCCGGTGTGCTTGCAGAAGCCGCAGCCCTCGCCGCCACAGATGTTGCACGAGATGTCCATCTCGGCACTTGGCTCGGTGAAAGGGAAGTAAGACGGGCGCAGGCGAATCTTGGTGTCGGTGCCGAACATCTCGCGGGCAAAGGTGAGGAGCACCTGTTTGAGGTCGGTGAAGCTCACGCCCTTGTCCACATAAAGCCCTTCCACCTGATGGAAGAAGCAGTGGGCGCGTGCCGAAATGGCCTCGTTGCGATACACGCGACCGGGGCAGAGCATACGGATGGGCGGCTCGTGGGTCTCCATATAGTGCGCCTCGTCGCCCGAAGTGTGCGAACGCAGGATTACGTTCTTGGTCGTATCATGCCGGTTTTGGGAAATGAAGAAGGTGTCCTGCATGTCGCGGGCAGGATGGTCGGCCGCAAAATTGAGCATGGTGAACACGTGGTTGTCGTCGTCAATCTCCGGTCCGTGATAGAGGGTGAAGCCCATGCGCTGGAAAATCTCGATGATCTCGTTCTTCACGATGGTAAGCGGATGCCGCGTGCCGAGACCGATGGGATAGGCGGTGCGGGTGAGGTCGATGCTCTCTGTGCCCGTTTCGGTGGTCTCCACCTGCTCGCGCAGCTCGTTGATCTTTTCGGTGGCAGCCTGTTTCAGCTCGTTGATCTTGATGCCCACCTCACGCTTCTGGTCGGCGGCCACGTTACGGAAGTCGGTCATGATGGCGTTGATTTCTCCTTTCTTGCTCAGGTATTTCAGTCTGAGTTGCTCCACATCTTCTGCCTTTTGTGCCGTAAGCTGTGCCACTTCCTTAAGAAGTTCCTCTATCTTGTCTAATAACATAGTCGTAAATTCTTCTGTTTCTACGGCTTGCAAAGTTACTAACTTTTATTGTAAAAAATTAGTGTTATAAAAAAATAATATGTAATTTTGCCCGTGTTTATGAATAGATTTATGAGAAAGGGAGTTGTTTTTGTTGTTTTACTGATGCTCTTGTCGATAGTGATGGTTCCCACGGGATGTACGGATAAGAAACCGGTGGTATCGGATTCGATACCGGCCGACTCATTCTTTGCAGACACGACAACCGTCGATTCGGCTGACAACGTCATCTCGGAAGTGCCGATGCCCAAAGCGGCAGATGAGCTTTTCGACGATTTCTTGTTTAATTTCGCGGCCAACCGGCACCTGCAAAGAAATCGCATACAGTTCCCATTGGCTGTCTACCGCAACGGAAAGGCGGAGAAAAAAATCGAGAAACGCCAATGGAAAATGGAACAGTTTTTTATGCATCAAGAGTATTATACGCTGATTTTGGAGAATGCCCGGCAGACAGAACTTGTGAAAGACACGGCCGTAGGACATGTGATACTGGAGAAAGTGTTCTTCGATACACATACGGTAGAGCAGTTTGTCTTCGACCGAAAGAATGGCGAGTGGAAGATGACGGCTATTCAGTACGAGCCTATCTCGAAGAATGAGAATGCCGGTTTTCTGGAGTTTTATCGCAAGTTTTCATCGGATGAGAAGTTCCAAATCGAGAGTATGGCCGACGAGGTGCGGTTTACTGCGCCCGACCCGGAGGACGATTTTGCAATGATCAATGGTGTAATCGTTCCTCAGCAATGGCCTGATTTCAAACCCGGACTGATTCCTACGGGTGTGATTTATAATATTCTGTATGGTCAGAAATATAAAGATCCCAACAAAAAACTGTTTTTGATTCGCGGCGTAGCCAACGGATTGGAGATGGATCTGAACTTCAGGAAGATCGACGGACGGTGGAAACTCGTGAGTTTCACCAGCTGATTCTCCTCCTCTTATATACTGAGACGCTTGCGTCTTATTATTTTATTTTCCCCTATCCACTTGATTTCGTTCGGATGAAATTATTCAAGGATTATTCCCTTTTGCACGACAACACGTTTAGTATAGACCAGAAATGCGATGAGTTTCTGGTGTATGAGGATGCGGAAGAAGCCGCATTGGTGGCGCAGACTATCCGGTCGGGCGAGGTGATGATGATTCTTGGCGGGGGAAGCAATGTGCTCTTTACGCAAGATTTTCATGGTAAGGTGATTACGCCGGCTAAGAGATTCGAGGTGGAATGGGAGAGTGCGCCGTCCGATAGCGATATGGTGAATCTGCGTTGCTGGGCTGGAACGACGTTCGATGATGCGGTGGCTTATGCCGTGAAGCATGGTTTCTATGGCATGGAAAACCTTAGTCTGATTCCCGGAGAGTGTGGTGCATCGGTCATTCAGAACATTGGTGCATACGGGGTAGAAGCTAAAGACATCATCATCGCCATTGAAGCCGTGGAGATTGCTACGGGCAAGGCGGTGACGATCGATGTCGGAGAGTGCAAATATGGTTATCGTGAGAGCCGTTTCAAACACGAATGGAAGAATAAATACCTTGTTACTTACGTCACTTACCGATTGTCGCGCACCTTCCGCCCGCACCTTGATTACGGCAATATCCGTGCGGTGCTCGCACAACGCAATATCTCTGAACAACATCTGACAGCTCAACAGCTTCGCGACATCATCATTGACATTCGTCGGGAGAAACTGCCCGACCCGACGGAGACGGGCAATGCCGGCAGCTTCTTCATGAATCCGGTGGTCGATGAGCATACGTTTCGCCGGCTGCAAGGCAAGTTTCCCCACTTGAGATACTTCGAAGTGGACGGTGCCGAGAAGTCTTACAAGATTCCCGCGGGCTGGATGATAGAGCAGTGCGGATGGAAAGGTAAGGCGTTGGGACGTGCCGGCGTGCACGACAAACAGGCACTTGTGCTCGTGAATCGTGGCGGTGCGACAGGTGCTGAGATAGTTGCCTTGATGTATGCCGTGCAGCAAGACGTGTATAATATGTTTGGTTTGGAGATCAAACCGGAGGTCAATATTCTTTAAGTTGACAGGCCGACAGCATTAAGTAAACACCTTTTCCGTGGCTTCTGAAACACCGTTTCAGCTATGCCATCAGACGCAAGCGGCGACGTACGTCGTTCGGTGTGCGTGCGTACGTCGTTCGGCGTTCATGCGTACAGCGTTCGCCGTACGTGCATACGACGTTCGACGTACGTCACCGTCAGGGTGAAAGGCGATGATGAAACGGATATAAAGGGGCGGCGTAAAGGCACTTCCCGTCTGAAAAAACATAGGTATACCCTGACGAATGACTCAGAGCGGTAAGGACGGTCAAGTGTCCGGTGCTTGGCAGAAACGTGCGGAAAACTGTTGGAACAATATGGGGCTATTTCTTGAACTTACGATATAGTTTCCATCCGAGAATAGCGGCATCAACGAGATTAACGCTGGTATTTATCAAACTGTTGATGCGTTTGCTTGCCGTGGCGTTCTTGCTCAGCATGGCCGGCGGATTAAACAAGGAGTGCCATTGGTCGCGTATCTTGTTGTCATCCTTTTGTATCTCGGCTTTCAGCGTGGCTTTGCGGATGGATATTTCCTCTATCGTCTTATAAGGTGTAACGTCGGTAAGGTGTGTAGGCATGTCTTGATTAGCTTAATAGGAGTGAGGCAAGAAATTTAACGAGAGGCCTCTCGATCCACTGCTTTCTGAAGATGAGGAAGAGGAAGAGGATAAAGAGGTAAATTGCGGCTACGATGGCGAAAGCGCCAACCATACCTACGGCATTGGACAAAGCATAGGCTACGGCAAAGCTCAGGTAGATGAGCATGAGCATGAGAAGGAAGCAGAAGATAGCCATGATGGTCAGCGCAGTGAGTATCTTTACCGTTTTCTCCACGATGTCGAGCTTCGCGTATTCGCTTTGCAAGCCGATATAATGCTTCAAGGTCTCGACGAGTTGCCCGATGGTTTCTATGTTTTGGTCGTTTGAGAACATTCCTGTTTTGTTTTTAGTTTTTTGCTGCGAATGAGAAAGGATGAGCGCATGGAGAGCTTATACTCCTGCACCCATCCTTTATTCGTCACTCGTTACTCTACGTCCATAGCGTCCTTGATGTCGTCCACCAAGTCGTTGGCATCCTTGCGATTGAGCTTGATGTCATGCTTCTTGCAGAAGTCATCAACGGCATCCGCAATCTTTGAGCGAGTTTCTGCACCCTTCTCGGGAGCCATGAGCAGTCCGAGAGCCGCACCAGCGATGGCACCTCCTAAGAAAGCACCAATGTAACCGATTGTCTTCATAATCTTATCGTTTAATTAAATGAATATTATTAGCTGTTGCAAATTTAAATAATCTTGTTAAAATAGTGACGAAAAGGAAAGGTTTTTTACGTTAAAAAATGCCTATTTGCTTGATTTAACAAACTTTATGCGCATTAACGTTACACCTTTGTGTATATTTTCGTAATTTCGCCCATCATAAGGAAGTAATTCCGTTGACTAACGATAATAATTAACATCTTTAATATTCCAAAGGTTATGAAGAAAACATTGTTATTAAGTGCAACCTTTTGCGTTGCTTTAGCTTTCACAAGTTGTAAATCTCAGGAAAGTGCATACAAGAAGGCCTATGAGAAGGCTAAGGCTCAGGAAGAGCAGACGCAGACCTCAGTTCAGGATGAAGCTCCTGTTGTGACTCCTCTTACTGAGACACCTGCCGTTGCTCCAAATGTTGAGAATGCCACTGTTCGTACCGAAGATGTTACCGTTGTAAGCGGTGCAGGTTTGTTACCTTACAGTGTCGTGGTAGGTTCTTTCTCGCTCAAGGCAAATGCCGAAGGCTTACAGACTACTCTGATGCAGGGTGGTTATGACGCACAGATTGCTTACAACTCTGATGTAAATATGTATCGTGTCATCGCCACTACGTATAGCGATAAGGCAAGTGCTGTACAGAGTCGTGATGCCCTGCGCGGCAGCCAGTATAATCCTAAGAGTGACGCGTGGTTGCTCTATAAGAAGTAATTCTTGGCAAGGATATTATCAATCGACTATGGTAAGAAGCGCACGGGATTGGCTGTGACCGACCCCTTGCAGATCATTGCAAGCGCACTTACCACGGTCGACACCAAAGATTTGTTCGACTTCCTCTCTCAATATATGGTGAAAGAGGAAGTCGAACGAATCATTATAGGTAAGCCCACGCAGCCCAACGGTCAGCCGTCCGAGAATCTGGCGCGTGTGGAAAACTTTGTAGGCCGATGGCGCAGAGCTCGACCTGCAGTGCCCATCGAATACTATGATGAGCGTTTCACCTCCGTGCTGGCTCATCGAGCCATAATAGAAGGAGGCGTGAAGAAGAAGACAAGGAGGGAAAATAAAGGATTGGTGGATGAAGTCAGTGCTACCATCATCCTTCAGGATTACATGAATTCAAGAAGATGATTTTACCCATTTATACCTATGGTCATCCCGTATTGAGAAAGGTGGCACAGGATATTCCTACCGACTACGAGGGTTTAGACCAGTTGATCAGTGATATGTACGAGACGATGGACGCATCGTCGGGTGTGGGCTTGGCAGCTCCACAGATAGGCAAGTCGATTCGTGTGGCTGTAATTGACCTTGATGTATTGAAGGAAGATTTCCCCGAGTATGCGGGCTATCGTCATGCCTTTGTCAATCCGCACATCATCGAAGTGGACGAGAGTTCAGAGCAGGTGGTGATGGAAGAGGGATGCCTCTCCGTACCGGGACTGAACGAAAAAGTGGCACGCTATTCCCGTATTCACGTGCAGTATCTGGACGAACGACTTCTGCCCCACGACGAGTGGGTGGAGGGCTATCTGGCTCGCGTGATGCAGCATGAGTTCGACCACCTGGAAGGCATAATCTATACCGACCGTGTGTCTCCTCTGCGCAAGCAGCTCATCAAGAACAAACTCCGTGCCATCATGCAGGGAAAGTTCAAATGCTCTTATCGTACGAAGATAGCCAAGAGATAAAAACGTTTTATCTTCATTTCCTCGTGAGAGGCAGGGATAGTTTCTATATGTTACCATTTATTCTCATACACTAAACACAGCATGAAGCGCAGATTCATAGTATTTATTGCTGGCATTATTGCCTGCGGACAGGTAAGTGCACAATATAATGTTAACCGGCTGATTACGAGCGGCGAGGTTGCCATGCATTATGAAGATTATGTGCTATCCATACAATACTTTAATAAGGTGTTGGCACTCAAGCCCTATCTCTGGTTGCCTTGGTATGACCGTTCGGTAGCCAAGTTCTATCTTGATGATTTTGTGGGTGCAGAGGCCGATGCCTCTAAAGCCATCGAGTTGAATCCCTACATTGAGCAGATATTCGACCTGCGTGCCATCTCGCGCATCCGTCAGGAAAAGTATGCGGATGCCATTGCCGACTACGACCGTGCCATCCATCTGAGTCCACGCATATCCAACTTTTGGCTCAACCGTGCCATCTGCCGGATGCATGTGAAAGACTACGACCAAGCGCTGCTTGATGCCGATACCATCATCAGCCGATGGTCGAAAACGGCTACGGCCTATACACTCAAGGCAGAGATATATCTGGAAAAGAAAGACACCACAGTTGCCGACCGATGGCTCACACAGAGTCTTGCCGTCGACCCTTACAATGCCGACGCATGGACTACCCGCTCTTATATCGCCCTCAACCGGCAGCAGTGGCAGGTGGCGGATACCTGCCTGTCGAAGGCCATTCATCTCAAGCCGCGTGTGGCCAACAGCTATGTGAATCGTGCCCTTGCCCGCCTCAACATCAACAACCTTCGTGGAGCCATGGCCGACTATGACCTTGCGCTCGACATAGACCCCAATAATTTCCTCGCACACTATAACCGCGGTCTGCTCCGCGTGCAGCTTGGCGACGATAACCGCGCCATCGAAGACTTCGACTTTGTGATCAAGATGGAGCCGCGCAATATCATGGCCATCTTCAACCGTGCCCTCCTTAATGACAAGGTGGGGCGTCTGCGCGAAGCCATACGCGACTATACCACGGTGATCGACGAGTTTCCCAACTTCTGGACGGGTCTGACCAATCGTGCCCTGTGCTATCGCAAGTTGGGCATGACGGCGAAAGCCGAGCAGGATGAGTTCCGCGTGTTTAAGGCACAGATGGACAAGCACATCGGCCGGCAGCAGCGATGGAGTCGCGAGAAGCTCAAGGAGATGCGCAAACGTTCGGAGATCGACCCCAATAAGTTCAACAGCATCGTGGTGGAAGACAAGCAGCAGGTGGAACACGAGTATAAGAGCGACTATCGTGGTGCCGTTCAGAACCGCAACGTAGAGATAGCCCTGCTCCCCATGTACCAGTTGTCATACTTTACCTATAATAACGGCGTGCGTGGCTATCAGGCCTACAACGAGGAGGTAGACCGGTTTAATACGCGTCGCGCTCCTTTGCGCCATCTGTATATTTCCTGCAATCAGAGTGGCGAGAAACTCACCGATGTGCAATCCAAGCAGGTGTTCCAACTCATTGACAGGCTCACTGACGGCGTGAATGAGGAGACCGATCGCGAGGCGCGTGCTGCCCTCTTGCTCCAACGTGCCGTGGCCTATGCCGAGGCGCAGAACTATGCCGATGCCATAGCCGACCTTGACGACTATATCGCCCTTGAGCCCAACTCTGTGATGGGGCGCTGGCAGCGTGCCATCTATCAAACCATGCTCAACAGCTATGATGCCTCTAAGGGACAGAACGTAAGCATGAAGACTGCGCAGGTGGAGGGCGACTTTGCCGAAGCCATCAAGCAGGCGCCGTCCAATGCCTACCTTTTCTTCAATCGTGGTAATTTCTATGCGGGAGATAAAAACTATAAGCGTGCCATCGACGACTACACGCGTGCCGTCGAGCTCGACCCGCGCATGGCCGAGGCTTACTATAACCGAGGCTTGGTGCACTATTATAACGGCGATCTCAATCTCGCCCGCCAAGACCTTAGCAAGGCAGGCGAACTCGGTATTTACAACGCGTATGCATTGAGCAAACGGCTGTCGAAGTAGCACCCCTTTACATCCACCTCACCGTCGCTTTTCACTCTGACGAAGACGTACGTCGAACGCCGTACGCGCATACACCGAACGTCGTACGCACGTACACCGAACGTCGTA
>CAUTTP010000007.1:0-59176 GCA_963541305.1 uncultured Prevotella sp.
CACGTGATTTGTAATCTCGGGGTCGTTGGTTCGAATCCGACAAGAGGCTCGACGAAGAGCGAGGCTCATCGCGCAAGATTAAGGGTGGTTACCAGAGTGGCCAAATGGGGCAGACTGTAAATCTGCTGGCTTACGCCTACGGTGGTTCGAATCCATCACCACCCACCTTAAGTCAGAGACTTGAAAACTGCGGAAATAGCTCAGTTGATAGAGCACTAGCCTTCCAAGCTGGGGGTCGCGGGTTTGAGCCCCGTTTTCCGCTCAAAATGTTTTGCTGTAATAGCTCAGTGGTAGAGCACTTCCTTGGTAAGGAAGAGGTCCTGAGTTCAACTCTCAGTTACAGCTCTATCTTTTTTAGTACTATGTCGACAGGTAGAGAGGAAACATAGGCTGGGAAGAAACAAATATCATAATTGATAATATTTAATTTATTATAATAAAAAAGAAAAGCTATGGCTAAAGAGACGTTCGTGCGTACCAAACCGCATGTTAACATTGGTACAATTGGTCACGTAGACCACGGTAAGACTACTTTGACGGCTGCCATTTCTCTTACTTTGCATAAGAGACTTGGTACAGGTGAGGAAGTTAAGTCATTCGATCAGATCGATAACGCTCCTGAGGAGAAAGAGCGTGGTATCACCATCAACACTGCCCACATTGAGTATGAGACAGCAAAGCGCCACTATGCGCACGTTGACTGTCCCGGTCACGCCGACTATGTGAAGAACATGGTTACCGGTGCTGCCCAGATGGACGGTGCTATCCTTGTGGTTGCTGCTACAGACGGTCCAATGCCTCAGACACGTGAGCACGTGTTGCTCGCTCGTCAGGTAAACGTACCTCGTTTGGTTGTATTCTTGAACAAGTGTGACGATTCAGAAGTTGATGAGGAGATGATCGACCTCGTTAAGATGGACGTTACAGACCTTCTGACTTCTTATGGTTATGAGGAGGAGACTCCTATCATTGCCGGTTCTGCACTCGGTGCTTTGAACGGTGTGGAGAAGTGGGAAGATAGCGTTATGGAGCTGATGGATACAGTTGACAATTGGATTCAGGAGCCTGTGCGCGAGATTGACAAACCTTTCTTGATGCCTGTTGAGGACGTGTTCTCAATCACAGGTCGTGGTACTGTTGCTACCGGTCGTATCGAGACAGGTGTCTGCAAGGTAGGTGACGAAGTTCAGCTGCTCGGTCTTGGTGAAGACAAAAAGTCGGTTATTACCGGTGTTGAGATGTTCCGTAAGATTCTCGATGAGGGTAAGGCTGGTGACAATGTAGGTCTTCTTCTCCGTGGTATCGACAAAGCAGAGGTTAAGCGTGGTATGGTAGTTGTGCACCCCGGTGCTATCACTCCTCACGATCACTTCAAGGCTTCTATCTATGTATTGAAGAAAGAAGAGGGTGGCCGTCACACTCCATTCGGTAATAAGTATCGTCCTCAGTTCTATCTCCGTACTATGGACTGTACGGGTGAGATTACTCTCCCTGCAGGTGTAGATATGGTGATGCCGGGTGACAACGTTGAGATCGAGGTGACATTGATTTACCGTGTTGCTTTGAACGAAGGTCTTCGTTTCGCTATCCGAGAGGGTGGTCGTACCGTTGGTTCAGGTCAGATCACAGCTATCCTTCCTGATGTGAAGGAAGCTTAATGATCGAGCTAAGATTATAGCTTAATATAACAAGTCTCCGCAACTGCGGTTGCGGAGACTTACTTACGGGTTTAGCTCAGTTGGTAGAGCACTGGTCTCCAAAACCAGGTGTCGAGGGTTCGAGCCCTTCAACCCGTGCAAATAAGAAGATAATATGTTTAAGAAGATAGTAAATTATTGCAAGGCTTGTTACGACGAACTTGCGCATAAGACTACTTGGCCAACACGAAGAGAACTTACTCACAATGCAGTGATTGTATTATCTGCTTCCCTTGTCATTGCAATTGTTGTGTTCATTATGGATCTCGTGTTTAAGAACCTTATGGGTATTATTTATCCTGGTTAATCAATCAAGAAATGACTGAATCGACGAAGAATTGGTATGTTCTGCGTGCTGTTAGTGGAAAAGAGGCTAAGCTGAAAGAATACATCGAAGCCGAATTGAAGCATAACACGTTGCTTGCTGATCATGTTTTTGAGGTGTTAATACCGACAGAAAAACATGCTGCTGTTCGTAATGGCAAGAGAGTTGAAAAGGAGAAGATTTCTCTCCCCGGATACATCTTTGTTCAAGCCGAATTGGTGGGTGATGTAGCAACGACACTGCGTTTTATGCCTAACTGTTTGGGCTTTCTTGGTGGGTTGGATAATCCTACTCCGGTTCCACAGTCACAGATTAACCGCATGGTTGGTGCAGCCGAGGAGAGTGAGATTGATAATGAAGTATCAATACCATACGTACTCGACGAAACAGTGAGGGTAACTGATGGTCCATTCTCAGGCTTTGACGGTGTGATTGAAGAGATCAATACCGAGAAGCGTAAACTGAAGGTGATGGTTAAGATCTTTGGACGTAAAACTCCATTAGAGTTAGGTTTTATGCAAGTCGAAAAAGTTACAGAGTAACTGTTACGGGTTGACTGTGCTTTTTATATCATACATTATTTTAATTAAAAAGAAATGGCTAAAGAAGTTGCTGGATTAATCAAATTACAGATTAAAGGTGGCGCTGCGAATCCTTCCCCTCCAGTGGGCCCTGCATTGGGTTCTAAGGGAATAAATATCATGGGATTCTGTAAGGAGTTCAACGCCCGCACCCAGGATAAGGCTGGTAAGGTATTACCAGTTGTTATCTCATACTACGATGATAAGTCATTCAGTTTCATTATCAAGACTCCTCCTGCTGCTGTTCAGTTGAAAGAAGCTGCAAAGGTAAAGGCCGGTTCAGGTCAGCCTAACCGTAAGAAAGTGGGTGAGGTCACATGGGAGCAGGTAAAGGCCATTGCCGAGGATAAGATGGCAGACTTGAACTGTTTCACTCTTGATAGTGCAATGAGGCTTGTAGCTGGTACAGCACGTAGCATGGGTATCACAGTTAAAGGGAACTTCCCTGAATTATAATTAACTTCAATTAAGTAAGTAAAATGACTAAACTGACAAAAAATCAGAAATCAGTAGCTGAGAAGGTTGAAGCAGGGAAGGTATATACATTGAAGGAGGCTTCAGAGCTGGTAAAGGAGATTACCACTACTAAGTTTGATGCTTCTGTCGATGTTGATGTACGTCTCGGTGTTGACCCACGTAAGGCTAACCAGATGGTACGCGGTGTTGTTACACTGCCAAACGGAACTGGTAAGACTGTTCGTGTGCTGGCACTCTGTACCCCTGATCAGGAAGCTGCCGCTAAGGAAGCTGGTGCTGATTATGCAGGTCTTGACGAGTATATCGAAAAGATCAAAACAGGATGGTTGGATATTGATGTGATTATCACTATGCCATCTTGTATGGGTAAGGTAGGTCCTCTGGGTCGTTTCCTCGGTCCTCGCGGATTGATGCCTAACCCGAAGAGCGGTACTGTGACTATGGACGTTGCAAAGGCTGTTAAGGACGTGAAGTCCGGTAAGATTGATTTTAAGGTTGATAAGGCCGGTATTATCCATACATCTGTTGGTAAGGTATCAATGTCTTCTGACGATATCTATGGTAATGCAAAGGAGTTTATCAATACGGTTATCCGTCTGAAGCCTGCTGCAGCTAAAGGTACATACATCAAGAGTATCTTTATTTCAAGCACAATGAGTAAGGGTATCAAGATTGATCCTAAATCAGTTGAATAACTCTAAAAGTTTTGTAAAATGAAGAAAGAAGTTAAAGATACTATTATTGTTGAGCTTGGTAAGAAGATGAAGGAATATCCTCATTTCTACCTCGTAGATGTCACAGGTTTGAATGCAGAGGCTACAAGTTCACTCCGTCGCAAGTGTTTCAAGCAGGAGATCAAAATGGTTGTCGTGAAGAACAACCTTCTTCACAAAGCATTTGAGGCTTCTGACGTAGATTTCTCAGAGCTTTACGGTACTCTTAAGGGAAGCACGGCTGTTCTGTTTGCACAGACTGCTAATGTTCCTGCAAAACTTTTAAAGGATAAGGATATTGTAAAGGCTGGCGTGCCTTCTTTGAAAGCTGCATACGCTGAGGAAGGGATCTATGTTGGTGCGGATAAACTCAATGAGCTTGCATCTATTAAGAGCAAGAATGAGGTTATTGCAGAGGTTGTTGCTTTGTTGCAGTCTCCTGCAAAGAACGTTATCTCTGCACTTCAGTCAGGAGCTGGCACTATTCACGGTGTGCTTAAGACTTTAGGCGAGCGTGGTGAGTAATTTAAAGTCAAAATATTAAAGAATAAAAATTAAAATTTTAGAATAAAATGGCAGATATAAAAGCTATTGCAGAAGAGTTAGTAAATCTTACTGTTAAGGAAGTTAATGAGTTGGCAACAGTCCTGAAGGACGAGTATGGTATTGAGCCTGCTGCTGCAGCTGTTGCTGTAGCTGCTGGTCCTGCAGCTGCTGGTGAGGCAGGTGCTGCTGAGGAGAAATCTTCATTTGACGTAGTTCTCGTAGAAGTAGGTGACGCTAAACTTCAAGTTGTTAAAGCCGTTAAGGAGGCTTGCGGTCTTGGTTTGAAGGAGGCTAAGACTCTTGTAGAGAGTGCTCCTGCTACAATTAAGGAAGGCGTTTCTAAGGACGAGGCTGAGAACCTGAAGAAGGCTATCGAGGAGTCTGGTGCCAAGGTAGAACTGAAGTAATTAGATTTGTAAGGCGGAAGGTCTGTTCTTCGGACTAACTATCCTTTCAATTTAAATTTTACAAATATGGTTAGGATTTACCCAGTAGGTGAGTCCTAACCTTTTTGTGTCTTTCAAGACATTTTTCTCTTTAAAGTCCTTTGACTTTTAGGTTTTATACCAATAATATTATTTATGTCAAACGTTATTAATAACAGAGTAAATTTTGCTAGCGTCACGAATCCGTATCCCTATCCGGATTTTCTTGATGTTCAGCTGAAGTCGTTCCATGACTTCTTGCAGTTGGATACACCGCCGGAGGAACGCAAGAATGACGGTTTGTATAAGGTGTTTGCAGAGAACTTCCCTATCACCGACACTCGTAACAATTTCGTTCTTGAGTTTCTGGATTACTATATAGATCCACCCCGTTATACCATTGATGAATGTCTGGAGCGTGGCCTGACCTATAGTGTACCCTTGAAGGCTAAGATGAAACTTTACTGCACGGATCCTGATCATGAGGACTTCGGCACATTCATTCAGGATGTATTTCTTGGTACAATCCCTTACATGACCGAGAACGGAACCTTTGTCATTAATGGTGCTGAACGTGTTGTTGTGGCTCAGCTTCACCGTTCTCCCGGTGTTTTCTTTGGTCAGGGTGTACATGCTAACGGAACTGTTTTGTACAGTGCCCGCATTATTCCATTTAAGGGTTCATGGATCGAGTTTGCTACTGATATAAATAATGTAATGTATGCTTACATTGATCGCAAGAAGAAATTGCCTGTTACGACAATGCTTCGTGCTATCGGCTATGAGAGCGATAAAGACATTCTCCAGATATTCGATTTGGCTGAAGAGCTGAAAGTAAACAAGAAAAATCGCAAGGAACTCATTGGCAAGAAACTTGCTGCACGTGTGCTTAAAAGTTGGAATGAGGACTTTGTTGATGAGGATACCGGTGAGGTTGTAACTGTTGAGCGCAATGAGGTAATCCTTGAGCGTGAAACCTTGATTACCGAGGATAACTTCAATGAGATATTGGACAGCGGAGCTTCTGTGGTGTTGGTTCATAAGGATGCAGAAGCAGCAGGTAGATATGAGTTGATTTTTAATACTCTTGCTAAGGATCCGAGCAACTCAGAGGTAGAGGCTGTACGTTATATCTATCGTCAGTTGCGCAATGCAGATCCTGTTGATGACGCAAGTGCACGCGAGGTGTTCCAGAATTTGTTCTTCTCTGATAAGCGTTATGATTTGGGAGAGGTGGGTCGTTATCGTATTAACACCAAGCTTGGTGAGAATATTGATATGGACACTCGTGTACTGACCAAGGAAGATATTATTGAGATCATCAAGTATCTCATCAAACTTATTAACTCCAACGCTACGGTTGACGATATTGACCACTTGTCGAATCGCCGCGTTCGTACTGTGGGTGAACAGTTGGCTAACCAGTTCTCTATTGGTTTGGCACGCATGAGCCGTACCATTCGTGAGCGTATGAACGTTCGCGATAATGAGGTGTTCACTCCCACAGATTTGATTAACGCTAAAACTATCTCAAGCGTTATCAACTCATTCTTTGGTACTAACCCATTGAGCCAGTTTATGGATCAGACCAACCCACTTGCTGAGGTAACTCACAAGCGCCGTCTGTCTGCTCTCGGCCCTGGCGGTCTGTCTCGTGAGCGTGCAGGCTTTGAGGTTCGTGATGTGCACTATACTCACTATGGTCGTTTGTGTCCTATTGAGTCTCCTGAAGGCCCTAATATCGGTCTGATTTCTTCTCTCTGTGTGTATGCCACCATCAATGAGCTTGGATTCATCCAGACTCCATATCGTAAGGTTGCCAATTCACAGGTTGATATGAAGAATCAGGATGTCGTTTATCTCACTGCCGAGGAAGAGGATGGTCGTCTCATTGCCCAAGGTAATGCACCTTTGAAAAAAGATGGTACGTTTATCCGTAGCTTTGTTCATTGCCGTCTGGCAGCTGACTTCCCCGTTGTTAATCCTGATGAGGTAACCCTGATGGACGTTTCTCCCCAGCAGATTGCTTCTGTTTCGGCATCGCTCATTCCTTTCTTGGAGCATGATGACGGTCACCGAGCACTGATGGGATGTAATATGATGCGTCAAGCTGTACCATTGCTCCATAATGATGCTCCTATCGTAGGAACAGGTTTGGAGAAGCAGGTTTGCGAGGATAGCCGTACCATGATCACCGCAGAAGGTGAGGGTATCATTGACTATGTTGATGCGACTACTATCCGTATCCTCTACGATCGCACGGAAGACGAGGAGTTTGTGAGTTTCGAACCCGCAATGAAGGAATACCGCATTCCTAAGTTCCGCCGTACTAACCAGAACATGACTATCGACCTCCGTCCTATCTGTACGAAAGGCCAGCGGGTGAAAGCGGGTGACATCCTGACGGAGGGCTATGCAACAGAGAATGGTGAGTTGGCACTCGGTCGTAACCTTCTTGTAGCTTACATGCCTTGGAAAGGTTACAACTATGAGGATGCCGTTGTTATCTCAGAGCGTATCGTTCGTGATGACGTTCTGACCTCAGTACATGTTGACGAGTATTCTCTTGACGTTCGCGAAACCAAGCGTGGCGTAGAAGTGCTGACCAATGATATTCCAAACGTAAGCGAGGAAGCGACTAAGGATCTCGATGATAATGGTATCATTCGTGTAGGTGCCCGTGTAGAACCGGGCGATATAATGATTGGTAAAATTTCACCTAAGGGTGAGAGTGATCCTTCTCCCGAAGAGAAGTTGCTCCGAGCCATCTTTGGTGACAAGGCAGGTGACGTGAAAGACTCTTCGCTCAAGGCCAATCCATCATTAAGTGGTGTTGTTATCGATAAGAAGTTGTTCTCTCGTGCCGAGAAGACCCGTGAGTCTAAGAAGCAGGACAAGGTACTTCTTCAGAAACTTGATGAGGAATACGAGGCAAAGAGCGACGACTTGAAGAACATGCTTGTTGATAAGCTCCTCACATTGACAGACGGAAAATCTTCACAGGGCGTAAGGGATTATACCGATGCAGAGATTATTACTAAGGGCAGCAAATTCTCTGTAGCTGCTTTGAAGAACCTTGAATATGACGGAATCCAAAGCAATGGATGGACTGATGATAACCGTACCAATACTTTGATACAGCAGGTCATCATGAACTATATCCGCAAGGACAAGCAGTTGGCTGCCGAGCAGAATCGTCGTAAGTTTGCTATTACCATTGGTGACGAGCTTCCTTCCGGCGTTCTCAAGATGGCTAAGGTATATATTGCCAAGAAACGTAAGATTCAGGTGGGTGATAAACTTGCCGGTCGCCACGGTAACAAGGGCATCGTTTCCAAGATTGTGCGCATGGAAGACATGCCATTCCTTGAGGATGGTCGTCCTGTCGACTTGGTGTTGAACCCAATGGGTGTGCCTTCGCGCATGAACCTTGGTCAGATCTTCGAGGCTATCCTTGGTGCGGCTGGTAAGAAGATGGGTGTGAAGTTCGCTACGCCAATCTTCGACGGTGCTAAGCTTGACGATCTGAAAGAGTGGACAGATAAGGCTGGACTTCCTAATCTCTGTTCCACCTATATCTACGATGGCGAGACGGGTGAGCAGTTCGACCAGCCGGCTACAGTGGGTATCACCTACTTCTTGAAGCTCGGTCACATGGTTGAGGATAAGATGCACGCCCGCTCAATCGGTCCATACTCACTTATCACACAGCAACCGCTTGGCGGTAAGGCTCAGTTCGGTGGACAGCGTTTCGGAGAGATGGAGGTTTGGGCTCTTGAGGGCTTCGGTGCCAGCCATGTGCTTCAAGAGATGTTGACTATCAAGAGTGACGACGTTACCGGTCGTTCAAAGGCTTACGAAGCCATCGTTAAAGGTGACCCCATGCCAACGCCGGGTATTCCCGAGTCACTGAATGTGCTTCTCCATGAGCTCCGCGGCCTTGGACTTAGCGTGAAGTTGGATTAAAGTTAGAATATTGAAAAGTTAGAAACATGGTTTTCAAAAAAGATACAAAGGTAAAGACTAATTTCACGAAGATTACCGTTAGTCTCGCTTCCCCGGAGGAGATTAAAGAAAATTCGTTTGGTGAGGTTACCAAGCCTGAGACCATAAATTATCGTACATACAAGCCTGAGCGCGACGGTCTTTTCTGTGAGAAGATCTTCGGTCCTACCAAAGACTATGAATGTGCCTGTGGAAAGTACAAGCGCATTCGTTATAAGGGCATTGTCTGCGATCGTTGTGGTGTTGAGGTGACGGAGAAGAAGGTACGCCGTGAGCGCAGCGGACACATCGAACTTGTCGTGCCGGTGGCTCACATCTGGTATTTCCGCTCTCTGCCCAACAAGATGGGCTATCTCCTAGGTTTGCCCACCAAGAAGTTGGATGCGGTAATCTATTATGAGAAATATATCGTTATTAAGCCCGGCTCTATTGAGGGTATGAAAGATGCTGAGGGTATAGAGGAACTGAACGGTTCACACAAGATGGATCTCCTCACCGAGGAGGAATATCTTGATATCATCGATACCAAAGTTGACCCAAACAATGACCTGCTGGATGATTCCGACCCTAACAAGTTCATTGCTAAGATGGGTGCCGAAGCAATCCTCGACCTGTTGCGCGATATCGACCTCGATGGCATCAGCTACGAACTGCGCGATCGTGCCAACAACGATTCAAGCCAGATGCGCAAGACCGAGGCTTTGAAGCGTCTGCAAGTGGTAGAGGCATTCCGTACTTCACAGGAGACTAACAAGGCTGAGTGGATGATCATGAAGATTATCCCTGTCATACCACCAGAGCTTCGTCCTCTCGTACCATTAGATGGCGGTCGTTTTGCCACATCCGATCTTAACGACCTTTACCGTCGCGTGATCATTCGTAACACCCGTTTGAAACGACTGATGGAGATTAAGGCTCCGGAGGTGATTCTTCGTAATGAGAAGCGTATGCTTCAGGAGGCTGTCGATTCCTTGTTCGACAACAGTCGTAAGGCCAGTGCCGTAAAGAGCGAATCCAATCGTCCTTTGAAGTCACTTTCTGACTCTTTGAAGGGTAAGCAGGGGCGTTTCCGCCAGAACCTTCTCGGTAAGCGTGTTGACTATTCAGCCCGTTCCGTAATCGTTGTAGGCCCTGAGTTGAAGATGGGTGAGTGCGGTCTTCCTAAGTTGATGGCAGCCGAGCTTTACAAGCCGTTTATCATTCGTAAACTTATTGAACGCGGCATTGTGAAGACTGTAAAGAGTGCCAAGAAGATTGTCGACCGTCGTGCATCTGTGATCTGGGATATCCTTGAGAACGTAATGAAAGGGCATCCCGTTCTTCTCAACCGTGCTCCTACGCTTCACCGTCTGTCTGTGATGGCGTTCCAGCCCAAACTCATCGAGGGCAAGGCACTGCAGCTCCACCCATTGGCTTGTACTCCATTCAATGCCGACTTCGATGGTGACCAGATGGCTGTGCATCTGCCGTTGAGTAATGAGGCTGTGCTCGAAGCTCAGATTCTGATGCTCCAAAGTCACAATATTCTCAACCCGGCCAATGGTGCCCCCGTTACCGTTCCTTCACAGGATATGGTGCTTGGTCTTTATTATGTCACCAAGATCCGTCCGGGTGCAAAGGGAGAGGGTCTCTCTTTCTACGGACCCGAGGAGGCCATCGTCGCTTTCAACGAGGGTCGTTGCGATGAGCATGCACAGGTGAAGTGCCTTGTTGACGATGTTGTAGATGGTAAGCCTGTTAAGCGTGTCGTTGAGACCTCTGTGGGTCGTATCATCGTGAATGAGATCATTCCCAGTGAGATCGGATTCTTCAATGGCGTTATTTCCAAGAAGTCATTGCGCGGTCTGATTGCCGACGTAATCAAGAGCGTAGGTATGGCACGTGCCTGCGAGTTCCTCGATGGTATTAAGGATCTCGGTTACCGCATGTCCTACACTGCCGGTCTCTCATTCAACCTTGACGACATCATTGTGCCTGCTGAGAAGATGGACATTGTGAAGAAGGGTCAGGATGAAGTGAATGAGGTGACGGCCAACTTCGATATGGGTCTTATCACCGACAAGGAGCGTTACAACCAAGTAATCGATGCTTGGACTCACGTGAACGATAATCTCAAGAGGGCAGTGATGAAACATATGACCGAAGACGATCAGGGTTTCAATGCCGTATATATGATGCTCGATTCCGGTGCCCGTGGTTCTGCCGACCAGATTGCCCAGCTTGCCGGTATGCGTGGTCTGATGGCTAAGCCCCAAAAGGCAGGTGCCGAGGGCAATTCTATCATCGAGAACCCAATTCTGAACAACCTGAAAGAAGGTATGTCTGTGCAGGAATACTTCATCGCTTCTCACGGTGCCCGTAAGGGTCTTGCCGATACTGCCATGAAGACTGCCGATGCCGGATATCTTACCCGCCGTCTCGTCGATGTGTCACACGATGTGATCATCACCGAGGAAGACTGTGGTACCCTGCGTGGTCTTGAATGTCGCGCCTTGAAAGATGGAGACGAGGTGATCTCTACTTTGGGCGAACGCATCCTCGGCCGCGTGTCTGTTCACGACGTGATCAATCCTCACAGCGGACTTGTGATTATCAACGCCGGGGAGGAGATTACCGAGGAGAAGGCAAAGGAGATAGAGGACGCACAGGTCGAGATGGTTGAGATTCGTTCCGTACTGACCTGTGAGAGCAAGAAAGGCGTTTGTCGTAAGTGCTACGGCCGTAATCTTGCCAGCTCCAAGATGGTTCAGATAGGCGAGGCCGTAGGTGTGATTGCTGCTCAGGCTATTGGTGAGCCCGGTACACAGCTTACTCTCCGTACTTTCCACTCGGGCGGTGTGGCTGAAAATGCAGCTGCCAATGCAAGTATCAAAGCTAAGTATGATGCCAAGTTGAAGTTCGATGGTCTCCGTACCGTGCCATTCGTAGATAAGAGTGGCGAGGCGGAGGTGAAATGCCAGATGGTGGTAAGCCGTCTTGCCGAAGTTCAGTTTGTCGATCCTAATACCGACATCGTTCTCGCTACGATAAACGTACCTTACGGTAGCTCATTGTTCTTTAAGAATGATGACAAGGTGAAGAAGGGCGACGTCATCTGTAAGTGGGATCCTTTCAATGCCGTTATCGTCAGTGAATATGCCGGTACGCTCCGTTTCAAGAACGTCACCGAAGGCCTTACTTATAAGGCCGAGACCGACGAGACTTCAGGTATGAGCGAGCGTATCATCATTGAGTCGCGCGATCACAACACCGTGCCTATGGTCGATGTTGTTGATGCCAATGGCGAGGTGGTTGGTACCTATAGCTTCCCTGTAGGCGGTCACATTGCCAATATCGAGGATGGCCAGACCATCGATACCGGTACCACACTCGTGCGTATCCCTCGTTCGGTGTTCAGCGCCGGAGGTATCACTGGTGGTCTGCCACGTGTAACCGAGCTCTTCGAAGCCCGCAACCCATCTAACCCTGCCGTTGTGTCTGAGATCGACGGCGAGGTGACCATGGGCAAACTCAAGCGTGGTAACCGCGAGGTAGTAATCACTTCCAAGACGGGCGAGCAACGCAAATATCTTGTTCCGCTGTCTCGTCAGATCCTCGTGCAGGAGCACGATGCCGTGCGTGCCGGTACAGCCCTCTCCGATGGTGAGATCACACCGGGTGACATCTTGGCTATCGAAGGTCCTACAGCCGTGCAGGAGTACATCGTTAATGAGGTACAGAACGTTTACCGTCTGCAGGGTGTGAAGATCAACGATAAGCACTTCGAGATCATCGTGCGCCAGATGATGCGTAAGGTTCGTATCGACGATCCGGGCGACACCACATTCTTGGAGCAGCAGCTGGTCGATAAGCTCGACTTCGTTGACGAGAACGACCGCATCTGGGGCAAGAAAGTTGTCGTCGATGAGGGCGATTCGGAGGTGCTTCGCAAGGGACAGATTGTTTCTGCCCGCAAGCTCCGTGACGAGAACTCAAGTCTCAAGCGCCGTGACCTTCGCCCTGTGCAGGTTCGCGATGCTGTGGCTGCCACGTCGACCCAGATCCTTCAGGGCATCACCCGTGCAGCCCTCGGTACGAAGAGCTTCATGAGTGCCGCCTCATTCCAAGAGACCACTAAGGTACTCAACGAGGCTGCTATTCGTGGCAAAGTCGACTACTTGGAGGGTATGAAGGAGAACGTGATCTGTGGCCATCTCATTCCAGCCGGTACCGGTATGCGGCAGTGGGATAAGCTCATCGTGGGCTCTAAGGAAGAGTATGAACGCATGGAGGCCAATAAGAAGAACGTGCTCGACTATGCTGATAAGGTTTCGACAGAAAACTGATCCATAGTTAGTCGTACTACACATATAGGAAAGGTCGTGAGCCGTAAGGCTTACGACCTTTTTATATTTGCAGCAGTTGCCAATTCGGCGAATACGTTGCTGAAATAATCGGACAAACACCCTCTGTAGATTTACGTGTAGCAAAATGAAAAAACTTTTGTCCGAAATACGCAAAAATTAGAGGGTTTTGCGTAAGTTGCAGATTGTCAGGAGTTTACGCGGTTAAAATCGAAATTTGACTAAAAATCTGCTTTTTTGCCGTTGCGATAGCATAGGTTTCGCATTGCGAAAGCACCGTTATCGCGATGCGAGAACATTGAGATCGCGGTGCAATTAGGCCGTTATCGCGATGCGAAAGCTATGCTATCGCAAGCCTATCTCAAAATTTTCGACCTCCCGCGACCCGAATATTGCCAAACCACCCCGATTTTCCGCTCTAGAATGAACAAAAATCTGAACGAAAAAACTGTAATGAAATCTTGACAAAGGTGGACATAAAGAGAGGGTATACATAAGGGCATAAAAAGCTATTTCACCCTTCTTACGAACGATGGACATAAGAGAAAGAATTCCTCTATGGCAGGCGTCCCATCAGCAGAAGGGTGAAGCAGCGTTTGTATTCTTCTACCATAGCGTCGTGTCCTGCCTTTCCAAAGTTGTCTTTAAAAACCTGCGTCATGGAGAAATGAGAATATATCTGCTCGTACTGGTCGAGCATGGCGAGCTTGAAGGCTTTCGGATTGTTGGGGTCGACGTGTGCCTCGCTGAGTACACGCAGGGCGAAGTCACGAAAGAAAGTAGTGATGGCCACTTGCATTTGATGTTCCATATCGTAATAATATTGAGAGAGATTACGGCTCGTCCGCATGGTTTTTATTCTCCTCGGCGGCTGATTCCTCGGCGTATGCCTTGATGTTACGGGTCAGTCCGTCATATTTGGCGCGTTTCACGGCAGAGCCTTTGAAAAGCCGCCGATAATCTTCCACGGTAAGCTGTTCCCACTTTTTGCGTGTCATGCCCAGTAGTTCGGGCTTGGGCTGAAACTCCTCCGTGTGGTTAGGCTGGGCAAATCGGTTCCACGGGCACACCGTCTGGCACCGGTCGCAGCCGTAGATATATTCGCCCATACCGTGGCGCGCTTCGTCGCTTAGCTGTCCGCGGTTTTCGATGGTCTGGTAGGACAGGCAACGGCGCGCATCAAAATTGCGGTCGGCAGAGAGGGCATGAGTGGAGCAATGGGTGATGCAGAGCGAGCAGTTACCGCATCGGCCTGACATGGGTGCATCGTATTGCAACTCGAAATCGAGAAACAGCTCGCCGATGAAAAACATGCTTCCTGCACGTGGAATGATGAGCTGGTGGTTACGCCCTATCCATCCGAGACCGGCCTGCACTGCCCAGTAGCGTTCTAGCACGGGTGCGCTGTCGACGAAGGCACGATAGTTGAGTGGTTGGTTGGCAGGAATTGCGTTGCCGGCCTTGAGTTGCTGCTCTATGAAGGCTGCCAGTAGGTGCAGCCTATTCTTCATCACGTCGTGGTAATCCTGCCCTAAGGCATAGGCGGCAATCTGCGGTTCACCCTCGGGCAACGTACGTGCGGGTGCATAATTCATTACCAATGAGAGGATAGTTTGCAGTCCGGGCATGAGCAGGCGTGGGTCGAGCCGTTTGTCGAGATAATTGTGCATGTAGTCCATGTCGGCATTCATACCCGATTCGAGCCATCGCCTCAGTCGCCGTTCCTCGTCGGCATCCACTCGCCGCGCCTTTGCCACCCCACAAGCAAAGAAGCCGAGACGTTGCGCCTCGGCTTTGATTTCTTGTGTGAATTGTTGCGTATTGCTCATGCCGGTGTACCAAAGGAATAAAAGAATAAGAGAATAGTCGCTTTGCTCAGAATAAAAGCCGTTACTCTCTTGGCCGCATGTCGGCTGTATAGTCATCTGCAGAGCATTTGGCTTTTATTCTTTTATACTATTATTCTTTTATTCTAAGAAACGGAAATCTACTCGAATGTCTTAAACTCATACCCTTGCTCCTTGAGCCACTTGAGCGATTCAGGCAGGGCAGTGCGCAGCTTGTCTATGCTCTTGAGCGAATCGTGGAAAGTAATGATAGAGCCGTTGCGGGTGTATCGCTTCACGTTGCGCACCACGTCATCGGCAGTGAGCCATTTGGAATAATCGCGCGTTACGACATCCCACATCACAATTTTGTAGCGTCGCTTGAGCCACCAGTATACCGAGTGGCGCATCCATCCGTGGGGCGGTCGGAAGAGGTGCGACTTGATGAGCTCGTTGGCCTGCTCGGTGTTCATGGCATAGGTGAGAGTCCAATGCTTGAATGCGCCATAGTGGTTAAACGTATGGTTGCCCACCTGATGCCCCTCTGCCACAATCCGGTTATACAGGTCATGATAGCGCAGCACATTCTCACCCACCATGAAGAACGTCGCCTTGGCATTAAATTTGCGCAGTGTTTCGAGGATGAAAGGCGTCGATTCGGGGATGGGGCCGTCGTCGAATGTGAGATAAACCGAATGCTCACGCTTATCCATGCGCCACAGGGCGCGTGGATAAAGCCATCTCAGCCATCGTGCCGGTTGCTCTATGAACATGGGTTACCGGTATTTATAGTGCTTAGCTGGAGTAGCCTTTGCCACCCTTGCCCACATAAACACGATAGAGATTGTCGAGTTGTGCGGCATATTGCTTGCTCAGATTCTTGTCGAGCGACTCCGTTATCTCGGCGATCTGCGACATGATGGAGAAGTAGAGCATACAGTCGCGCTGCGAGCCTTCGAAGCGAGAGCCGGTGAGCGAGAGGTAATAAGTCTCGTATTGTGTAGCCTCTTTCCATAGAGTTTTGACCACCGCGAGTGCTTTCTGCTTCTGTCCGAGGAGCATGTAGGCCTGCGCAATGTCGCCGCCGCCACTCATGTAGTTCATCGGAACGTTATAGGTCGGAATCTCTTTCTCGGCTTTCTGCAGCACCTTGAGTGCCTTGTCCTTCTTGTCTTCGGCAATCAGTTTGAGTGCCAGCTGGGCGAAAAGACGGCGGTGGGTGTAGCACATGCGCATGACGGTCTCATCGAGATAGAGTCCCGGCGTGCTCAGACCACCGTATCTGTAGCGGTTCATCATGTTGTTGTAGGTCTTCTCCGTGTCAAAGTTCTTGGCTCCGGGAAGATTCGTAAGGAATGGCGTGATGCGATTGGCTAATCCTTCCTGTACGAAGTTGTCGCCCAGATTCATATAGTTGCTCTGCCCCACGGTAAGGGCTACATATATAGGACGTGTCCAGTTACAGTTGGCAATCATCTCCAACATCATCAAGTCGCCCTTATAGAGCGCATTCTTTCCGAGCAGTGAAATTACCATTTTGTCGGGAATAGTGTCGCTTGCCATCATCATTCCGCTCTTGCGCACCGCCTCCTTGTCGATGGTGATGTAGAGCGTGTCGGTCGGGATGACGTGCATGTTGGCACGCAACTGTTCTTCCGTAACGCCGAATGCTGCTGCCAGAGCTTTCGATTGCTCTTTCCCCAGCTCGCCGCGCACCCAGTATTTCATCACGTTTTTCACCTCGAAAGGATTCTCGCCCAGCAGCTTCTTGGCTGCCTCGGGAGCCTCTTTGTACATGTTCATGATGCCTTCCTTGATTTCCGGCTGCACCTCCACATACTCATTCGTACCCGAACAGTAGTCGAGACGAGGCCATGTGATAGGAACGGCCGGCGAAGTATATGCCGGACGCTTCATCTGGTCGATGTACCAGTCGGTTTGCAGATAGCTCAGGTTGCACACACGGGTATCGGTACGCACACCCTCCACATCCTGATTGTACCACAAGGGGAAGGTGTCGTTGTCGCCGTTGGTGAAGATGATGGGATTGCCTGCGTCCTGCAAGGTCATGAGATAGTTGCGTCCGAAGTCGCGGCAGGTGTAACGGTTCGAGCGGTCGTGGTCATCCCAGTTTTGGCAGCCCATCTGCACGGGCACAAGCAAGCATGCTACGGCCACGGCAGCAATAGCTGCCACATTGTCGGTTTTGAGATATTTCTTCATCAGGTCGATGAGGGCGGCCACGCCCATGCCGCACCAGATGGCAAAGGCATAGAACGAACCAGCGTAGGCATAGTCACGCTCGCGCGGCTGTACGGGTGTCTGATTCAGATAAATCACGATGGCCAGACCGGTCATGAAGAAGAGGAAGAACACCACCCAGAACTGGCGGATGCCGCGTTTGCCGCGGAAAGCCTGCCAGAAAAGGCCGAGCAGACCCAAGAGCAGGGGCAGGCAGTAATATACGTTGTGCCCCTTGTTGTTCTTCAAATCGTCAGGCAGCTTGCTCTGGTCTCCCAGTCGGGCGTTGTCGAGAGGCGCGATACCCGTAATCCAGTTGCCATGCTCCAACTCGCCATTGCCCTGTATGTCGTTCTGACGGCCGGCGAAGTTCCACATGAAGTAGCGCCAGTACATGAAGTTGCACTGATAGGAGAGGAAGAAACGGAGGTTTTCCAGCTGTGTCGGCATCTTCACCATCACGGCTTCTCCACAGCGGTCGTATGGCACCTCTGTGCCGTCCACGCCGCCCATCCACGACTCGTAGTCCTGCGCGTGAGAGGCATCATGCATACGGGGGAACAGCATGTTCTGCGCGTACACATACCTGTTTTTGTGCGACACCACGAAGTAAGAGTCTTTCTCGTCCTGCGACGCCTTTTCCTTGCGGCTGTAGACGGGAGCGCCCTCCTTCATCTCGGGGCGGCACATGTTGCCATCCACCTTGAGCGCCACCTGCGAGGTGTAGGCCTGTCCGTAGAGCAACGGGCGGTCACCATACTGGTCGCGGCTCAGGTAGGTGCCTAAGGTGAAGATATCTTCGGGCGAGTTCTGATCCATCGGCGGGTTGGCATCCGAGCGGATCACGATAACAGCATAGCTCGAATAGCCTATCATCAGCATCAGCATACAGAGCAGCACAGTGTTCTTGAGACGTGAGGGCACGAGGTAGACCGACTTTTTGTCGACCATTTTCTTGCGGTTAAGCAGCAGCCAAACCGCCACCAATACCACCACGCCGATACCCACGGCCGACCAGCCGTAGCCATAGAACGGTATGCCAATCAGCCCGAATGCCAAGAGGAACGAGATGTTCTCGCGCAGGCGACTGGTGCCCGTATAGCTTTCATAGATGCCCCAAATCACCGCCAGCACGAGCAGGATGAGGTAAACAATCAGGCCGGTATTGAACGGCATACCGAGCGTATTGACAAAGAGCAGCTCAAACCACCCGCCCACAGTCACGATGCCTGGCACCACGCCATAGAGCACGGCTGCCACGATGGCAAAGGAGAGGAGCAGAGCGATGAGCGAACCTTTCACCTCTACGTTGGGGAACTTGCGGTAGCAATACACCAGCACGATGGCGGGCAGGCACAGCAGGTTGAGCAGGTGCACGCCGATGCTCAGTCCGGTCATATAGAATATCAGCACCAGCCAACGGTCGGCATGCGGCTCATCGGCATGGTCTTCCCACTTCAGAATGAGCCAGAACACGACGGCGGTGAAGGCCGACGAGTAGGCATACACTTCACCTTCCACGGCTGAAAACCAGAACGTGTCCGAAAACGTATAGATCAGCGCGCCCACCATGCCGCTCGCCTCGATGGCGATGGTCTTGCCGAGCGTCAGGCTGCCCCAGTCTTTCAGTATCAGTTTGCGCGTGAGGTGCGTGATAGTCCAGAAGAGGAAGAGGATGGTCGTGGCCGAAAGCAGTGCGCTCATCGTGTTGACCATACGCGCCACCTGACTGGGGTCGCTCACAAACTGGCTGAAGAGGTTAGCCGTAAGCATGAAGAAAGGTGCCCCGGGGGGATGACCGATTTCCAGTTTATAGCCTGTCGTGATAAATTCAGGGCAGTCCCAGAAGGATGCTGTCGGCTCAATCGTAGAACAATATACTACGGCTGCAATCAAGAAAGCAACCCATCCCAGTATGTTGTCCACCAATCTGAACTGTTTCATTGATGTCGAAATAATAATGTGTTATTGCAATAATTTTATGGCGCAAAGATACTAAAAACCATAGAGATGTGTGCCTAAATACATAAGTTTTTCGTTTTTTTTGCGAAAGAAACAGCACATTTTTCCGCAAAAAAGAAGTCTTGAATCTATAAAAAATTATTCAGAAATAATTCAACAATCACCCACTGAAACTGCCGTTTTTCACCACTTCGTCGGTATTTTGCCCGAAAATCGTGAAAAATCGACGTGCTTTTACTTCGTGCTGATAATCAGGCACTTATAAAAATAAAATAGAAATTGCTCGAAAATTCTGTTTTTCTCGTCTTGCGATAGCATAGGTTTCGCATCGCGAAAGCATAGTTATCGCAATGCGAAAGCATTGAGATCGTGTCGCGATAAGCACCAAATGGAGATGCGAAAACTATGCTATCGCGAACCCACCTCAATTTTTTTGACCGAAAAAGCCGGCATTGACGATAAAACAGAGCAATTTTCCGACTTTTTGAAACGTTAAATTACCTTTAATTATAAGCAGAGAATTATACAAAAAACGGAGGGTGTACCAAAATAGAATAAGAGCATAAAAGAATAATCGCTCCGCTCAATATAAAAGCCAGATACGGGATAAACATCTGTTTATATGGCTTTATTCATGCATAAAGTGATGGCTTTTATTCTTTTATGCTCTTATTCTTTTATTCTGGCACACCCTCCGGTCATTGGAGAGATCGCCGTGTGGCTTAGCAGTGGCAATCCGTCTGGGGCTTCAGCTCCTTGAAGAAGTCGTGCCCCTTGTCGTCGACGAGGATAAAGGCGGGAAAATCTTCAACGGTGATCTTCCACACCGCTTCCATGCCGAGCTCAGGATATTCCACGCATTCGATGCTCTTGATGCAGCTTTGCGAGAGCACTGCAGCCACGCCTCCGATGGTGCCGAGATAGAATCCGCCATGCTTTCGGCAGGCATCGGTGACTTGCTGTGTGCGATTTCCTTTGGCAATCATCACGAGCGATGCGCCATGCGCCTGAAACTCATCCACGTAGGGGTCCATGCGGTTGGCAGTGGTCGGACCCATCGAGCCGCAGGGAAGCCCTTCGGGGGTTTTGGCAGGGCCGGCATAAAGCACGGGGTGGTCTTTGAAATATTGCGGCAGCTCCTCGCCGGCATCAAGACGCGCCTTGAGCTTGGCATGGGCAATGTCGCGTGCCACGATGATGGTGCCCTTGAGGTTGACGCGGGTAGAGACAGGATACTTGGTGAGTTCTGCACGCACAAAGTCCATACCCTTGTCGAGATCTATCTCGATGCCTTTGGTGCCCTCGCCCGGCCGGCGATACTCCTCGGGAATAAGCTCTGTGGGATTGCTGTCCAGCTTTTCGAGCCAGATGCCGTCCTTGTTGATCTTGGCCTTGATGTTACGGTCGGCCG
Source organism: uncultured Prevotella sp. (assembly GCA_963541305.1). Lineage (GTDB taxonomy): Bacteria > Bacteroidota > Bacteroidia > Bacteroidales > Bacteroidaceae > Prevotella. The sequence continues at coordinate 20,553 of CAUTTP010000007.1, forward strand.
AACAACTCACGCCCATGCCGATGGGGCAGCTGGCGCCGTGACGGGGCAGACGGATGACACGGACATCATGAGCGAAGTATTTTCCGCCAAACTGTGCGCCGAGCCCTATCTTCTGCGCCTCCTTGAGCAGTTTCTCTTCGAGGTCGATGTCGCGGAAGGCGCGCCCGGTCTCATCGCCCGTGGTAGGCAGGCTGTCATAATACTTGATTGAGCCGAGTTTCACGGTGAGCAGATTCTTTTCTGCCGATGTGCCGCCGATGACGAAGCAGATGTGGTAGGGTGGGCAGGCGGCGGTGCCGAGGTGCTTCATCTCCTCCACGAGGAATGGCAGCAACGTGCCCTCATTCTGGATGGTGGCTTTGGTCATGGGGTAGAAGTAGGTCTTGTTGGCCGAACCGCCACCCTTAGCCACCATCACGAAGCGGTATTCGTCGCCCTCCGTCGCCTCGATGTCGATCTGTGCAGGTAGGTTGCACTTGGTGTTCACCTCGTCATACATGTTGAGCGGTGCGTTTTGCGAATAGCGCAGGTTATCCTGCGTGAAGGTGTTGTAGACGCCGAGGCTCAATGCCTCCTCATCCTCGAAATCGGTCCAAACGCGTTGCCCTTTTTCGCCGTGGATGATGGCGGTACCCGTATCTTGACAGAAGGGCAGCACACCCTTGCATGCCGTCTCGGCGTTGCGGAGAAACTGGAGAGCCACATACTTATCGTTCTCGGAAGCCTCCGGGTCGTTAAGTACGGCTGCCACCTGCTCGTTGTGAGAGCGGCGGAGCATGAACTCCACATCGTGGAAGGCCTGCTGGGCGAGCAACGTGAGTGCCTCTTTCGACACTTTAAGGATTTCTTTACCTTCAAACATAGCCGTGCTGATACCTTCTCTGGTCAGCAAGCGATACTCCGTGTCGTCCTTTCCGAGCTGGAACATCGGAGCGTACTTGAATTCAACTGGTTTTGCCATTGATAATGTTTATGTATGAGTGAATAATGTTTTTGTATGTAAGGGGTAATGTGTTCGTGGGTAGGTGGGTGCATCGCTTGCCAAAGGCAATGCACCCATCAGTATTAGTATCCGAAGATTTCTTCTGTGGCAAGACGTCTCACGGGAGCAATCTTTTCGAGACTTTGCATATCGAGGTTTTTCTCATCGCCGAGGATAAGGTAGCGATAAGGCCTTCGCGCAATATGGTTGCGGGCAAATGCTATAAGGTCGGACAGGGTGAGCGAAGGCAGGTCGGCGTAAATCTTTCGATTGATGTCATAATCTATACCGAGCCTACGGGCGCGCAGATAGCTTGTGAGCACGCCCGAGCGGGTGACACGGGTGGTGGCAAGGCTTTTCATGAGGCCTTGACGGGCAAGCGAAAACGCTGCCTCGCGCTCGGGCATGTCGTCTATCAGGCGATTGAACTCATCGATGCAGTCGGTCATCTTGTCGTTTTGCGTGATGACAAACGTATAGAAACACTCGGTGTCTGCCGTGTTTTGAGGGCGTTGGTAGTTGGCCGAGGCCGAATAAGCAAGCCCTCTCGCCTCGCGCAACTCTTGGAATACGATGCCGTTCATACCGCCACTGAAGTACATATTGAACAGTTCTTCGAGGGCAGCCTTGTCGGGTGACCACATCGTGCCGTCGTTATGATACATCATGAGGTAGATATTCTTGGCGTCATAGGGTGCGAGCCACACTTCGTTGGAGGGTGTCTGCTCCTTGATGTAAATCTTTGCGGCAGGAGCGTCAAGCAGCTTTTTGGGCGTCGAATGGATGCGGCTCACCAATGCGTCAACTTCTTTGAGCGGTGTAGGACCATAATATAATAAGGTGTGGCGGTGCTCTTTCAGGTCGGAAAGCAGCCGGAGCAAAGCCTGCGGATCGGTGGCATGCAGTTCCTCGGCAGTGGGCTGATTTCTCATGCTGTTATAGTTGCCGTACTGCCCAAAGGCACGCAGTGCACTGAAATTGGTCTGTTGGCTGGTCTTCTCGTTTGCTCTGTCCTTAAGGAGAAGATCGACAAAGCTGTCATAACCGGCTTTGTCGGCCTGTGCGTGGTTGATGAGATGTTCTAAAAGAGCCGCTGCCTGCGGCATGTTGGCATTGAGTCCGCTGAGCGAGATACTGATGGCATCGCTGCCGACACTGATGTTGTAGTTGCAGGCGAGCTTGTAGAACTGTCGCTTGATGCGCTCGTTGGTCTGTTCGTCAGTGCCTACATATTGAAGGAAATCGGCGGCCACACCATACCTGTTGTTGCTCTCCGTGCCGAAAGGATAATAGTATTCGAGACGGAAAAGGTCGTCGTCATCATTGTGTTTATACAAGAACTCAAGGCCGCGGCGTGTGGTCGTGCGTGTCATATCGTGGTCGAAGTCCACGAAGCGAGGTTTTATGGGTTCGGGATGGGCGCTTAGTATCTCTTTCAGAAAGTTGCTTTGCTTGTCGTTGTTTGTGGGAATGGGTGTGATGGCAGGCTTTTCTATTTTGTGGATAGTGGTGTCGTTGCCCTGCCGTTTGTACACGGTGATGTAATTGTCGGTAAGGTGTCGGTTGGCAAAATCGACAATCTGCTGTTTAGTCATGCCCGCCATACGGTCGAGACGGCTCACTTCGTCGCTCCATTTCTCATCGTTGATGAAGGCATCCACGAATCTGTCGGCACGCCTTTCGTTGCTGAGCAGTGCGCGATAATTGTTGAGTTTGAGGTTGTTGACTACTGAGGGCAGCAGGTCGTCATCAAACTCTCCGCGACGCAGCTTACCCATCTCATTGGCGATAAGTGACCGTACCTCTTCGAGCGTCTGCCCTTCTCGCGGCGATGCCGTCACGATGAACCGCCCGTAATCGTGCATGCCCGCGTAGTATGCACCCGCATCCTGCACTTTCATGGGGGCAACAAGATCAATATCGAAAAGGCCTGCCTTACCGTTGCTAAGTATATCGGCCACCACCGTGAGGGTGTCTGCCTCATAGCTGGCAACTCCTTTTGCCATCCAGCCCAGCATGACAAACTCAGCTTCCTGTCCCCATACGGTGGTGTCGGCGGGTGCAGCCGGTGCGGGTACTGGGGCGTATTCTGGTCGCGAGAGCGTCGCACTCGGTTGCCAGCTGCCGAAATATCGGTCGATGATGGCTATCACCTCATCAGGGTTGAAGTCGCCCGCCATACATACGGCCATATTGTTTGGCACATAGTAACGGCTGTAATAGTTTTTGATGTTGGTGATGGAGGGATTCTTAAGATGTTCTTGTGTGCCTATCGTTGTCTGCGTACCGTAGGGGTGAGAGGGGAACATCATCTTGCCGAGTGCATGCCACGCCTTTCTCCCATCGCTGGCGAGACCTATGTTATATTCCTCATAGACAGATTCAAGCTCGGTGTGGAAACCGCGTATCACCATATTTCTGAACCTGTCAGCCTGTATCTTTGCCCAAGTCTCTATCTCGTTGGAGGGGATGTCTTCGGTATAGCATGTCACGTCGTTAGAGGTGTAGGCGTTGGTGCCTTCCGCCCCGATGGCGCGCATCAGCTTGTCGTATTCGTTGGGGATATTGTATTGCGCGGCAATCTGCGAGATGGAGTCGATCTCATGATATGCCTGCTTACGGGTGACAGGGTCTTTGAGCAGGCGGTAAGTTTCCAGCCGGGTTTGAATAGAATCGAGTAAGGGTGCTTCAGCCTCCGCATTGCTCGTGCCGAACTGCTTCGTGCCCTTGAACATCAGATGTTCTAAGTAATGTGCCAGTCCGGTGGTCTCTGCGGGATCGTTGCGCGAGCCGGTTTTCACGGCGATGTAAGTCTGCAGGCGTGGCTTATCCTTATTGACCGAAAGATAAACCTTTAGTCCGTTACCCAGCGTGTAGATGCGGCTCTGCATAGGATCGCCTTTCACGGTTTCATAAGGATAGGTCTGTGCCGTGACGCCTATCGAACAGGCGACTGTCAGCGTGGTAAGAAAGGTCTTGAGTGTCATACTTTTTTGTATCTATGTTATTGGCTGCACGGGCAGCAGTAATGTTTTCTTTAATGTTTCTATTCTTCGAAATCGATCTCGTGGTCGAGGCTGTTGATGAAGTTGTCGAGCACTTCCTGCTCTACGTCGCCCATGCGATACTCCTTTTCGGCGTCTTTTCTGATCTCGGCAATCCATGCGCGGCGTGCCGTGATATAGTCCGCCTTGATGCGCATTGCATCGTCGAGTGTCAACTCCGACAGTCCGTAGTAGTCGAGAATCAGTCGATATGTCCACGCCCACTGGTATTCGCGATAGAAAGCGTTAATCTCTTCGAAACGGTTGATCACCGCTTCTATGGTGTCGAGCGTGCCGTCCTTGATGTCCTCGATGAGCCTCTGTTCTTCCGATGCAGGCAGCAACAGCCCCGACAGGTCGTTCCAGTCGCCCTGCCCCACGGTTGAGGCAGGCGGATCGAGATCGGGGTTACGCTTAAGCACGCGCTTGAGCACGGCGCCCATATAGATGCGCAGCGCGATGTCGTAATATTTGATACCCTTACGTAATGAGGGTGCATTGATCACATATTCGTGGAAGTTGTAGCTTGATACATTGTCGCCCGATGCCGCCCGCAGGTCTTCCAGAATTCTCTTGCCCTTGATGATCTCGCCCACGGAGAATGGCGACAGCCAGTCGAAGTTGACGATGCTTTTCTGCGACCCCTGCGGTCTCACGTCGCGCTTAGGCCATTTGCGGATGTCGCGATACAGTCCCACGGTAGTGATGTTGCGTCCGGGCGACAGATACATGGTGTCGCCGTAGGCAATGAGATAAGAGAAAGGCAGGTTGCGTGTGTCGGGATGGTGCATCAACTTGCCGAAGCAGACACTGAACGTACCGATGTATGCCGGCATCAGCAGGTAGGCGCCGCTGGCGGTCTTGGTGCCGCGCTCCAGCACTCCCCAATGCATTGGCCCCATCTTGTAAGCATGATTAGAGAAGTTGGTGGCGGAGCCGGCATTATAGAAGCTGAACATACCGCCGATGAGCAGCGAACTCTTGTGGTGGCTGGCGGTGAAGGGGCCGCAGAATGCCGCACATGCCTCACCGTTGCTCATGTAGCTATTGGCAAAGAATACGCTTGTGGAGGCAGTAAAGCCGTTACTCAACTGGCATGCCTCACCCACGAAACAGTCTTGGATTTTCACCGAATCAATCACCGACGAACCGTCGCTGATGATGGAATTCTCGCAGATCACCTCCGTGCCGATATACACGCTTGCCTCTGCCGAACTCAATATTGTGGTGTCGCTCAGCCGTGCCGCACCGTTGATTTCGCAACCGTCGCAGATCACCGAATTGGTAATCTCCTTTGTGTTCACTATCTTTACCCCATTGCCAATCGTGCCGCACTCGGGCGCCGAGGCCTCAATGTCCTCACGAATGAGGCGGCGCAGACGGTCGCGCAGCTCCTTGTCGTGTGCATGCTTCACCGTGAAAGCCGCCAGCTGACAGTTCAAATCCTTGAAAAGCGTGAGGTTACCGTCGCCCACCTCGTTGAGCACGGAGATGACGTTACCCTCGCCGTAGGTCGCGCCTTCGGTGGTTTCTATGGTCGAAACGTTGGAGATGTAGCAGTCATCGCCTATCACATAATTGTTGATATAATTGCCAATCTTCTCAATCAGGCAGTTGTCGCCCACTGTCACATTGCGTAATGTGGCGTCGTTGATGCCCGAATGCTTGAGAAAACCTTTCGACACCTCTACGTTCTTGTCGAATGCGCCGATATAAATCTCCCCATACAGCATCACACGGTGCATGAAGTTCGGTCGAAAGTCCTCCGTCACGTTCACGTTACCCCAGTCTTCAGCCCAGCAGCTGCGGTCTTCGAGGATGGTAATCTCCTCGTCAGTCAGTTTACGGTATTGCATGTTTCTTTTGTTTTTTGGTGGGAGAGAGGAGAGGGAGGGAGGCGAGAGAAATGTTTGGCGGTTGTTTGTCCATCCGTTTATCAGACTCTTCTCTCTTCTCTCTCCTCTCTCCCTTGTTTCACTCTTCCACCGGATACAGGAAGTCGTTATACGGATATTTCTGCACGTGCAGTTCGCGCACCTTGCGGTAAAGCACATCGCGCAACTCATCCACGTTCTCTTTCTGTTTGGCCGAGATGAAGATACAGTTGTCGTTGAGGCGTGCCATCCACGTGCGTTTCAGGTCGTCGAGCGTCACATTCTCTTTCGTCTCAGGCGTCAGGTCGTCCTCCTCTTTCTCCACCCAGTGGTAGTTGTCTATCTTGTTGAATACGATCATCGACGGTTTTTCCGAGCATCCGAGGTCTTTCAGTGTCTGGTTCACCACCTCGATTTGCTCTTCGAAATCCGGATGAGATATATCCACCACATGCAACAGCAGGTCTGCCTCTCGCACCTCGTCGAGTGTCGACTTGAACGAATCCACGAGGTCGGTGGGCAGCTTACGGATGAATCCCACGGTGTCAGCCAGAAGAAACGGCAGATTATCCACCACCACCTTGCGCACCGTTGTGTCGAGCGTGGCAAAGAGTTTGTTTTCGGCAAACACTTCGCTCTTGGCCATCAGGTTCATGATGGTCGATTTGCCCACGTTGGTATATCCAACCAATGCCACGCGAATCATGCGGCCGCGATTCTTACGCTGCGTCGTTTTCTGCTTGTCTATCTCCGACAGTCGCTGCTTCAGCAGGCTCATGCGGTTCAGTATGATACGGCGGTCTATTTCCAGCTGCGTCTCACCCGGTCCGCGCAACCCCACCGAGCCCTTGCCGCCGCCCGACCCTGAGCCTCCGCCCTGACGCTCCAAGTGGGTCCACAGGCGTTGCAGTCGGGGCAACATGTAGCGATATTGTGCCAGTTCCACCTGCGTTTTGGCATTGGCAGTCTGGGCGCGCATAGCAAAAATGTCGAGGATGAGCGACGTGCGGTCGAGTATCTTCACATTCAGTTCTTTCTCGATATTGCGCATCTGTTTAGCCGACAATTCATCGTCGAAGATCACCATACCCACCTCGCGGTCGTTTTCTTCCTCATCAAGGATATATTGTTTGATCTCCTCAAGTTTGCCCTTACCCACATACGACACCTGACTCGGAGCATTCACACGTTGTGTATATCGCTTCACGGTGACGGCACCGGCTGTGTCGGCAAGAAACTCAAGTTCGTCGAGATATTCCTTTGTCTTGGTTTCATCTTGTTGCGGAGTGATCAGACCAACAAGAACGGCAGTTTCTGCCTTTACCTCGGAAATCACAAATTCTTTCATCTTTCACCTTTATATGATAGGTGCAAATTTAAGGAAAATTCCTGAGAATGCAAGAGGGTGGGGGGCTTTTTTAGAGGGAGAAGAGGGTATATCAGAATAGAATAATAGAATAAAAGAATAATCGCTTCGCTCAGCATAAGAGCCAAATGCCGGATAAACATCCGTTTATAGGGTTCTATTTGTACATAAATTGATGGTTTTTATTCTTTTCTCTTTTATTCTGATATACCCTCTGAACGTTTCAAGAACATGGGAAAATGCCTTGACGGCGGCCTCCAGAACATTGTTTCGGCGCTGCCATCGGGCGGAAGCGGTGACGTGCGTCGTTCGGCATACGTGCGCACGGCGTTCGGTGTACATGCGCACGGCGTTCGGTGTACATGCGTACAGCGTTCGGCGTACGTCGTCGTCAGGGTGGAAAGCAATGATGAAGGGGGTATAGCGGGGGTGACGTAAAGACGCTTTCCGACCGGAAAAGCGCAAAAACATCCGGACGAGCAGCTTGAGAACGGTCAGGACAGACGGTTGCTCCCTGATGCTTGACGAAAATGCACGGAAAGCATTGCGGGCGGCATTGGCGGAGAAGCGAGATAGGTCTGACAGATGTTTAAGCTGCGTCCAAGCAGCACAACGACCGGAGAGTTCTTGCCCCTCTCTCCTCTTTCAAATAGGCTTGCAGGGCTTGGGTGTGACTAAAAAAAGCGATAGAAAGCCCGTTTTCTTTGGCTGTTTGGAATAATCTGTTTATTTTTGCCACAGATTGTTGCGCTCATGCGCCCGCGAGGACAGTATGACGGGCGGACAGCCGCCGCAACCTGATAACAGCAAATCAAATCAATTACACAATAAACCTAAATGCAAATGAATGGAAACGAAAAGGGTAGCCGTGCCTACCTTACATCTATCGTGATGGTCGCCGTGCTCGGCGGACTGCTCTTCGGCTATGACACGGCCGTGATCTCGGGTGCAGAGAAAGGCTTGCAGGCATTCTTCAAGGGTTCTGCCGACTTCCAGTATACCGACTTTATGCACGGGTTCACCTCGTCGAGTGCGCTCATCGGTTGTATCATCGGGTCGGCACTGTCGGGGCTGTTTGCTACCAATTTCGGTCGTAAGCGGTCGCTCATCTTCGCCGGTGTCTGCTTCTTTCTCTCGGCATGGGGCAGCATGTGTCCTGAAACTTTCGGCATTCTGTCCGAGGGTGAGGCCACATGGTCACTGCTCATCGTGTTCAACTTCTATCGAATACTGGGCGGCATCGGTGTCGGCATAGCATCTGCCATCTGTCCCATGTATATCGGCGAGATAGCGCCCAGCAATATCCGCGGTATGCTCGTGAGCTTCAACCAGTTTGCCATCATCTTCGGCCAGTTGGTGGTATATTTTGTCAACCTCGTGATTCTCGGTTCTCACGCCAACCCGATCTACGATGCCGTGTCGGGCGTGATTACCAATTACACCGATGCCGAGTGGACTATTACTACCGGCTGGCGTTATATGTTCGGTAGCGAGATGGTGCCGGCCGGGCTGTTCACGCTGCTTATCTGCTTCGTTCCCGAGACGCCGCGCTATCTGGCCATGGTTGGTCAGGACGACAAGGCGCTGCGCGTGCTCGCCCGCATCAATGGCTACAGCAAGGGTGTGGAGACATTAAAAGAAATCAAGAATACCGTGGCGGAGAAGCGGGAGAAGCTCTTTGCCTACGGATTTATGTGTATCTTCGTAGGCGTGATGCTGAGCGTGTTTCAGCAGACGGTGGGTATCAATGCCGTGCTGTATTATGCACCGCGCATCTTTGCCGATATGGGCATGGGCAACCCGATGGTGCAGACCGTGATCATGGGTGTGGTCAACATCTCGTTCACGCTGGTGGCCGTGTTCACCGTGGAGCGGTTGGGTCGCAAGCCGCTGCTCATCTGCGGTTCCGTCGGCATGGCTATCGGTGCGTTCGGCGTGGCGCTGACCTTCGGCAACGAGGCATTGAGCATCGTCACAATGCTGAGCATCATGGTCTATTCCGCCAGTTTCATGTTTTCGTGGGGCCCCATCTGCTGGGTATATATTGCCGAACTCTTCCCCAACACTATCCGCGGCGCTGCCACCGCCATCGCTGTGGCGTTCCAATGGGTGTTCAATTTTGTGGTCAGCTCGACCTTCGTGCCTATGTTCAACATGCACCTCACGCCCGGCGACCACTTCGGCCACTGGTTCACCTACGGCCTCTACGGCATCATCTGCGTAATCGCCGCCCTCTTCGTGTGGCGACTTGTGCCCGAGACTAAGGGCAAGACGCTGGAAGACATGACCCGCCTGTGGAGGGAAAGAACGAAGAAATAATGATGTGTGACGTCGGTAAACAACAGGAATCCCTCTTCTTTCGGACTTTCTTTCGAGTGAAGAGGGATTCCTGTTTCTGTACTCTTAGGCTTATTTAGACGTCTGTTTGTTGTTGCCGGAAATGTTTTTGCCCTATCTTTTCCATAAACCTTGACAAGCGTTGCGGGCGGATGTCGCGTGCCAAAACTTTCTTATTGCTATACGAGACGTACAGCCGCCTCTTGGCGCGCGACATCGCCACGTAGAGTTTGCGGGCGTCCTCGGCCATCAGCGTGGGGTTGCCCTCGTTGTAATAGTTGGGGATGCGGCCGTCCACCGCGTCAAACACGATCACATTGTCGAACTCCAAGCCCTTGGCTTTGTGTATGGTCGTGACGAAAATACGCTCGTGCAGGGCGGACGAGCCGCACAGATCGGCCTCTTTCAACGTGTTCATTTCCAAGATATGACGGCTCAGCTGCTCTTGCAACGAGGGCTCGCGCACCGCGTCGATCACGTCGACCGAAAGATAGCGCAGCACGGCATCCAGTTTCTTCACCTCACCCATCAGACCGTCATTGCGCAGTGTAGCATACAGCCGCCGCATCTCTTCGACCGCCGCCGGCACGCTTGTCGGTTGCCCCCGACGATACATCACCGACCGCCCGTGCTCGAACAGCGCCTGATAATTGCGCCGCAACGTGGCAGCGTAGTCGTGTGTCGTGGCGCGTCCGAGATACTCCTGTTGGCTCTCTCGCAGTTCTCCGCCCCTGCCGTAGCAATAGTTCACCAGTTGCACGGTGGCGAAAACATCATCGTCTGCCAAGTGGGAGTTTTGCCCTTCCAGCCCTAATTCCACCAACAGCAACTTGAGTTTGAACGCCTTGAGGTCGGGACGGAGCAGGCGGATGAGCTTCAGCGAGTCGATGCAGAGATGGAAGTGCGATTGCCAATCGACCTCGGGCAGGTAGCGCCGCACGTTGTAATCCATGATGTGATAATCGTATTCGGCGTTGTGTGCCAGCAGAATGCCATCGCCGGCAAACGTTATGAAGGCGCGTAGTGCATCTGTCGGCGGCACGAGCGTATGCCGTTTGCGCTCCTCGATGATGGGATTTGCGATGTCTCCCAGCATCTGCGGTATTTCGCGTGAGGTCTCGATGTGTACGCAAAACCTGTCGACCACCTGCCCGTGCCGAATCTTTTCGGCCGCAATCTGCACCACGTCGTCCTCAAAAACATCCAGTCCGGTGGTCTCGGTATCAAACACCACGAGGTCGTGCTCCTCATACAGCCGGAGAAATTCCTGCACGTAGGTGCTGCCATCAGGGCGGAAAAGGTCGGCCGGCGTGATGCCTCGCACCTCCAATCGGTGCACGAACTGTCGTGCCGACGCACTTGTCTGGCATACCCGCAGCCCCTTCATGAGCCGCGTCCACGCCAAGAAGTTGTGCTCATTGGCCAGCACACTGAGGTGCGACAACAGCAGTTGGAGCTCCGGAGTGGAGAACAAGTCTTCGCCCGACACCTTGAAATGGTCTACGTCCAAGGCGTGCAGCGCGTCGCTCATCGTGTCGGCGTCGCGGTTAGCATTCACGATTACGGCCGTGGTCTCGGCGGGATGCGTGTCGGCGAGCATCTTCACCAGTCGTGCCACATCGGTAAATTCGTCCTCCACCGTGTCGCTTGAGATAATCTGTAACTCATCGCCCGTGGTCTTTTCCGCCTGCTTCGATCGGGGCAGCAGGTCGCCGTCCGACCCTAATTGGTGCATGGCATAATCGTTGAGCATATCGACCAGATACTTGGGTGAGCGGTGGTTCACGCCCAGATGGTGCACATTGCTGCCACAACGCTGCTTCAATTGTTGCAGCGTCGACATCTTGCTGCCCATGAAAGAGAATATGGCCTGCTGCTCGTCACCAAGATACATCACCGTGCCACCTGCCGTATCCGCCTGCGTTCCCGCCTTGCCGAAATCGCAGGTCGACAGTGCGTCGATGATGGCAAGCTGCAGCGGGTTAAGGTCTTGCACCTCATCCACCTGTATCCACGGGTATCGTTTGTATGTCGTGCTGCCTGTCAGTGCCGTGTAGGTCAGCAACAAGAGGTCTTCGAAGTCGAGCAGACGGTTCTGCGCCTTATAGGCAGTGTAGGCATGTGCGTAGCGCATCTTCAGCAGTGTCTGCTCTGCCGTAGGGCGCAGCAGCGAGTCGAACACCTCCGACCACATCACGTCCGTATAATAATCGGTGTGGTCATAGATGTCGATCATCGCTTCGGCGGTGAACTCCCTGTGCTGTGTACGGCAGAGGGCGCGCAGCACAGCCATGTCGTCCCGGGTCACGCAGTCGGGGTGTTGACGCAGATGGGGCGGCACGCCGTGTGTCACTTCATACATCAGGTGGGCGAAAAACATGATTTGGCTGTAATATCTGCGCCTGCGGCTGTCGCCCAGCACGCGCCCCTCATCTTCCTGCAGGTACATCGCCAGAATGCTCATCATCGTGTCGTCGTCGATGATTGCGCTCTCGGCCGCCACCAACCCATGTTCAAAGAGGAATCGCGAACAATAGCGGTGCACGTTGCCCACAAACACGTCGGCCGTGCCTGCATCGTCGATATTCTCGCCGATTCGCTCGCGCATCCCCCGTGCCGCCCGATTGGTAAACGTGAGGCAAAGCATGTCGCCATACGCCACCCCCTTCTCGTGTGCCTTCCGCACGCGCTCTGCCAGTATCTGTGTCTTGCCGCACCCCGGCGGCGCCAGCACCAAGTGGCATCCCTGTTGGGTGTCGATGATGTGCTGCTGGGTGGAATCGGGCGTCCAGCCGGTGCCTTGTTGTTGCTCTGTCATAGATGAAAGTTTCCGCAAACATACATATTTTCCATGAGTTTTCACCTCCATAAAGCCTAAAATTATCTAACTTTGTGCTATCTTTACACCGCAATGAAGATTATTCGCAACCGCATATTGCCACCCAAGCACTTTGATGCTATCAACATTATGGGTATGCTGTTTTGCCGTCCCGGCACCTTGCTTACGGCCGACCTCATCCGTCATGAGCGCATCCACACGCGCCAGATGATGGAGATGCTGTTCGTGGGTTTCTATCTGTGGTATCTGGTGGAATGGTGCATCCGCCTGCCAATGCGGGGCAATGCCTATATGCACATCGGTTTTGAGCGCGAGGCCTACGCCCACATGAACGACAAGGATTACCTGCGGCACCGCAGACCCTACGCGTGGGTGAGGTATCTGTAGCAGGTCTTTTTCAGTAAAAATTCATTCAGAAATAATTTAACATGCACCTCAAAATTCGCCCGATTTTCGTCACACCGTCATATTTTTACCCGAAAATCGTGAAAATTTGAGGCGTTTTTGATTTGTGCTGATTATCAATAACTTACAAATATAAAATCAAAAAAGTCTGATTTTTCTGTTTTTCTCGTCTTGCGATAGCATAGGTTTCGCATCGCGAAAGCATAGTTATCGCGATGCGGGAACATTGAGATCGCGTTGCGATTAGGCCGTTCCGGCAATGCGAAACCTATGCTATCGCAAACTCATCTCAATTTTTTCGACTGTAAAATCCAGTTTCGACCACAAATCAGGCCATCTTTTCGACTTTTTAAAACGTTAAATATCCTTTAATTCCAAGCATAGATCCGGACAATTACAGCCTCGCAAAGCCCCTCTTTTGAGGGAGTTCGGGGAGGTTGCAGTGAGGCTGTGGGGGCAGCTCTTTTGCCAAATTTGTCAGCGCGCGACTGACAGTTCTGTCACGTCAGGTGGCACGATTGTGAGTTGGCACGCTTTTCGTAAGAGCATGGGTGGCGTTTCAAAAAGGAATCAGCCAAGAATGACGAATACTGTTTTTAATTAAAAATATAACGATTATGAAAGTAAAACCATTAGCAGACAGAGTGCTGGTGCTTCCTGCACAGGCTGAAGAGAAAGTAGGTGGAATTATTATTCCTGATACCGCAAAAGAGAAACCGCAGCGCGGCAAAGTGGTGGCCGTCGGTCAAGGTACTAAGGACGAGGCCATGGTGCTGAAAGAGGGCGATGAGGTGCTCTATGGCAAATATGCCGGCACGGAGCTGGAGAGCGACGGCGAAAAATATCTCATAATGCGCCAGAGCGATGTGCTGGCAGTGGTGGAGGGATAAGCGTCTCCCGTAATCTTTCCGGCAGAAGGGGAGAATGGTAAAGGAGGGAAGCAAATACTTGCTGTTAAAAGTATATATAATAATGTATAAATAAAAATCCTGATAAAGCTTTCTTGGGCTAAGGCAATCAGAGAATGCAGCCCGTTGGGAAAGCTCGTTCAGGTAACAAATCATTATGTCTAAGATTATTAAATTTGACACAGAAGCACGCGGCCTGCTGAAGCAGGGCGTAGATCAGTTGGCTAACGCAGTAAAGGTTACACTCGGTCCTAAGGGACGCAATGTGGTTATAGAGAAGAAGTTTGGTGCACCCCAGATCACCAAAGACGGTGTGACGGTGGCTAAGGAGGTGGAGCTCGAAGATAAGTTTGAGAACACCGGTGCCCAGTTGGTGAAGAGCGTGGCCAGCAAGACCGGCGACGATGCCGGTGATGGCACGACAACAGCAACCATCCTTGCACAGAGCATTGTGAACGAGGGCTTGAAGAATGTTGCAGCCGGAGCCAATCCCATGGATTTGAAGCGTGGTATCGACAAGGCTGTGAACGCCGTGGTTGATTATATCAAGAGCAATTCCGAGATTGTGGGCGACAACTACGATAAGATCGAGCAGGTGGCCACCGTGTCGGCAAACAATGACCCTGAGATTGGCAAGCTGCTGGCCGATGCCATGCGCAAGGTGTCTAAGGATGGCGTGATCACCATCGAGGAGAGCAAGACCCGCGACACCAGCATCGGCGTGGTGGAAGGTATGCAGTTTGACCGCGGCTATCTGTCGGGCTATTTCGTGACAGACACCGACAAGATGGAATGTGTGATGGAAAATCCATACATCCTTATTTATGACAAGAAGATCAGTAACCTTAAGGAGTTCCTGCCCGTGCTGCAGCCCGCAGCCGATAGCGGTCGTCCATTGTTGGTGATTGCGGAGGATGTGGATTCAGAGGCGCTGACCACGCTTGTAGTAAACCGTCTGCGTGGCGGTCTGAAGATCTGCGCCGTTAAGGCTCCCGGTTTCGGTGATCGTCGCAAGGCTATGCTCGAAGACATCGCTATCCTGACAGGCGGCGTGGTGATCAGCGAGGAGAAGGGTCTGAAGCTGGAGCAGGCTACGCTTGAGATGCTCGGTACTGCCAAAAAGGTTACGGTGTCTAAGGATAACACTACTATCGTGGACGGAGCCGGCAGCAAAGAAAACATCCATGACCGCGTAAACCAAATCAAGAACGAGATTGCCAACAGCACCAGCTCATACGACAAGGAGAAGTTGCAGGAGCGTCTGGCCAAGTTGTCAGGTGGTGTGGCTGTGCTCTACGTGGGTGCCAACTCTGAGGTGGAGATGAAGGAGAAGAAAGATCGAGTGGATGATGCCCTCTGCGCCACACGCGCTGCCATCGAGGAAGGCGTCGTTGTGGGTGGTGGTACTACCTACATCCGTGCCCAGCAGGTGCTTGCAGACGTGAAGGGCGAGAGCAGTGACGAGCAGACAGGTATCAATATCGTGTGCCGCGCCATTGAGGAGCCTTTGCGTCAGATCGTGGCCAACGCAGGCGGCGAGGGTGCCGTCGTGGTGAATGGTGTGCGTGAGGGCAAGGGCGATTATGGTTACAACGCCCGCAAGGATGTCTATGAAGACCTGCGCGCCTCAGGTGTGATCGACCCGGCTAAGGTAGCCCGTGTGGCTTTGGAGAATGCCGCTTCTATCGCCGGTATGTTCCTCACCACCGAGTGTATCATTGCTGATAAGCCCGAGGAGAATCTCCCTGCCATGCCGGTAGGCCAGCCCGGCATGATGTAATAGACAGAATATAGACCGCCAAGTCATTGCATGTACGCTCCCAAGAGTGGTATGCAGACACGGCAAACCATATCAGACGGGTGCTGAATCACAGGATTTGGCACTCGTTTTTGTTATTTTTCGTTATATGTTGGAATATTTACGAGATAAATATTTGGAACTTATTCTAAAACTTCCTATCTTTGCAAACATAATGAAGACATAACAGTCCGTTCAAGGACTTATAGATATTTTTGATTTGTTTTAGTAGATTAGTTTTTAAGTAGTTTGTTTTTGGAAATCGGTTGTCGTGATGACATCCGATTTTTCCGCTTTATATGGGAAGCATGTTTTTACCTTTTTTACTCATGAAAGACCGTATATTCTTTGAAAAAACGTATCTTTGCAGATAAAACGACCCTCGCCTTGCAGTGTCCGCGCGTACCTATATATATAAAGGTGGAGGCAGAAACAAATATAGTTTGCAATGGAACAGCTCATCCAACTTTACATCTCATGGGCAGGTGGAGAACCTGCCGATGTGAAAAAACTGGCCGGCGAGGGCAGCAATCGGCAGTATTATCGCCTGACGGGGCGCAACGGTACGACGGTGGTCGGTGTGATTGGCACGAGCCGGGATGAAAACCACGCCTTTATATATCTTGCTCGCCACTTTGCCCAACGCAAGTTGCCCGTGCCGCAGGTGCTGGCGGTGAGCGATGACGAAATGTGCTATTTGCAAGCCGACTTAGGCAACAGGTCGCTCTTCGAGGCCATCAAGGGTGGGCGCGAAGCGGGCGGCCGATACAACTTGGCAGAGAAAGCGCTTCTCATCAAGACCATTCGCGAACTGCCCAATATGCAGATTCGTGGAGCACACGGGCTGCAGTGGGATAACTGCTATCCCCAGCCTGCGTTTGATGAGAGCAGTGTGCTTTTTGACTTGAACTATTTCAAGTATTGTTTTTTGAAGCCAACCGATCTCGATTTCCATGAGATCAAGCTCGAAGCTGCCTTTCGCCGATTGGCGAAAGACCTCACTTCGGAATCGTCGGAAAGTTTTCTCTATCGCGATTTTCAAGCGCGCAACGTGATGCTTGACGCCGCGGGAAATCCCTACTTCATCGATTTTCAAGGCGGTCGAAAGGGTCCTTTCTATTACGACTTGGCATCCTTCCTCTGGCAGGCGTCTGCCAAATATCCTTATAAATTACGTCGCGAACTCATCGCCGCATATTATGACGCCCTCAAGCAGTATGTCGAGGTGCCGTCGGTGCGCCATTTCGCCGCCCGATTAAGTATCTTTGTGCTTTTCCGTACACTGCAGGTGCTCGGTGCCTACGGCTTCCGCGGATATTTCGAGCATAAGCAGCATTTCCTCGACAGCATACCGCCGGCGATGGATAACTTGCGTGACCTGTTGAAGTTGCGTGAGGATGTGTTGCCCTATCCCTACCTGCGCGATGTGCTTACCCGCCTCACGGAGTTGCCTCAGTTTGCCCATCAAGAGCCGAAGATGCCACTGCGCAAAGACGGTTACAAGACCACCGATCGCGATATCTACGAGGCTCATCCGCAAGATGGCCCTGCCACTTTCTCCAAATATGACGGAAAAGGGCCCCTTGTGGTACGCGTCTATAGCTTTTCCTATCATAAGGGCATACCCGAAGACACCTCGGGCAATGGCGGCGGTTATGTGTTCGACTGCCGCAGCACGCACAATCCCGGTCGCTATGAGCCTTATAAACAACTCACGGGGCTTGACGAACCGGTTATCCGATTCCTTGAAGACGATGGCGAGATCGTGGAATTTCTCGCTCATGTCTTCGCCCTTGCCGACCGCCATGTGTCGCGTTACATCCAGCGCGGCTTCACCAGCCTGATGTTCTGTTTCGGTTGCACGGGCGGACAGCACCGCAGCGTCTATAGCGCACAACACTTGGCAGAGCATATCCATGAGAAGTTCGGCATCGAAGTGCACGTCTGCCACCGCGAACAAAATATCAGGCAGAATTTCTCCGCCATTCCTTTGCCGTCCGATAAATAATGGTTAATTTTGCACTATGAAGCAAGCCATGATCTTTGCAGCAGGGTTAGGCACTCGTCTGAAACCACTCACCGACACGATGCCTAAGGCATTGGTGAGGGTCGGAGGAGAGACGTTGCTTCAGAGGGTGATACTGCGATTGCGTGATGCCGGGTTCACCCGTTTGGTGATCAACGTGCACTACTTCTCCCAACAAATCATCGATTACCTGCAGGCAAACGACAATTTCGGCCTCGACATACAGATTAGCGACGAGACCGACGGGTTGCTTGACACGGGTGGTGGCATCCGTAAGGTGCAGGCGATGTTCGATCCGCGTTATCCTATCCTTATTCACAATGTCGATATTCTGAGCAATGTAGACCTCAGCGGGTTCTACGGCTTGGACGAGAAAGTGGTATGCCGTGACTGCGGCGTGCCACATTTGCTTTCGGGCGCACATCTCTTGGTGAGTTGGCGCAAGACTAAGCGCTATCTGCTGTTCAACGACCAGATGCTCTTGGTGGGCTGGGTGAATATCGAGACGGGCGAAATGAGATCGCCATACCCCGAGCTACGTGCAGAATTGTCGAAACTCTCATTCCCCATGACAGTCGGTGACGAGCCCGTGAAGCTGGCCGACCGTTACCGCATGTTCGCTTTCAGCGGCATCCATACCTTCTCCCCTCGCATGTTCCCACTGATGATCGGCATGCCCGAGAAGTTTCCCATTATGAACTTCTACCTGTACAACTGCAAGAAAACGCCCATCCGTGGTGTGGTCAAACCCGACCTGCGGCTTCTTGACGTGGGTAAACTTGGCTCCCTGCATGAGGCGGAGACTTTCATTCGAGACATGGAGACAGACAATCATTATAGTCACATTTAAATAAACCTCCTGCCTGTCCTCCCCTCTGTCAGGGAGGTCGGGCGAAACTTTGATTATGCAACAGAAGATTATTATCCTTGATTTCGGCTCGCAGACAACGCAGCTCATTGGCCGTCGTGTGCGCGAGTTGGACACCTTCTGCGAGATTCTTCCTTACAACAAGTTTCCCGAAGACGATACCGATGTGATCGGTGTCATCCTGAGCGGAAGCCCTTTTTCGGTGCACGATGACGCAGCGTTTAAGGTGGATCTGACCCGGTTCATCGGCAAATATCCGGTGCTGGGCATCTGTTACGGTGCGCAGTTCATCAGCTATTCCGGCGGTGGCAAGGTGGAGCAGACGGGTACCCGTGAGTATGGACGTGCCAACTTGCAGCACTATAGTGCGGAGAATCCCTTGTTCAAAGGCTTTGAGCCTAACTCGCAGGTGTGGATGAGCCATGGCGATACCATCACTGCCATCCCGTCAGACTATGAGGTCATCGGCTCGACAGCCGATGTGCGGTTTGCCGCTTTCGCCAGTAAGACAGCCCCCGTGTGGTGCGTGCAGTTTCACCCCGAGGTATACCACACCTTGCAGGGCATGCAGTTGCTCCGCAATTTCGTGGTCGACATCTGCGGCAGCAGGCAGGAGTGGAGCCCGGCATCGTTTGTCAAGTCGACCGTGGAGGAACTGAAAGCACAGCTCGGCAACGACCGCGTGATCCTCGGTCTCTCCGGCGGCGTCGACTCTTCCGTGTGCGCCGCCCTGCTCCATAAGGCTATCGGCGACAACCTCACCTGCATCTTTGTCGACCACGGCATGCTTCGCAAGAACGAGTTTGCGAAGGTGATGGAGGCTTACGAAGGCTTGGGGCTGAACGTCATCGGGGTGGATGCTTCCGACAAGTTCTTCAAAGACTTGGAGGGCGTGAGCGATCCCGAACAGAAACGTAAGATCATCGGGCGCAACTTCGTGGAGGTGTTCAATGCCGAGGCGAAGAAAATCACCGATGCCAAGTGGCTGGCACAGGGCACCATCTACCCCGACCGCATCGAGAGTCTGAGCATCACGGGTATGGTCATCAAGAGTCATCACAACGTGGGCGGACTGCCTAAGGAGATGCATCTCCGCCTCTGTGAGCCATTGCAGTGGCTGTTTAAGGATGAGGTGCGCCGTGTGGGCTATGAGATGGGCATGCCCGAGCGTCTCATCAAGCGTCATCCCTTCCCCGGACCGGGGCTTGCCGTGCGCATCATCGGCGACATCACACGCGAGCGGGTGCGCATCCTTCAGGATGCCGACGACATCTATATCGGCAAGATGCTTGCCTACACCATGCCCGACGGTACCTGCCTCTACGACCATGTGTGGCAGGCCGGCACTGTGCTCCTGTCGTCCGTGCGTTCGGTGGGCGTGATGGGCGACGAGCGCACCTACGAGCATCCTGTGGCCTTGCGTGCCGTGACCTCGATGGATGCCATGACTGCCGATTGGGCACACCTGCCCTACGACTTCATGGCCGACGTGTCCAACGAGATTATCCGCAAAGTGAAGGGTGTCAACCGCGTGTGTTACGACATATCTTCCAAGCCGCCCTCGACCATCGAGTGGGAGTAGAGTTTCACTCCCTAAGGAGTTCTTTTTAAGAGGAGTTAAGGAGTTAAAGGAGTTAAGGAGTTAAGACAATACTCTGCTGAACCATCTTTTCATTTTCATGATATAAGGAGTTAAGGACAACAGCTTGATAAACACTAATGAGGCATTTGTCTTTAACTCCTTAGCGAGTGAAGCGAGCGATAACTTCCTTAACTCCTTTAACTCCTTACCAGATAACCACCAATGATACATTTGTCTTTAACTCCTTAGTGAGCGAAGCGAGCGATAACTTCTTTAACTCCTTTAGAGCCCAAACAACAAGCAGACATTTCTCTCTCCTCTCTCCCCCAAAATTCTGTCAAGAATTCATTACAGTTTTTTCGTTCAGATTTTCGTTCATTCTAGAGCGAAAAACCGGGGTGGTCGGGCAAGATTTTGGTCACGGAAGGTCGAAATTTTCGGAATAGGGCTGCGATAGCTATGCTTTCGCATCGCGATAACGGCCTAATCGCACCGCGATCTCAATGGTTTCGTATCGCGATAACTATGCTTTCGCGATGCGAAACCTATGCTATCGCAAGACGAGAAGATGAATATCTATGGTATATTCTTACTTTTCGGCCGTAACTCACTGATGCTCCGAGGTTTACGCAAACCCCTCCAATTTTCGCGTATTTCGGACAAAAGATTTTCAATTTTGCTACACGCGAATCTACAGAGGGTCTTTGTCAGATTATTTCAGAAATATTTTTTGCCTGATATGTGTTTTTTTCTGCAAAATGCTTGTGCGTTTAAGATTTAATTGCTACTTTTGCCGCACATTTCGAAAACGAAGCGTGTGGATATAAAAGAGAGACATAACCATCCGCAACATCTTTCTATATGTTATGATAAAGGTGTATGTGTATTGCGAGAAATTTTTGATTTTCCCGTGAGTTTTAACGTGAATTGTTTGGCCATTCCAAATAATTTGCTAACACACACACACACACACACAGGCGCTACCGGCGTAACCTCTCTCTAAACTTTCCTCGCGTACGCGCGCGAGGCACTTCGCGCAACTCCAATAGACAAAGGGCTCACAAGAGTTCCCTTTGTGCGGTTTGTCGTGTCCTTTTGCCAACGCCGGCAAAGGGATATAAGCGCGATTTAGTCGTACAAAAAAATGTTAAATCAAGTCATTACAAACAAATGTTCACAAACAATTAGAATTATGAGAAAACAATTACTTTCTTTCGTGGCGCCAATGCTCATCGCGTTGCTCTCGTCGCTCCCTTTCCGCGTAGCGGCACAAACCACAGTGGGTAACTTCACCTACACTTTCTCCGGCACCGAGGCCACAATCACCGCCACGAGCCTCACCTCGGGCGACATCGTGATTCCCGAGACCGTGACCTATGGCGGCACAACGTATGACGTGACGGCCATCTCCTACTCATCATCCACCACTACTAACGGCAATTTCATTAAGGGTTCACCCACTTCTGTTACTGGTAATTCCATCAAGAGCATCACAGGAGGGATAAATTGGGTAAATTACGATTCTAGCGCCCATAGGTTTATAACGTCATGGAGTAATGTAACGTCTATAAGTTTCCCCAAGCTGGAATCGCTGACGAATTGCGAATTTGTTAATACTGCTTCTGCCTTGACTTCCCTCAGCCTTCCCGCCTTGAAAACGGTGGAGGGAGTTCTCTTTATATATAATTGTGCCGCTTTAAGCTCAATCAGCATCCCACTGCTTGAGACGATGAATGCCCGTAGTAGTTTTCATACATTGCCTGCCCTAACCGCCTTAAGCCTGCCGTCACTTACAACGATTAGTGGAATGGATAACATTACATACCTTGCCGCTCTGACTTCTCTCGACTTGCCGGCATTGCAGACGATAGCCAGTAGCGGTTCCCTTTCGAGTTTGACTGCATTGACTACATTGAGCCTGCCGGAACTGGCGACGGTTACCAATGCCGGTTTTAGTGCACTTAGTGACTTGACTTCCCTCACCTCACTCTATCTGCCGAAACTGATGCTGATACAAGGTCAGCAGTTTTTGGCATCCAGCAATCTAAGCGTCATCAACCTACCTTATGGATGCGAGATAAATGTAGCATGGGGTACTTTTTCTGCAAACAGTTCTACTTCTCTTACTATTACTGGCGTAACGAAAATCACAGACAACTATTTTGCAGCTCATTGTTATTCGCTGAAACATCTGTCGTTACCCGATGTTAAAGAGATATCATCGCAGATAGGCTATTATATTACCAACATAGAATCGATCGACGTGCCCAATCTGACCACGATAAGCAACTGTCAGTTTTTCAATGCTTCCGATCATAATGCCAACCTCACCACCGTCTCTCCGATGCCCCATCTGACCACCATCACAAACTCTACGCTGTTTCAAGGTGCCCCCATCACGTCGCTCACCATCCCCGGAAATCTTCAGGCAGACGCCAACAGTGCCATATACCTAAGTGCCTATCCCACGGTGGTAACCATTCTTGACAGTGCAACGGTGAACGACAATCCGGCTACGCTCTTCGCCAATGTCACCGGCGGCCGCTTCATCGCGCCCGAGGGCAAGGCAGCACTCTTCGCCTTGAAGTGGAACCTGCCGCTGACCAAGACGATGGTCTATTCGCCCGTAGCCATCTCCAAGAGTACGGCCGGCACGCTCTATGCCTCGGGCAGCATCCCGTCGGCAGCCGGAGAGTATGCGTATAACGGCACGACCTATACCAACTATTACGACTTTGCCAACGCCATGACGGCTGCGGAGTGTGCCGATTCTTCCTATCTGGGCCCCAACGACGTGGGCTTCACCCCGTCGCTCTCTTCGCTCTCAGTGACCAATTACACCAACCCGTGGTCATCGTTTGCAGCCTACGCCGCCAGCGCATATACCGACGATGCCACGACAAAACTCGGTACGCTGACGCTCACCTCGCTCTCCTCGTCTGCGGGCACCGTGCAGGGCTTCGGCTCTTCCGCCGCCACGACATACACCGGCATCGGCACCTCTGCCGACGGTTTCCTCTTCACCGGCAACAGCGCAGCATTCGATACGCTCTATCTGCCCTACACCGCCACATCGGTGTCCGTTCCCTCGACCAACTACCTGCATGCGGGTACGGGCGCGGCTGTCAGCTCACGTCCTTCGGGCAGTGGCAGCAACTGGTATTTCTACTGGCATCCGGGCACAGCCTCATACGCTGCCGGCTTCTACGAGTGCAGCAACACCACGATTCCCGAGGGTCGCGCCTATCTGGAGCTTCCCGCTTCGGCATCTGCCAACGCCAAGGGCTTTGCGCTGGTGTTCGCCAATGGAGAGACGACCGGTATTTCGACAGCTGGCTTCGCTAATGCCGCCACGTCTGCCGACGACTGCTGGTACACGCTGCAGGGTGTACGCCTGTCGGGTGAGCCTGCGCAAGGAGGCGTGTATATCCACAACGGAAAGAAATACATTAAAAGATAAAAGAGCGGAATGAAACAAATAAAGACACCAACAACAGAGACAATGAAGACAATGAAAAAGACATATACGGCGCCTGTCACAGAAGTGATACGCCCGATTCCCGATAGTGATACGTGCCAGACGGCTCCTGTGTATTTCAGCAAGCAGGGGCCGGGCACAGCCGGCGCTAAGGAGTTTAGTTTCTCGGAAGAGGGAGAAGACGACAAAACATTTGACGAAAGCGTGTGGGAGGATTAGCCCTCTCCGTGCTGCACGGATATGGCAGGGCAGATAATCGAATTGCCTTGCCAGCCTGACATGGAAAGCCCGGCGTGGAGAGCATGTGTTGTTCATGCTGCCACGCCGGGCTTTTGTACTCGCGTTGTGTGTGACGGATATCTATTTTAATCCTGCCTTCTGCCGATCACTTCTTGCCCAACGATCTTATCCATTTGAGCGGACGCTTGATGAGCGCCTTGATGCCGCTGTCTTTCGGTTCGGTCGCGGTGGGGTTAACGGTTGACCTGCTGCCGCGCTCCTCGCGGTTCTGCCACTCCTTGCGCGGCTTGCGGTTGTTGTTTCGGCGGCGATTCTTGTAGGGATTCTGGGCATCAGCGCTCTGCTCGCGCCGGTTGTTACGCTCGCTGTTGCTGCTGCGGGTGTCGTTGGCCTGACTTTCCCCCCTGCGATTATTGCGACGGCGATGATTCTTCTGTCCGCCCTCATTGGCGTTGTCGGTCGTGCCCTGTTGCGTCTCGGGCTGACCCTCGGCGTAGGCAGGACGGTTGTTCCGATTGCGACGATTGTCATTGTAAGGTCGTTCGTTCTCCTGATGCTGCTTGTTGGGGCGGCGCTCCTGATCGTTTTGCTGTTCGCTGCCTTGTGCTTCCGCCTTCGGCTTGCGACCACCCTGTCGGCGGTTGCCCTGCTTGGCATCGCGATGGGCAGTGGCGTCGCGGTCTTGGCGTCGGCGGTTCTTGGCCGATGTCTTGCCCGGACGACGCGACGTGGTGTATTCCGGCCCTTCGCCCGAACCCTCTGGCAGCGGGTTCCTCTCGATGTCTTTCCCCAAGAATTTCTCTATCTGACGGAAGGCATACATGTCGTCCTCATTGACAAAGGTGTAGGCCACGCCGTCACGCTCGGCACGGGCAGTACGGCCGATACGGTGCACATAGTCCTCTGCATCGTGGGGTACGTCATAGTTGATCACAATGGCGATATCGTCGATGTCGATGCCTCGTGCCACGATGTCGGTCGCCACAAGCACGTCTATCTGTCCGCTCTTAAAGCGGAACATCACGTCGTCGCGCTGTGCCTGATCGAGGTCGGAGTGCATCTCACCGCTGTTGATCTTTAATCGGTTGAGTGTTTGGTTGATATGTTTCACCTTTTGCTTGGAGCCCGAGAAGATGATGACACGCTTCAGGTCACCCGACTTGAAGAGGTCTTTGATAATGTCGACCTTCTGCGTCTCGTAGCAGATATAAGCGCTCTGCCTGATTTTCTCGGCCGGTTTACTCACGGCCAACTTGATTCCCACCGGATTTTTCAGCAGAGTCTGTGCCATTTTCTCAATGTCTTTAGGCATAGTGGCCGAGAACATGATCATCTGGCAAGTCTTGGGCAGCTTTGAGGCAATCTTCATGATATCGTCGGAGAAACCCATGTCGAGCATGCGATCGGCCTCGTCGAGCACAAAGAAACTCACACGGCTGAGATCGACATTGCCCAAGCTGATGTGGGAGATAAGGCGCCCCGGAGTAGCAATGATGACATCGGCGCCGAGGCGCATGGAGGTGAGCTCCTGATCATAGCGGTTGCCATCGTTGCCGCCATATACGGCTACGCTCGACACCTCGGGTATATAATAGGAGAATCCTTGCATGGCCTGATCAATCTGCTGTGCCAGTTCGCGTGTGGGTGACATGATGATACAGTTGACAGCATCCTTCGGATAGTTGCCGTCGCTGAGTTTTGACAGTATGGGGAGCAGATAGGCCGCCGTCTTGCCGGTACCGGTCTGTGCTACACCGAGCACATCTCGGCCTTCGAGGATGACAGGAATACAGTTTTCCTGCACAGGGGTGCAGTCGTCGAAACGCATGTCATAAAGCGCATCAAGGACGTTCTCGTTTAAATCTAATTCTTCAAATTTCATTGTTTTAATTTCTAATTCGGCGCATGTCGATAGCACGCGAAGGCTATGAATGCAAAAATAATGTTAGGAGACCACGCTGCAAGCATAGGCGGAAATCCGGCCTTAATGGCAAAGGTGGACGATACTGTTTGCAGCATGATATAGGCAAAGCTTAGGGCTAAGCCGATGCCTAAATACATTCCCATGCCGCCCTTACGCTTGCGGGATGACAGGGAGGTGCCGATGATGGTGAGGATGAACGCTGCAAACGAGGAGGCAATACGCTTGTGGTACTCCACCTGATACTGTACCACATTGCCTGAACCACGGTCGATCTGTTTGGAGATATACTCCTTGAGTTCGGGCGAGGTGAAAGTTTCCTGCTGCCCCTTGGAGTAGACAAGGTCGGTCGGTTCCATCTGGATGATTGAGTCGAGCTGTGCGCCGCTGGTAATCTGTTCCTTGAGTCCCTGCAACTTGCGTATCTTCCAGTTGTAGAGTTTCCAGCGATACTTGGTGTCGGAAATGGTATCGTATTGCACCTCCGTGGCGGTGAGGTGCTCCACGAGCTTCTTGTTCTCGAACTTATCGAGGCAGAAACCATAGCCTTTCTTTATGTTGTTGTCATAATGCTGGATGTAGGCAATGACGCCCCTGCCCACTTGCAGCTGCACGTTCTCTGCCGAGGTGTTCTTCTGCTTGTTCTTATACATTGTCTCGAAGTTCTGACGAATCACCGTTCCGTGCGGGATGACGTAGGCCGAAAGATAATAAGACATACCGGCGATGAGTACGCACGACACCATGTAAGGGCGCAATAGACGCTTGAAGGAGATGCCTGCCGCCAGCATGGCGATGATTTCTGAATTGCCCGCCAGTTTCGAAGTGAAGTAGATGACGGCAATGAAGACGAACAACGCGCTGAAAAGATTAGCGAAATAGGGGATGAAGTTGGCGTAATAATCAAAAATAATGGCCTGCCACGGTGCATGATACTGCGAGAACTTGGCAAGGTTCTCGTTGAAGTCGAATACGATTGAAATGGAAATGATCAATGCAATCGAGAAAAAATAAGTGCCGATAAACTTCTTGATGATATACCAATCAATGCGCTTGATATATCGTGATGGGTTGAGATATCGGAGAAATCCCAATCGTTGCGCAAGAGCCGACACCAGCCGTTGTAGCCCGCCGGTGTGGGCATCGATCCAGCGGAGAAGGCGATGCAGCCACGCCGGGTGATTGCCCAGCCAGCGCATCATCTTGTAGCGTCTGCGGTTTTGGCGTATCTTGCTGAAACTTTTCATATTCTTTGCTTTAAGCGCAGATTAAACGCGTTGCCCCAACCGGCCGATGACCGAGTGCTTCCACTGCACGAAGTCGTCCTGCTCGATGTGCTGACGAGCATCGGTCACGAGGCGCAGGTAGAACGCAAGGTTATGGATACTGGCAATCTGCATCGCTAACAGCTCCTGCGCCTTGAACAGATGGTGGAGGTAAGCCTTAGTATAAATGCGGTCGACCTCGCATCCGTCAGGGTCGACGGGCGAGAAATCCTTCTCCCATTTCTTGTTGCGCATATTCATCGTACCATCGTAGGTGAACAGCATGGCGTTGCGCCCGTTACGTGTCGGCATCACGCAGTCGAACATATCGACACCGCGCTCGATGGCCTCAAGAATGTTTTGCGGTGTACCCACACCCATGAGATAACGTGGTTTATCTTTCGGCAGAATATCGTTCACCACCTCAATCATCTCGTACATCACTTCAGT
Organism: uncultured Prevotella sp.; assembly: GCA_963541305.1. GTDB lineage: Bacteria > Bacteroidota > Bacteroidia > Bacteroidales > Bacteroidaceae > Prevotella. The sequence continues at coordinate 47,936 of CAUTTP010000007.1, forward strand.
GGGCTCGCCCACCGCCAGTCCGCCGATGGCATTGCCGTCCGCATTCTTATCGGCGACATACTTGGCTGCCTCGCGGCGCAGGTCTTTGAAAGTGCAACCCTGCACGATGGGGAAGAGGCTCTGGCTGTGCCCGTAGAGCGGTTCGATCTCGTTGAACCGCTTGAAGCAACGGTCCAGCCAGCGTTGCGTCATCTCCAGCGAGCGCTTGGCATATTGGTAATCGCTCTGTCCGGGTGGGCACTCGTCGAACGCCATCATGATGTCAGCACCGATGATGCGCTCGGTGTCCATCACATTCTCGGGTGTGAAGAAGTGTTTCGAGCCATCGATATGCGAGCGAAATTCGCATCCCTCCTCACGGAGTTTACGTATTCCGGTGAGCGAGAAGACCTGAAAGCCGCCGCTATCGGTGAGGATAGGGCGATCCCATCCGTTGAATCCGTGCAGGCCGCCGGCAGCACGCAGCACGTCAAGCCCCGGTCGCAGGTAGAGATGGTAGGTGTTGCCCAAGATGATTTGGGCTTTCACCTGCTCGCGCAACTCGCTGAAATGCACACCCTTCACGCTGCCACAGGTTCCCACGGGCATGAAGATGGGTGTCTTTATCTGGCCGTGGTCGGTATTGATCAGCCCGGTACGGGCTTCGCTTGCGGTATCGGTGTGTTGTAATTCGAATGTCATCGTTTTTACCTTATTCAAGTCTTTGTCTTATCAGAATAACAGAAAAATAGAATAAAAGTATAAAAACCATTACTACTCAAGGATGCACAACATACTCGTTTATCCTGCATTTGGTTTTTATTACTTTCCCTCTCGGTATATAGCCGAGAACAGTGGCTTTCAGTTCTGAGCGTTGCGATTATTCTTTACTTCTATTATTCTGTGACGTTTCGACTATTTTGGGCTCTTCATGAACAGTTAGATCCACAGGCCTGTCGACAATCTCATCGGTCAAAGCAAACTCCCACACGTCTTGCACATTGCCTACATAGTGGAACTCCACACCCTTGCGATACTTTTCGGGTATCTCCTCCACGTCTTTCCGATTGTCCTTACACATCATGATGTCGGTGATACCGGCGCGCTTGGCAGCCAGAATCTTTTCCTTGATGCCACCCACAGGCAGCACTTTGCCGCGCAGAGTGATCTCGCCCGTCATCGCCGTGTTCTTACGAACCTTGCGCTGGGTGAGTGCCGAGGCGATGGAAGTGGCGATGGTGATACCCGCCGAAGGGCCGTCCTTTGGCGTGGCACCTTCGGGCACATGGATGTGGATGTTCCAATTATCGAACAGGCGGTAGTCCACGTTCAGCTTGTCGCAGTGCGCCTTGACATATTCGAGGGCGATTACCGCACTCTCTTTCATCACATCGCCGAGATTTCCCGTGAGTGTGAGCTTGCCGCCCTTGCCCTTCGAGAGCGAGGTTTCGATGAAGAGTATCTCGCCGCCCACACTAGTCCAAGCCAGTCCAGTCACTACGCCGGCATAGTCGTTGCCCTGATAAATGTCGCGATAGAAAGGTGGTTTGCCCAACAGATCCTCAAGCTCAACGGGCGTGACGGAGGTCGATTCCAGTTTGCCGTCCATAGCTTTGCGGAAAGCCAACTTGCGCAGTGCCTTGTTGATCTGCTTCTCCAACTGGCGCACACCACTCTCGCGAGTGTATGACTCGATGGTCTTCTCCAGCGCTGCCTTGTTGAATTTCACCTTCGGTTCGTAGGTGTCGAGACCCGTATTCTTGAGTTCGCGGGGCAACAGATGGCGCTTGGCAATCTCGATTTTCTCCTCGGTGATATAGCCCGACACCTCAATAATCTCCATACGGTCGAGCAATGGGCGCGGAATGGTGTTCAGATCATTGGCCGTAGCGATGAAGAGAACCTTCGAAAGGTCGTAATCCACATCGAGGAAATTGTCGTGGAAGGCATTGTTCTGCTCGGGGTCGAGCACTTCGAGCAGTGCCGATGCGGGGTCGCCGTTATAGGTGTTCTGCGTCACCTTGTCTATCTCGTCAAGTATGAACACGGGATTGGACGTACCTGCTTTCTGTATGTTCTTGATGATACGCCCCGGCATAGCACCCACATAGGTGCGGCGGTGACCGCGTATTTCGCTCTCGTCGTGCAGTCCGCCGAGCGACATGCGCACATACTTGCGTTTCATGGCCGAGGCAATGCTCTTGCCGAGCGATGTCTTACCCACGCCCGGAGGGCCGTAGAGGCAGATGATGGGTGACTTCAGGTCGCCGCGCAACTGCAGTACGGCCAGATATTCCAGTATGCGCTCCTTCACCTTCTCCATGCCGTAGTGATCGTGGTCGAGCACTTTCTTTGCGCGGCTAAGGTCAAGACTATCCACAGAATACTCACCCCATGGCAGCGCCACCATCTGTTGCAGATAGTTGAGCTGTACGCTGTATTCAGGTCCTTGCGGGTTTAGCAGATCGAGTTTGTCGAGTTCCTTATAGAAAGTTTTGGCAATCTCCTCCGACCATTTCTTCTCTTTGGCCTTCTCTTGCAGCTCCAACTTCTCCGGCGAGCCCTCGCTACCACCCAGTTCTGCCTTTATATTCTTCATCTGCTGCTGCAGGAAATATTCTTTCTGCTGCTCGTCGAGATCTTCGCGCGTCTTCTGGCGAATCTCGTTTTTGAGCTGTTGCAACTGCAACTCGCGGTATTCCACCTTCAGCAGTTCGATGGCGCGCTCCTTCATGCTGTCTCTCTTCAGCATGCTGACCTTTTCTTTCACAGGGAAGGGCAGGTTGGTGCACACGAAGTTGATGAACATCACATCGTTGGTGAGGTTCTTGATGGTCATAATGGTATCATCGGGAATTTCGTCGCTACGCCTGATGAGCTCTTCGGTAGTGGTGCGCAGGTCGTCGATGAGGGTGCTGAACTCACGGTCTTTGTCGTTGGGCATCTCGTCTTCGAGCGGCGTCACTTTACCCTTGTAGTAGGGGCGTGTGGCGGTCACTTTCTCCAACTTGCACTTGCCCATGGCCTGAAATATGGCGGTGACATTCTCCGGCGTGGGCATCTCGATGATTCTCACCAGACGCGCATACACGCCATAATGGTAGAGGTCGCTTTCACCGGGCGCATCCACTTCCGAGTTCTTCTGGCTGAAGATGGCGCAGATATTATCCTTGTTCGACCTACTGAGCTTGCCTGCCAAGTTGAGACTGGTCTTCCGACCAATCAGTATGGGTACTAGCACACCGGGAAAGAGCACCATGTTGCGAGTGGTAAGAAGGGGCATCTCACCGGGTATGCCGGTATGAAAAAGTTCGGTGATGTCGCCGTCATAGTCGGCAAACATCTGGATGGAGGTATTTTGTTTTTTACTCATTATTCTGTCCTGAAGCGGCTCTTTGAGCCTGTTAATATTTATAAGTAGGTGGCAGCGACTAAACGCCTGTATATTTTTACCTTGCTTTATTCTCTCGCTTTATTGCTATCTTTGCGTTTCTTTTCCACCTTTCCGTCTTCTTTTCACCGGTCGTGTAGACCGCTACACTCTTTCTTTAGGCCAACAGGCCGGTTGGAAAGCACCTGCAAATATGGTGCCAATTATTTTCAGCCACCTACGTAACGAGGTGCAAAGTTACTAAATATATTGCACAACTCTTTATAAAAGAGGTATAAAAATTGTTGGATTCGCCTTTCGGGGCGTAATAATCAAAGACGACGGACGTTAGTAGGGATATGGCAGACCAGTTTAGATTCCGGCAATTCGAGATACGGCAAGACCGCTGCGCAATGAAAGTGGGTACCGATGGAGTGCTGCTTGGCGCATGGGCGCGGGGTGGCCGGCGGGTGCTCGACGTGGGCACCGGCACCGGACTGATTGCGCTGATGATGGCGCAACGATTTCCCGAGGCAACGGTCGATGGGGTGGAACTAAACCCGCAGGCGGCGCGGCAGGCGCAGGATAATGTATCGGCATCACCTTTTGCCTCGCGTGTCAGTATCTGCGAGTGTGCCTTGCAGCAGTTTGTGCCCACCGCGCCCTATGATGCCATTGTGACCAATCCGCCGTTCTTTCTCAACGGTTTGACGAATCCCGATAGCTTTCGCACAATGGCGCGCCATGCTGACAGCCTGACCTTTGCCGACATCTTTCGTTTTGCGAAAGACTGGCTGAGCGAGGAAGGCGAGTTGAGTGCAGTGATTCCTTACGACGTGATGGAGCTGTTTTCGGCGGAAGCCGGCTTCAAAGGTTTTTGCATGACGCGCCGTGTGTTGCTGAAAACGACCCCACGCAAGCCCGTGAAGCGATGTTTGGTGGCTTATGCCAAGCAGCGCGGCAGGGCGTTTGAGAGCGAGGAGGCCTGCCTGTTGCGCCCCGACGGAACGCGGAGCGAGTGGTATGAGGAGATGACGGGGGCATTCTATCTGTAGTTTTCTGGTACATATCCTATTATTTACATCTTATTTTTTGTCTTTTTAGAAGATATTTGCCTGTTTTTTTTATTATTACAAAGCGATGTTATACCTTTGTAATGATACTTGTGAACTGGTATTTTTGGTTAAAAAATAACGTCTGAAAGTAGCCATAGGCCACCTTTGGACGTGTAAAATTACGATTATGGACAAGTTGAATACATTATGCATTAAATGGAAATCACTGCAGCCGCTGAGTGAACGCAAGCAATATTTGCTCAGCAAGCGGTTTACCGTGGAGTACAACTATAACAGCAATCACATAGAAGGAAATACGCTGACGTATGGGCAGACGGAGCTTCTCTTGCTCTTTGGAAAGGTAAGCGGCGAGGGAGACTTAAAAGATTTCGTAGACATGAAGGCCAGTCAGGCCAGCGTGAAGATGCTCGAAGAGGAAATAGGGACGCATACTGCCTTAACACAAAACTTTATCCGCCAACTGCATAAAACCCTGTTGCGAGAAGACTACACCGTTTATCGCCCGTTGCCAGACGGTAATCAGACGAGCTATACCATCCATGCGGGCTGCTATAAGACACGACCAAACGGCGTTGTCACGCGTTATGGTGACCGATTCGACTATGCTTCGCCCGAAGAGACACCTGCGTTGATGGCTGACCTTGTGGATTGGTACAATCAGGCCGAATCCGATGGTAGAATGACACCGATAGAATTGGCAGCACTTTTCCACTATCGCTATATTCGCATCCACCCCTTTGAGGACGGTAACGGGCGCATGGCTCGCCTAATGGTCAATTACATTCTGGCTCGGCATGGTTGGCCTATGATAGTGGTACGCAATAGAAATAAGAATGAATATATTAACGCTTTGCACGAAACGGATGTGGAAACGGGCTTCATTCCTTCCGATGGTGCACACGCCAGTTTGCCCCGAATAAAACCTTTCTTAAAATATTTCAAGGCACTCGTAAGCGAGGAATTGCAATATAACATCGGCTTTGCTATAGAACAATCGCCAAACGTATGGTGGTATGATGGGCAACGGATAACGTTCCGGAGTCCGTCGAGCAGCATCATCCTCTCTACCATGCAGCAGCAACCCGGCATCACTGTAGATCAGCTGGCAGAAAAAGCAGGTATCGTTACGGCAGCGGTAAAGAAACAGTTGCATCGGATGATTTCCAAAGGCTATATCCAGCGTAGTGATAAGGGGAGCGATTGGCAGGTCTTTGCAACTGCATCAGTATAGATATGTAGGTGTTTGCCCAAATTTGTAAACATACGGCATTTGCATTTATGAAACCGTATCAAAACATTATGTACTTCTAAAAGCCTCTCATATCTGGCGCATTGAAGCCTGCTTTGGAGCCATCAGTTGTGGCAAGGTCTTCCTGAAATTTCCGTTTTCATTGTCCAGTCATTTGTCCGCCCCATTGTGCGGTTTGTTCGATTGTTTCGCAATAAATAAATCGCGAAATAAAGTGAAGATAGACGGGAAATAGGAATTTTCGGTCAAGATGGAGTGAAAATCGGTGCGGAAAAATTGAGGCGAGGTTGCGATAGCATAGGTTTCGCATGACGATAACGGCCTGATCGCGATGCGATTTCAATGCTCTCGCATTGCGATATCTATGCTTTCGCGATGCGAAACCTATGCTATCGCAACCCGATTTTTTCGTAAAATTTGCTGAAAAATGGTTTTAAGATTTCAACTCACTGATAATCAGCGGAATACAAAAAGTGCTCGATTTTTCACGATTTCCGCCCCATTTCCCCTTGATTTTGTGAAAACACCACGGTTTTCAGGGTGCTTGTTGATTTGTTTCTGTATCAATTCTTGTATATATGGAGCCGTTTAGACACACTTTTTCCATTTTACATGACAGTCTCATTACGGCGCCTTTCTCGGGAAGTAGAGGATTTATAGCTGCAGATTTCGCTCGATTTTCTTTTGCAATAGTTTTGTGAAATTCATGCCGCGACGTGTATGTCGGGCAATTTCATTTCTGATATAATTGATATCATTAAACAGTTCGGCAGCCGTGGTCTGTATGGCATTGGGCTGGCGCAGACTCTTGTCGCCTTCTGAGTTTACCACAATCTTAATGCCTTTCTCCTCCAGATGTATGTCGATGTCGGCACCGGTCATCACCGGGTCGCCGTCAAAGTGGATGACACCGGGTTGCGAACGGCGGATATGAAGGTTTTTGGTGCGGAAAGTTTTGATCTTAGAACTTTTGTCGAGCGTCTTGCTAAACATATCAATGGCAATCTGCGGTGCTTCCAAGACGTCGAAAGGCTCCATGATGATCACGTCCATCAATCCGTCGCTCATTGAAGCCTGCGGAGCGATATAGGCGTTGTTGCCATATTGCGATGCGTTGGCACAGGAGATGAGGAACGCTTTATAGCTACCCTTGTCGGTGTCGTCTTCGATCTCGTAGGTCTCAGGCTTGTAATTCAGGCTTTCCTCCAGCACTTTCTGCACGTAGGTGATGGGTCCCCGTTTGCCTGCCTCGGCGAACTTCATGCTTACGAAAGCGTCAAAGCCCATGCCGCAGGTGCAGAAGAATGGATAGCCATTGATCACGCCATAATCAAGGTCGTGTATCTCGCATTGGTTCAAGATATTGATGCTCCGCTTGACGTTCACCGGGATGAACAGGTGACGTGCCAGCCCGTTGCCCGAGCCGCAGGGAATGATACCCAGTGCTGTCTGGGTATGGATGATGCCTCGTGCCACCTCATTCACAGTACCGTCGCCGCCCACGGCCACGGCTATGTCTATGCCGCTGCGGCTTGCCTCGCGTGCAAGATCTGTGGCATGGCCGGCATACTGCGTTTCCTTAATCTCATAATCAAATCGTTCGCTATCGAGATATTTCTTTATTTTTTCAGGAGTCGACGCCTTGTTGACATTGCCGGAAATCGGATTAATAATAAAAAGAATTTTCTTCTTCATACCCTTAATAAATCTACTGCAAATTTAATGGATTTTTTATGATCATATCAGTATTTTGTATGTATTTTCACTGAAAAGTTGTTTTATTGCCATTTTTTTAGCGACTTCTCGTTTCTTTTTTTGTATCTTTGCAGCCTAATTTATAAAATCGTAGTTTTTCTACACCTATTATCAAAATGGGACAGTTACAAGAAAGATACAAAAACTATCGTGTGCCTCAGCAGTTTATGGAGGCGGGGGTTTATCCTTATTTTAGAGAAATTACCAGCAAGCAGGGCCCGGAGGTGACCATGGCCGGACATAAGGTCTTGATGTTTGGTAGTAATGCTTACACAGGACTTACAGGAGACGACCGCGTGATTGAGGCTGCCAAGGATGCTCTTTATAAATATGGTTCGGGCTGTGCAGGCAGCCGTTTCCTTAATGGAACGCTGGATCTTCATGTACGGCTTGAGAAAGAACTTGCCGAATTTGTGCAAAAAGACGAGGCACTCTGCTTCTCGACCGGCTTTACTGTCAACTCGGGTGTGATTTCAGCCGTGGTTGGCCGTGGCGATTATATCATCTGCGACGATCGCGACCATGCTTCCATCGTGGATGGACGCCGTCTGAGCTTTGCTACTCCGCTGCACTATAAGCATAACGACATGAACGACTTGGAGCGTGTGCTGCGGAAACTGCCCCACGAGGCTGTGAAGCTCATCGTGGTGGATGGCGTGTTTTCGATGGAGGGCGACCTCTGCAAGTTGCCCAAGATTGTGGAACTGAAGTATAAGTACAACTGCTCCATCATGGTCGATGAGGCTCACGGTATCGGCGTATTTGGCAAAAATGGCCGCGGCGTGTGCAATCATTTCGGCTTGCAGGATGAAGTGGATCTCATCATGGGAACCTTCTCAAAGAGTCTTGCCTCCATCGGCGGATTCATTGCGTCAGATTCTGATACCATCAACTATCTGCGTCACACCAGTCGCACCTATATCTTCTCGGCGAGCGACACACCTGCTGCGACGGCTGCCGCTCTTGAGGCGCTGCACATACTGAAGGAGGAGCCCGAACGCATCGAGCATCTGTGGGAGGTGACCAGATATGCCTTGCAGCGTTTTCGCGAGGAGGGGTTTGAGATTGGCGATACCGAAAGTCCTATCATACCACTCTATGTGCGCGACGTGAACAAGACATTCCTTGTCACCAAACTGGCTTTCGAGGCCGGCATTTTCATCAATCCCGTGGTGCCTCCGGCCTGTGCTCCTGCCGACACTTTGGTACGTATGGCACTGATGGCAACCCATACCAAAGAGCATGTCGACCGTGGCGTGGATGTGATGAAGAAGATTTTTGTGGAACAGGGAATCATCAAGTAATTCCGATACGGTTTTATTATATATAAGGTATAGACCGATTCAATAACAAAAAGAGGGTGTATCAGAATAAAAGAATAAGAGTATAAAAGAATAAAAAGCCATCACTTTAAGCACAAATAGGACCGTATAAACGGATGTTTAGCCGATATTTGGCTTTTATTACTTTCCCTCTCGGCATGTATGCCGAGAACAGTGACTTTCAGTTCTGGGCGAAGCGATTATTCTTTTATTCTCTTATTCCATTCTGATACACCCTCTTTTTCTTGCCTATTGCATTTCTTTAGAAGTTCCAGTTGATACCGCCCATGAAAGTGGCATGGGGCATGGGGAAGCCTGCCACCGTCTCATATTGCTGTGCCAGCAGGTTTTCGCCTTTTGCAAAAACGTGCAGACCTTTCCACATTCTATATTGTGCGGTAAGGTTGAGCAGCCAGAAACTTTCTTTCGACTCATTGCTGCCTGTGGCGGTATAGAGCCCGGCAATATATTGCAGCCCTGCGTTTGCGGCGAAACGTCCGCAGCGATAATTGCCGCCGGCGTAGAGTTTGTGCTCGGGTGCCGATACCTGCGGATTGCTCATGTGCAGGAAACTGTAGTTGGTATTCATGCTCCAATGGCGGTCAATGCGATAATCTGCCTCCAGTTCCACGCCGCTGTTCTCTGTTTTTCCGGTGTTCATGTTGATCGGCCGACCATTGACCATTGTGGTGGAAATAAGATTGTCAGCCTTCAGGTAGAACACATTGATGCCATAATTCAGCCGTCCGTTCAGCATTTGCTGGCGATAAGACAGCTCGTAGTTCATCATACGTTCGGGTTCCAGCTCGGCATTGGCAGGGCGGAACATGTAGAGTTCGCGTATTGTGGCGTTGCGGAACCCCTTGCTCACCGTTGCCTTTAACTCGGCATTAGCTGACAGATGGAACGACAAACCACCCTGTGGCACCCATTCGTTGCCCGACAGCGAATGGTGGTCGAGACGGATGCCGGCATCGAGCGTGAGCCACGACGCGAGGTCTTGTCGCATGTCCACATATCCCGCCACATTGTTTGCACTGCGGTTGGCGATGTCGGTCTCGGCCGATGTCGCCATGTTGCGGTTCCACGCGTGTCCGCCATAGTGCCGGAAGTCGATGCCCGCCGTGATGTGGTTGCCCGGAAAGAGCGACACGCTCTGATAGAGCGAGAAGCCGCCCATGCGATCATTGTGCAGATAGTATGCCGTTGGGGCTGTACCGTCGGTGTTGTATCCGTCGTTGATGTGATGGTGCCCCCAGTTGTAGAACACGCGCAGGGCACCGCTGGTCTTCTCATATTCGTCGGTCAGCGAGAGCGCAGCCATGCCGCGGGTGATCATCATGTCGTTGTCAATATATGGGTTCGACACTGTGCCGGGGTTAGACGACTCGAAATAGATAATGTTCGCATCGCCGCTGAGGCTCCAGTGGGGGGTGAAATCATAGCCCAACTTGACAAATCCGCTCACCTGCTCAAACTCCGAATTGCTACGGTGCCCGTCCGTACGGCCGTAGTCGACGCCGACGATGGATGAAGATTTGCCCTTGCGCACACGGTTGGTCACAGTGCCCTCGAAAGTGCCATAACTGCCCCCTTGCAGGTTGATGTTGGTATTGACACCATCCTGCAACATCTTGCGGGTCACGATATTTACCACGCCTCCCATCGCGTTGCTGCCATAAATCATACTGGCCGGGCCTCGCAGCACCTCCACCCGTTCGGCCAGCATCGTCTGATAGCTGTCGGCTATGGGATGTCCGTAGAGCCCGGCATATTGGGGCAGTCCGTCGATCATCACCAGCAGATCGGCCATGTTGCCTATGCCACGCACCTTGATACCGCCGGCCGAGCCGGTACTCACACCATAGCCGAGCAGCCCGCGCGAGGTGGCGAACAGGCCGGGCACCTGCCGCGTGAGTGTGGGGAGCACGTTCTGTTGATAATTCTCCGTTAGTTTCTCTCTGCCGACCACCGATATCGTCATGGGCAGATGCCGCACATCCGTCTTGTATCGGGTTCCTGTCACCACCACATCGTCAAGTTGTAGTACGGTGGTGTCCGATTTTTCGTTGGCTAATGCCGGTATGCTCATTGCGGCTGTCGTTATCATTGATAATAATACTTTCATAGGATAGGTTTCACTACGTGGTTATTGGGGAATGCCTATATTGATAGCTGTTCTTTTCCGATCGGCATTCCCTGCGCAATTGCAAAGATAACAGTTGTCGATAGACTCGCAAAATTTATTTGCCCTTTTTTAAGATGCGATGTTAATATAGTGCATTTTTATTTTAGCAGATGAAAGAGTGTGAGACATTCGTGACGGCAAACGGTGTTGTCCTAAACGTTTCAAGAACAGGCAAAAATGCCTTGGCGGAGGCTTCCGGAACAGCATTCCGGCTCTGCCACCGGGCGGAAGCGGCGACGTACGCCGTTCGGTGTACGTGCGTATGTCGTTCGGTGTACGTGCGTATGTCGTTCGGTGTACGT